>WTJY01000448.1 GCA_011524645.1 Anaerolineales bacterium | reverse complement strand
CCCTATCGCTCTATTTCCGATAAGGCTTAATAAAACCAACCGTGCTGGTACATTCATAGGCCCTTGCTTTCGTTAAATTATTATAATGGGGAAGCCAGTTTGTGTAGCAAAGACAATATATGATTCGGTCACATTTTCACGCTTTTTTGTCACCAAATGTAACAAATGCCCCCTCTTAACCCTATGACACAGACGAAAGGCAACAAAATTTCTGATACTGCCGAATTGGGTGGGATAAGCGTAAATCGTTCAGAAACAGTCGATTTACAAGGCTGTCATCCCCGCGTAGGCGGGGATCCACCGCTCAAATAGAGTTGGATTCCCACCTTCGTGGGAATGACAATCTTTAATTGATCAACTCCCACCAAATCCGGCAGGACTAGCAAAATTTGTAGGCTGCACTGATATTTAAGCATCCTCTCAAACCACGGCCGCCGGTTAACTATCTACCAACAGTTTATCAACGGCCGTTGATAGCTGGCGCAAATTCCGCACCGGATAAATCGCATCACAATACGGCGCATACATATCCATATCGCTATCATCTTGCTTCTCATATGGATTTTCAGTATTAAACCAAATCAGCCGCTTACTCCGCCGCTGTAGCTCTTTTAGCAAATCAGAGCGAGGGTCATTGTAACTATTGCACCCATCCCCAATCACAATAACGGTTGATCGATTATTGACCGCGTCTAAATATTGTTCGAAAAAGATGGCTAACCCGTTCCCTAAGTCGGTTTGATACGGCCCCCCGTTCACCGCATTCCGCACCGGCCGGTAAATCTCATCATCATGCTTCGGATCAAGCCGCCCCATAATGTCAGTAATCTCAGCCAAATCGCGATAAAAAGCGAAACTACGCACTTTCGACACTTGATCTTGTAGCTCATAAATCAACCGTAAGGCGAAATCAACAGTGTCACGTAGCGAACCGGACACATCGATCAGCAGCACCAAACTCGGTTTTTGCTTATTTTTCTTAAATTTAAGCTCGAGCGGCACACCACCAAATTTCTGACTAGCCCGAATCGTGCTTTTGGCATCAAACTTGCCGTTCGAACCACGGCGGCGGCGCAAAGCGGCTCGCGTGCGCAACTGATTCACCATACGGCCGAGTTCTTTACGTAATTCCACTTTTTCTGAAGAGCTAAGTGAATCAAATGATTTCCCCATCAAATCGGTATCATAAAGTTCGTCCGGCCGTTCCGCCCGATCCCGCGCAATCTGATAGCCAACTTGTTGGGCCATATACTCGGTTAGCATCTTCTGATTCGCTTCGACGACCCCCATAATCTTCATAATCGCTTCGTCGCTCATCCCCATCTCTTTTAGCTTTTGATAAAGCTGGGCCAGCCTCTCTTGCAACTGCTGGAACCCCATTTCGTTCATCATTTCACGGGTAATCCAGCGAGCATCCCGATGATCCCGCGCCCAGCGACGCCCAGCTTGCTGAGCCATCCGCTCCAACTCTTCCTTTGTCGGTGGCTCCCCACTCATCAACCAGTCAAGCAAATTATCTAAACGGCCGGTCAGCGACTGCATCGCCGCCCGCAACATATCTTCTTCCGAAGCATCCAGATCATCAAACACGCTTTGCAACGGGGGCTCACCACTTTGGAAGTAAAGTGGAAACAGCTCGTCAAACACGCGATAACTATCCACTTCCTTAATCATGGTCGCTCGCAGCGTTTCGCGAAACAAAGCTCGATCATTAATTCCCATAATCCCGACCGCTTCGAGTGCTTCTCGGCTTTCCGCCACCGAAACCCGTACTCCGGCCGCGCGCAATCCCCGCACAAATTCAATGACTCGCTGATCCATTTTTAATTGTTCCCCGTCTCTGCCTTTCCCATAAATGACTCAAGCATCTAGAAAAACAAAGCATCCACTTGATGGGCCAAGTGCAGGCATCCCTAAATTAGTCGTCACAAAGTTGGTTCGCACCGCTAAATCAAACGCGAATTACCCCAATCCAAAATAAACTACCCCATGCGACGTTGTGCTTGTTGCACATCCGCTTCATATTTGAGCAAGACGGTCAGGGTGTTTTCAAGGGTGTCTTTATCGATATTGGTCGCATTGAGCGTCAACAACGCGCGGGCCCAGTCGAGCGTCTCGCTAATACTTGGGTTCTTACGCAAATTCATTTTGCGTAGCTCTTGCACCACATTCACCGCCTGCTCCGCCATTTGGTCACTCAAATCCGGCACTTTCAAACGAACAATGTTCAACTCATTTTCGAAATTAGGATAATCGACATGCAAGAAGAGACAACGTCGTTTAAGCGCTTCGCTTAATTCCCGTGTATTGTTACTGGTCAACAAAACCATCGGCTGGTGTTGCGCTTTAATCGTCCCAAGCTCTGGGACAGTTACTTGGAAGTCACTCAGAATCTCTAGCAAAAACGCCTCAAACTCAACATCAGCGCGATCAATTTCGTCAATAAGCAAGACAACCGGCTCTTCAGACATGAGGGCGGTCAACAACGGCCGTGGCAACAGAAATTCTTCCGAGAAAAAGACATTGTCTTCTTTAGAAAGACGCTCGGCCGCATCTTTCAATGTGCTCGCCCCATCCAAAACCGACTTCAGTGTGTCGCGCAAAAGCTGTGTATACAACATCTGCTTGGCATATTCCCATTCATAAAGAGCCTTGCTTTCATCTAACCCTTCATAACACTGTAAGCGAATCAACGGCCGGCCGGTCGCACTCGCCCACACTTTTGCCAGCTCCGTCTTACCCACACCGGCCGGACCCTCCGCCAAAACCGGTTTGCCTAGCTCTTGAGCCAAATAGACAACTGTCGCGATTTCCTCTGAAGCGATATATTGCTGAGCACTCAAGCGTTCGCGCACATCATTGGTATCTTTGAACATTGTTTTCTCCTTTTACAATCGCCAACAGAGTCCCGTCGTGACATAATGGTGAATAGTTTGGTAAATCATGATAAATCATTGTAATCCGCTTCACCAAGCAGGTAAAGTAAGCGTTATATTGTATTTCACCAACAACAAGCTCATAATTGAAAATATGTAAACACTTAAGTGCTATTCACCACATCAAACTATTTGTTATCATCTCTGTACTCTTACAAAATATTACGGTAATGTCCCCCCCACCACCAATTCCATATAATTAGGAAACATCACCAATACCTTCGCCAATGTGAATGGTCTAGTTGGATTTGCTCCCCTCCTATAAGGAGGGGCTGGGGGAGGTGGATTTCCCCTCTCCCCCAGCCCCTCTCCCGTTGGGAGAGGGGGGCTTTTGATCTGGCGCGAATTAAAAATAGTTGCGCGAACAGCCTGAGATATTTTTAATTCAATGAACAAATTGGCCCTAAAGGGAAAACTTTTGTCACATGTATCTAAAAGTGGCGAAGGTATTGATCACAATCTATAAATTGTAAGCAAAACTGTTATTTTCATACAATCATAATTGAAAATGAAAAGCTCAGTTTAGGTTTAATCTTGTGCTTCAACTTGCTCTTATTCGCATTCTAGAAACATATTTCCGCAATCCGATTCTTTATTTGATTCCGGCCATCAGCCTCACAATTTTCGGGCTGATCGCGACGGCGGTTTCATCAACCAAAGATCAGTATGTCACCGGTATGACTATCCATATCCGGCCGAATGAGCTGATTCAAAAAATCAGCATCTCGACCGACCGCAGTCAAAGTGAATTTGTTACGTCATCCCAACTTATGGCCAGCGAAATGTGGGGATTACTCGACACAAAGCCTTTTATGGATGAGTTAATTGAGCGAGCTGAGTTTGACAAGCCAGAACATTGGACTCCCTATGACAACAATGAAAGCATCGGCGACAGTATCTTAAATGGGTTCCAAACAATTGTACTAACGGACAACCAAATCGTTTTAATCATGACCTATGAAAATTACGATTTAACGGCCGTTCTACTCGCAGAAATCTTCGATATGTATCTTGATCACAAAATCAATATCGCCCTCGAAGACACCGCAAACGCCAATCGCACACTAGTCGCTTTAGTAGACAACTATGAAGAACAACGTAATCTGATCGAAGCCGAGCTAAGGGCTTATATCGAAACCCATCCCGCGCCAGAAGATATTTCACTGGTTCGTCGTGATATCGAAATCCACCAAATCGAGCGACTCGAAACCGCTCTATACCGCGCCGATGAGTCATATGCAGATGCCAAAAACCGAAGTGATGCAACGTCGTTAGCCACCACTACAATTGAAAGCTCCGTTGTACAATCGTATATCATCATCGACAGCCCGATCGATCCGGTCCCGATTACCGGCACGGTTGATCGTTTAAGAGGTGCGATCTTGTTAAGTGGCGCGGGGATCGGCCTTAGCATTGTCTTACTCATTCTCGTATCATTTCTTAACCAGCGTATCATGGTTCCTCTAGATGCGGCCAATACAACCAATTTGCCTATCTTGATCATGGTCGCGTACGATTCATCTCAAGAAGAACAAAACTTACTACAACGACTCTTACCGGTCTTTGCCAAGAGAAAGCGAATTCGCTCACGGCAAAGCATCTTAAAATAACCGACACCAACAGATTGATTGATACTGATAAAGGAAGAAGCGAACGATGGCAATTCCCCAAACGCAAGAACTCATGCTCCCGATCCTAGAACTCCATGCAAGTGGGATCGAGTACCTAAAACAGGAGCTTATCAACGATGTGGCACAACATCTGAACCGGCCGGAATGGGTCGATATGTCCACAGGCAATCCCAATCAGGCCCTTTTTCACAAGCGTGTGACCCGTGCCCAAGATTATCTCATTCATGCGCATATGTTGATGACCACGGCCGAAGGAACCATCATCGGACCCAGAGGAGCCGAAATCGTCGCCAACCCGCCCGCGAAACTGAATTTGCACTATTTGGCCCAATATCCTGAATTTACTCAGTTTTTGACCACCTCTGAAGCGACTGAAGATCCAGAATTGCGCGAAATAATCCGTTTTCTAAACATGACGGCCGACTATGGGCCGGTCAACGCCAACAGTGACATGTCAACGGTAGTCGTGATGGCCGAAAGTAGCACACCGGCACCGGCCGTTGCCGAACGTAGCACATCGCTACCCACCGACTCGATCATATCAGCCCCTCCTCCGGTAGCCACCCCACCACCTCCTCCCTCGATCGCACCACAACCTTCCCCCCAAGCCACCCCATCACTCAATAGCCAAGAACTACTAATGGCTCTCGCGGCCTTACAACAAATGAATAACCAGCAAGCCAATGGGAATGGTGCCACAAAATCTGTCGTGGATGACGATCATGGGCCTGAGTATAAGCGGGTCGTTTCAGACAAAACCAATGCGGCCGCCTTCCAAAAACAGCCGGTTAACATTACGTTATTGGCCCTATTCCGTATCTTAGAAAGCTATTTCCAACACCCGTGGCTTTATTTGTCACCGATCCTTGTCATGACGATCGCCTGCTTCACCTATTTCGCTCTCGAAGAACCCAATTATGTCTCAGAAGGGGTCATCTCTATCCAGAGTGACACACTGCTTGAAAATGTGGCCGGTATCGGTGACAGTGGCTTCAACTGGGTCACACCGGCTCAAGCAACATCTGATGAATTTAATGAATTGATGCAGACCGATGCCTTTGTCCGTTTAATCGTCCAACAAACCCCACTTGAAGGGCGCATGGATGACGGTGAGGACGCCATCGAAGAAACGATTCAAGATACACGAGACGCCTTGATCATTCTGCCACTCGGTGCCAATCAAGTCCGGCTCACAGCGGATTATCGCGTCCCTGAAATCGCTCATAAAATCGCCGAAGGTGCGGTAAACGCATTTATCCAGTGGAAAATCGATTCTGATAAGCAAGACAGTATTTCAGCACGTGTCTTCTTGGAAAACCTTATTCCAGAATATGAAGCGGAATACAACGAGGCGATCGCCAACCTCGAAAGCTTCTTACTGCAAAACCCCGAACCGCTTCGCGGGAACCGGCCGGCACTTGAACAGCTACAAATCGAACGTCTCGAAACTGAAGTCGGTCAATCTTATAACCGCTTGATTACAGCCGAAGAAAACCTTGAAGAAATTCGCTTACAAGAAGTGATCGCTGAAGGGACAACCAAACAAACATATACGATTGTTGATTACCCTCTCGAACCGGCCACCCCCGAGATTTACTTAGAGGACGTGGTCACCATCGTTGCGATCTTCGCTTCGGTCGGTATCACATTGACCGTCCTCGGAATCATCGGTAACAGTTTGCTCGACAGAACCATGCGCTTGCCCATCGATGCCCGCTACGTCACCGACTTACCGGTTCTGGCAGTTATCGACAATTTGAGTGACAAGGATGCGAAAAAAGGACTCAAAGGGCTCATCGACCGTCTTATAAGAGAAGTTAGCTCCAAATTGAGCAAAGACAAAGGGGAAGACAAGGAAAAAGAAAAGCCGAACGCGAAATCGACCAAGTCGAAAAAGAAACAGGAAGCGGCTAGCTAATCCGATTTGAACACTGCATCACGAGCATCAAATCGACTTAACCGATTGGGTGCTCATGATTCCACCTCCCAATTCACCTTATGGAAGAAAACTCAGCCAAAACAATCGCCAAAAATGTCAGCTTCTTGATGGGTTCTCAGCTTGTCACCTGGATACTTACCCTCGCAGTCACGATCTTTTTACCCCGATACCTCGGCCCCGAGTCAATCGGCAAACTCCATCTAGCGAGTTCGCTCTGGTCAATCGGCACGATTTTGGTCACCTTTGGCATGGATATCTATCTGGTGAAAGAAATCGCACGTAAACCGGAGAGGCTGTCAGAACTATTTAGTCTATCCCTCATCATCCGTGCCGGATTGTTCTTAGTTAGCTATATCGCCATGGCGATCTTCGCCAATGTGATCGGCTATCCGAATGAAACGGTTCAGGTCATCTATGTCATCGGTATTTCGTTTCTCGCCAATGAATTCGTACAGATTTGTGCCGCTTGTCTCCAGGGATTAGAAGAAATGGGGCAGATCTCTTTGGCCAATATTATCGGCAAGCTGTTCTATACGATTGTGGCCATCGCGGCGCTGGTCTTGGGATTCGATGTCATCACCATCGCTACCATTCTTATCTTGGCCAATCTGATCAACGCGGCCGTGCAATTCCGTGGCCTGCGCAAAATACACCCGCTCAAATTTAGCGTCGATTTCAGCCAAGTCCCTTCGATCCTAAAAGAAAGCACCCCTTATATGCTTTCAAACCTGTTCGCGGCCGCTTATATCTCTATCGATATGGTGGTAATCTCGCTCTTAATCAAAGATGAAGCACAGCTCGGCTGGTATGGTGGTGCCGACAGCTTGTTCGGCACAATGATGTTCGTTCCCACCGTCTTCATCACCGCAATTTTCCCCGCCCTCTCACGGATGTACTCAGAAGAATCTGAAAGTTTGCCCCAATTCATTAGCAAAAGCTTCAATTTATTGCTCTTATTGAGCATTCCAATCGGTCTTGGCATGTTCGCCATCTCAGATTCGCTAGTGGTCTTGCTTTATGGGGAAGAATTTGCCGGTAGTGGGCCGATTTTAGCAGTGCTCAGCATCGTTCTTTTGCTGACTTATCAAAACACCCTGCTCGGCCGATACCTGATCTCAATCGATCTGCAAAATACTTGGACACGGGTTATGGCGGTAGCCACAGTAGCGACAATACCTCTCGACATTTTGCTCATTCCATGGGCCCAAGCCAATCTCGGCAATGGGGCGATCGGTGGTGCCTTGGCTTACATTTTCACCGAAGGTGGCATGTTAGCCGCTGGGCTATATTTACTTCCACGAGGCTATCTCGGCCGAGAAAATCTCATTGTGGCGATCAAAGGGTTCTTCTGTGGTCTAGTCATGGGTGCGGCCGCATGGTACTTACGCGACTACTTCATCGCCATTCCGATCGCCGTCAGTGCGATCATCTATCCGGCCCTCATTTTAATGACACGGGCGATCCCACAAGAGGATATGGAAATTTTACAAGATACACTCCAACCGATCTTAAAAAGACTCGGTCGATAACCTTTTAACATTGCCGGATCATATCGATCCCGCACACCGACTTCAGCAACGCAACAATACAAGGTAATAAATCAACTATGTGGCGTAGACAAAAAAGAAAAGCTCAAGATATTAATCTTCTTCAACAAAACACGACCCCTTCTCTACAAATGCAGTCTCTTGATGGCTCAATCCAAGTAACATTTTCCAATAAAGTGGTCAACAGCATGCGCCAATTATTGGGCCGTATCGAAAGCCGTACCAATTTGGAACAAAAAATGGGCATCATATCCGCCTTGCGCGAAGAGGGGGTGACCTATGTCTCTCAAGCATTGGCCACCATTATGGCCAATGACCTCGCTGCCGATGTCTGTATTGTCGACTTAAATTGGTGGACATCCGTTTATGCCGGCCGTTACGGGATCAGCGAGGTTGTCCAAGCCCGTGCAGAGTTAGATGATGTTCTGGTGTTGACCAATTACCCGAACTTAGTCATTTTACCGTCCGGTGAACTATCGGTAGAACAACGGCCGATTCTCGCCCGCAGTGATGCGCTTAAAAACATCTTTGTCGAGCTAGCAGAGCGGTTCGACTACCTCATTCTCGACCTACCCGCAATTCTATTTGCCAATGAATCGGTCCCCTTAGCCTCCCTCGCCGACATGAACTGTGTCGTCATTCAGCAAGGTGCAACATCAAGTAGCTATGTCCGATTAGCCCTAGACGAAGTGCGCCACCTTAACCTATTAGGGGTTATTCTAAATCAGGTCGAAACGTACACCCCTTCAACTTTGCTCAACATGCTACCCATCGATTAGTCAATCTGCCACTATCTAACAATATGTTTTGTTAGATAGTTCTCTCTGAAAACTATGACCACATTCGCCATGTTTATCATCGGTACATTTTTTCTCGGTATTTATCTCTGGGATAAAAAACCGTGGGTCAGACAAGTCATCATGTTTATCATTGCGGTTATCATAGCTTATCTCTATATCTATGGAGGGCAAATTTAGCCCCATCACGTCATCCTTATGTTAGAGAACTCAATCCGCCCACCCAAATACAATACCGGCCCTCAAGAAGCCCGCAAGGCCAAGCTCATCAAATGGGGTTGGATCTCATTGATGCTAATCTTTACGGTCTCACTTCCTTATGGTTTAGTATCGGAAGCGTTAGTACAAAGCTATTACAATGATGTTTCCGCCTCTTCTGCCGCATGGCTCGTGCTAATCGCGACCTTTATCGCCATCATTCGCGAACCACGTTACGGAACCTATTGCATCATGTTCTTTACACTAATGGGAGACCTAAAACTGAGCTGGTGGCTACCGTTTAACAAGAACTTTTCCAGCCCTGAATCATTACTCTATGTTAGTAGCCCAAGTCTCCCATTCAGCCCTCTTGAGCTTTGTTTGGTCTTCTCGCTTGGGGTATGGATCTTACGTATGGTGATTCGTCGCGAATATAAATTCTATGTAACAGAACTAACTTGGGCCGTATTGGCTTTTACCGGATTCATCGTTCTGGGTATCGTCTATGGGTTAAGCCAAGGGGGGGCCATAGACATCGCCCTTTGGGAATCACGAGCCATCTTCTACCTGACGATAATGTTTCTACTCTGCAGCAATACCTATACAGAGCGACATCAATATAACATCCTAATGTGGGCCATCATGTTAGGGCTTTTTACTGAAGGGATTATTGGGAACTGGTGGGTCCATATTTGGGAGCGTGAAAAATATGACTCACGCGTCTTCCAAACGATTTCTGAACACTCGGCATCACAGCACATGAACACTATGTATGTCTTCCTAATGGCGTCCTGGGTTTATGTAGGAGGCTCAATACGAAAGCGACTCATTCTACCGGTTATGTGTATTCCGGTTGTGGTTATTTACATTTTGTCACAACGTCGTGCCGCATTCCTAACCCTTGGTATCTCATTTCTATTTCTCGCGTTCGTTCTCTACCATCAGCGTCGATGGCTTTTCTGGCAAATCATGCCTCCACTAGTGATGATCGCCTTGGCCTATATGGTTGTATTTTGGAACAGCTCAGGACCTCTTGCATTCCCTGTACAGGCGGTAAAATCAGTCATTGCTGAAGACGACGCCAATAGTGCAGACCGTGCCTCGAATGAATATCGGGATGTTGAAAATCTAAACACCCTCTTTACGATTCAGACCGAACCACTTACAGGAGTTGGCTTTGGCAAAAAATTCTATATTGCTTACCAAATGCCAGATATCAGTTTCTTTGTGTGGTGGGAATATATCACGCACAATTCAATTATGTGGATGTGGATGAAAACCGGCGCGGGCGGCTTTATCGCTATGATTTACATGATAGGACTAGCCATTATGACAGGGGCACGTGTCGTTTGGCGTATGCCTCATGGTAATTTAGGTGCAATCGCGCTAACATTGACCATTTATATCATCATGCACTTTATTTTTGCCTATGTTGATATGTCATGGAATGACCAAAGTATGCTCTATATCGGCGCAAGCATGGGAGTGTTGTCATCTATGGAACGGGTTCTAGCAAAACCGGTCCCACAAAAAGTAAAGCGCTGGCCATGGCAACCGGACCCGGCCACAGCCGCCGAGCTACGGCCGTTGCAATCAGAACAGCTTGAATTATCAGAAACTCACTAGTCACAGTAGGTCATTATGTTTGAAAAATTCCGTATGGACGCAGCCCGCTGGGTTGCTCCCCCCAACATTGTGGATATCAATGATTTCGGTTTCCTGACAATTCTCAAACTTCTTTACCGACATCCCTCTCTGCGTGCCATGATGTGGTTTCGCTGGGGCTCTTGGTGCAAAGCGAAAGGAATTCCGGGCATGACAAACTTGACACTTCAATGGCTCTATCATGTGCACGGATTAGAGATAGCGGTGGGAGGAGATATTGGTGGGGGGCTTTATATCGCCCACCCTCGGGGAGTTGTGGTTGTGCCCCACCAAATGGGGGAAAATTGTAGTGTGATCGCCAATGTGACGATCGGCATGCGTACCGGACATATCTTCCCTATCATCGGCGACAACGTTTTCATCGGTGCAGGGGCGCGCGTCTTAGGCGATTTAAAAGTTGGCAACAATGCTCAAATTGGTGCCAATGCGGTTGTCATCAAGGATGTACCAGCTGATGCCACAGTTGTGGGGATTCCGGGCAAAGTGATTTCCATTGCGGGTAAACGAGTTGATTCTTAATCTGTATGGCGATCTCCCTCTTTAGTCCCATTTGTTGGCTTAAATATGGTCAATCTTTGTATGATTCACGCCATCAGTCAGCTGTTCACCTTAAATTAGGCCGATGAATCAAACCTATAATCAAGAGTATGACATAGATATTATCATCCCCACACGCAATCGTGGCGACCTTATCCAGCTAACAATAGAGAGCATCCTGCAAAACAGCTACACAAACTTCAAACTTTGGATAATCGATCAAAGTACCAATAGAGATACCTACAACGCGATCAAAGCGTTCCAAACGGCCGATCCGCGCGTAAACTATGTCCCAAGCAACACAAAAGGATCCAATGTTGCGCGCAGTATCGGTGTCGCTCAAGGCAGTTCTCCTATCATTTTGTTCACAGATGATGATTGCCGTGTCTGTCGAAATTGGGTTACAGAAATGCACAAAGAACTCTCCCAACCGGGTACATCGGCCGTCTTCGGTCGTGTTCTTGAAGACGAAACCTATAAACCGACAGTCCCAAAGCACATCACTCGCGTCAACACAGATGCCATTCACATGGCTCTAAAAGATAATATAAATCGCGAAGTTTATGAACAATCACCCCTTAATCTAGGCTTTGGGCACGGAGCCAATATGGGCATCAAACGAGCGACGCTCAAAAAGATCGGAGGCTTTGATACGATGCTCGGTGCAGGCGGCCCCTTTCGCTCTTGGCCTGAACGAGATTTCGGATACCGCGTACTCCGTCAAAACGGCCGTATCATCTTTACCCCCGATTCCATCGTTTATCACCGTCACTGGCGTGGATGGGCCGACATCTTAAAAACCCAACGTAATTACGCCTATGGCACAGGTGCAGCAACCGCTAAATATTGGCGCTGTGGCGATAGGCTCAACGCAGTCTATCTTTTCATAGAGTGGATTTTCGACCAAGGTGTACGCAAAATATTGTCAGGGCTCCTTAAATGGCGTAGCCTTCAAAAGATACGAATCGGCTTCAATCACATCATTTATCCTTGGGTAGGGCTAGTCAAAAGCCTTGGGTATCCCATCAACAAACAAACACTCACCTATTATCCGATCAACACCACACCAGACCACGAAATACCACCATCTATCAATCAGAAGTAATCTTTGTTATTTTTTTATCGGTCCACATGTATAAAATCAGCGTTGTTCTCCCTACTTATAATCGACTCGACCGCCTACAGAAAGTTCTCTCCGGTCTAGAAAAACAAGACTATGGCACCAATCACTTTGAAGTGGTTGTTGTATCAGATGGCAGTCAAGACGGTACAAATGAATATTTGCAAAACGCAGAAACCCCTTTAAATTTGTCCCCTGTCATCCAAGAAAATCAAGGAGTCGCAGTCGCACGCAATAAGGGGTACCAAAAAGCGCAAGGGGAATATATTTTATTTATCGATGACGATGTCTATCCAACCCCCAACTTGATCACCGAACATTTGGCCATGCATGCCGAACACGGTGAAGGAGATGTCGTGGTCGTAGGCCCCATGCTAACACCAGATGATTTCGACATGGCCCCTTGGGTCCGCTGGGAACAAGCGATGTTGGTCAAACAGTATGACAGCATGCTCAACAAGGAATGGGAAGCGACCGCTCGGCAATTCTATACCGGCAATACATCCCTCAAACGCAAGTTTCTGGTTGACGCAGGTGGCTTTGATCCTTCATTTCGTCGCGCCGAAGACGTTGAACTCGCCTACCGTTTAGATGATATGGGGCTAAAATTTATTTTTCATTTCGATGCGGTCGGCTACCATTATGCAGATCGTAGCTTTAATTCGTGGATGAATATCGCCTCCGCTTATGGGAAAAATGATGTCATTTTCACCTATCAACGAGGCGAAGATTGGCTTCTCCCCGTTATCCTAAAGGAATATTGGGGGCGTCATATCTTCGTGCGCGCCCTTACTCAGCTAGCGATCGGCCGTCCTAAAATTGTCGATTTAATCACGCAAATGCTTAAATTTTTATCCACCCTATTTGGCGCAATCGGGCTCAAAAAAGGGGCTCAATTCGCCTATAGCGGCATTTTTAATCTACGCTACTTTCATGGCATCGCAGAAGAATTAGGCGGCCGTGATCAATTTTTCGAACTCGCCATAAAAGAAAAAAACAACTAAGATCGAGTGATATGATTCGCTAGAAATACTCAAAAGACGCTGTCGCCTATCACCTCACCATCACCATCCAACGCTCCATAGGCGACAGATTCGTTTGCCCGTTCATCGGCCAAAACGCCCCCAATCATTTCACCTAGTAGATTGAACTTTATTACCAGCCTTCGACAAGTTCAGACTTCGTTGCGCAAAGAGAGTTGAGCCCGTCGAAGCCCGAACATCAGAATTGCAGAATAATTCCGAAATAAAGTATCTAGTTTATATTTATTTGATGAGCTAAACACTCAATATAACCTATGAAATTAGCTATTAAATTATCAGCTTTTGTGTTAACCGTACTCCTGATCGCGGCCGGCTTAGTCGGTTGTGGGGGTGAAACAGCCCTCCCCCCTCCCCCCACAATTTCTACATTCTTCACCGGCACCGCCATTCCAACCATTCGCCCAACATTTACCCCAGATGGCTTCGGCTTGCCCACGCAAACACCTAGACCAACACCGGATATTTCTTATCGCAATATCGTCATCTTTGATGATGAAGTGTCAGATAACTGGCGTCTCGACGCAGACCGCATGGACTTTGAAATCACCAACCGAGTCGTTTACAGCGGCAGTAATGCGATTCGAGTCAGCCCTGAAGATGATTTCGCCGCCTTTCTTGTTGTTGTCGATGAATTTACCCAAATCGCCTACCCCAAAGAAAGCATCTGGGGGTACAGTTTTTATTTGAGTGGTGGAAGCGGCTTTCTGGGTCACGAAGATTACGCACTCGCCGCCCAAGGGAGTAATTTTTACGAATATTGGCTCGCATTTGATGAATCAGCCCGTGTTGGTGAAGGGCCGATCTTTTCTGAATCGCTGTTATATTATTTCCAACTCAACAACGCCATTCCTCCAAACACATGGGTTCAAATCGAGGTCGCGCTAGATGATCTCATCTTTGATCCCCCCTACTCATTCTTTACCGGCTTTTATATGAAAAACGACTTTGGCGTATCAGACACCTTTTATATCGACCAAATCGAATTGATTTTGGTGGAATATGATGGGATAGATGGATTGTTCTATCTCAATGAAGGGTATGAATTTGCCGAAGACAGCGACGACACGGCCGAGGAAGAAGAGGTTGACGAAGAAACGGCCGACGAATTATTCCCTACAGAAACTACAATTCTATACGGCGATATGCTAAATCCAGGCTGGACCCTAGAAACGGATCGCGTCACATATGAACAAACAACTGAATTTGTCCATAGTGGGGACTCTGCCTTAAAAGTAGAGCCCCAAGACGGCTTCTCCGCCTTTTTAGTAGTCACCCCACAAGACATCGAAGAACCTTATCTGCGTGAAGATGTCGTCGGCTACCGTTTTTATCTTTCTGGCGGGGAAAATGGGATCAATGTCAACGACCTTGGGCTGGCGGTGCAAGGAAGCAAGATCAACTACTATTGGGCACCATTTGATGATTCAGCTCTCACAGAAGCGGTCCCCGCATTTTCAGAGTCTCGTCTCTTTAATTTTGGGATCGACGACGATATCCGGCCGGGGGAATGGGTTCTAGTCGAAGTCTTTCTAGATGACTTGGTTTTTGACCCCAACTATGATTTCTTTACCGGCTTTTATATCAAAAATGATCCGCTTTATATCGAACCTTATTACATCGATACACTTCAATTAATTACCCGCGCCAATGAAAGCGAAACAATCGAAAGCGAAACAATCGAAAGCGAAACAATCGAAAGCGATTCAGGCGATAGCGAAACGGCCGACGAAGAACCGGCCGCCAGCAATTCGAGCGAGGGGTAACCCAAACGATGCCAACCTCAACCTCAATCAAGCGAATTTGCCTCTTAACCTCATTTATCCTGACCACGTTGTTTCTCACAAACTGCAGTCTGGTCTCACCGGCCGACCCCACACCGACCGGTCCATTTCCCACCCCCACCCCGATTATTAGCCTAACCCAAACCAGCGAGCTAGACAGCATCTTGCCCGCATATAAACCGATCATTCAGCAAACCGCCGTACCGTTCGATCTTGACGCAGCTCTAGCGGCCGAACGTGATGCGGAAATCGACTTCGATGAGTTTATCCAAGGCACCACCATCATTATCAATATCGATGCCAATGCCACCAGCCACGAAATTAGCCCGCTCATCTATGGCGTCGCAGGGGCGAGCGAAAGCTATTTACGCAACGCCCGTATACCACTCAATAAATGGGGAGGGGATTTAACCGCCCGCTATAATTGGCGCTTAGGAAATGCATGGAATGGTGGGTTCCGGAGCAATTACACCAACACCAACCTCGGATATGTGGGCAATGATGCGGCCGTTGATTTTATGAACGACTCTCAAGCGGCCGAATCGGCCGTTCAAGTCACGCTCCCCACCATCGGCTGGGCCGCCAAAGACAACAATATCTTTAACTGCTCGTTCGCCCTAAACGGAGTCTGTACCAGCGGACAGTCAGCCTCTTGCCAAAGCCCACTTGTTACGGCCGATCCTACCATCACCAGCATCCCCACAGACGTCGCCAATTCGATTGAATTCGTTCGCCATCTCCAACAAGAAGTGGGTGATATCGACATCATTTCTGTGGCCCATGAGCCAGAGCTTTGGGGAACCGTTCACTACGATGTTCATCCTGAATGTACCACCTACGATGAAGTTCTCAGCAACTTTATCGATCATGCGGTACAGATCAAAGCACTCGACGACAACATCGAACTCGCAGGCCCCTCAACATCTGGCTGGGAATTTTATTGGACCAGTGCCGCCGGTCAGGATGACCCCAACAGTGCAGAAGAGTTTCTCCCTTGGTTTCTTGAAGAAATGCAGGAACACGATGAAGCGGCCGGACAGCGCCACCTCGACATTCTCGACATTCACTACACCCGTGATGTCACCGGTATCGGGGAAGCGGATGCCCGCCTGCGTAGCACAAACTCCCTCTGGAGCCGAGCCTACAAAGATGAAGGGGAAATCCGCGAAGCGATCTATCTCATTCCGCGCATGCAAGAACTGATCGCCGAACATTACCCCGACACCAAACTCGGGATCGGCGAATGGACCTTTGGCAATGAATGGGATGTCAATGGGGCGTTAGCAATGGCCGATGCGATCGGTATTTTCGGCCGTGAAAACCTTTACTACGCCACCCATGCCTATCACCCAGCAGAAAATACGCCGGGCTACTACGCCTTCAAGATTTTCACCAACTACAATAACGTAGGGGGCAAATTTGGAGACCAATCAATCCCAACCTCTTCAACCCACCCAGATTATGTCAGTGCCTATTCCGCGATCGATAGCACCAGCGGTAATCTGCACGTGATCATTATCAACAAGCTATCTATTTTCAGCTTCAAAGAAATCAGCGTCAATGTTCGTGGCTTTACGCCAGACAATACGATTCGACAGTACGTCTATGATGGTCCCACCTTTCAGGGGGTCGAAGACGGTATCGCTTTTGACACGGTCGAAGTTGAATTACGAAACAACGGGTTCAGTTATACGTTAACACCATATTCGATCTATCATCTCGTTCTACGGCCGGTCGATCTATTAGAGGAATAACGCCAGAAGCTGACCCAAACGGTCCATCCCTTCCCGCATCCGCTCTTCCTCATAATAAGCGAAACAAAGTCGCATGGCATGTTTTAACTCGGGGGCATCTCCAAATTTAGCCCCATGCTGAAACCCAACCCCAAAATCGGCCGCTTTCTGGGAAATTTCCGCCGTATCCATCCCCTTAGGGAGTTGCACCCACATAAAATACCCGCCGGTCGGCTTACGCCACACGGAACCAGCGGGTAACGTTTCATGCAACAATTGATCCATCAAATCGATCCGTTCGGTATAAAGACGACGCAAACGCGCCAAATATTTTTCTTGTAACCCCAATTGCAACGCACTCCCTATAATACGGCCGGTTAAATGGTTCATCCCCCCACCACTAATTATCATCCCGCACCCCATCATATTTTTGACTTCGGCAGGTGAGGCCTGAATCCAACCCAATCGCACACCGGGAGCCAATATCTTAGAAAACGATCCGAGTGAAAAAATACGGCCGTGCTCGTTATAAGCCGCCAAAGGTGGCGGCATTTTCCCAGAATAGTTCAACAAATGATACACTTCATCGGCAGCGACATAGAATTGGTACAGCTCGCTCAAATCGGCCAATCTTTGGCGACGTTCAGCCGACAAAGTCACAGTCAAAGGATTATGATGGGCCGGTATTGTATAAACCAATTTCGGCCGATGTCGCCGAACCGCCTCCTCTAACGCATCCATGCGCAACCCATCCCCATCGGTTGTTACGCTAAAAACCTGTAGCCCATGATCACGAAAAATCTGAAACGCGAGAAAATAGGTCGCATCACTCACCAGCACCACATCCCCCGGCTCGGTATAGCGAGCACAAATAAAGTCCAGCCCTTGGGATATTCCGCCACACATAAACAAATGATCGGCCATAACCGGCATCTCATAATGCCCCTGCAAAAAATCGGCTAGCGGCTGGCGTACTGCGTAATCACCGGCAAATGGGCCATAATTTAACATTTCCGGATCATCTTGCGCGAAGCAATGAGTGGCCGCTTCCGCCATAATTTCATTGGGCAAAACGGCCAAACTCGGATGACCAATCCCGAAATGAATCGACTTTTTATCATCTTCAGGGTATATCGTTTGATCTGTCATAAGAAAACTTACCTATAATGACAATACCTTCGCCAAAATAATCAACTCATTGGATTTGCCCCTCCTATCAGGAGAGGCTGGGGGAGGTGGATTAACCCTCTCCCCCAGTCTCTTGCCCAACGGGAGAGGCGAGCTTTTTGGTCAGACGCGAATTAAAAATGGCGCAGGTATTGATAATGAATGAAATAATGAATGAAGTTTATTGAATTTTGTCACAAAGTCTTTGCATCACAATTTTAGCTATATCGAAAACTCAAAGAAAATCATGAAACAAAAAGAAACCGCCCTCAGAATTTTACTCAAAAAAGGCGCCTCCACAGAAATCAAAACCTTAGCCGAAGATGACATGCGTATCATCTTTGCCCTTGCTGAAATTCTAGTCACCACAACAGATGAAAAACTTTATCACAATGCGGCCTTGGCTTTAGGAAACCTAGGTGTACAAGGCTTGCCATTCCTCATTCATACGATCGCAACCCACACCAATCCGGCCGTGCGCCTCGCATCGATTCTAGGGTTGGGCCAATCCAACCACTCAAGCACCGTTCCCACACTCATCGAGGCTCTCCAAGATAGCCAACCAAATGTGCGCCAAAAAGCGGCCCGCGCGCTGGGCCAAATCGGTGACGGCCGTGCCATTAATCCGCTTATCGATCTGCTTGAAGACAGCCACCCCTATCCAAGAGAAAATGCGATTATCGCACTCAGCAAGCTCGGCTCGGCACGCGCCCTCGCACCTCTAGCGAAAATGATCCAAAATGAAGAGGATGCTTCGCTCGTCGCCACAGCCAAACAAGCGATCACTCAGATTCAAGAAGCGAGCGGTGTTCAGCTTCCCAATTAAAAACCCGATTAAATTGATGCAATCTCTACACATTGGGGCGTATAATATTTCCTATGGGTCAAATTTATAGCGGACTCATACTAAATAGCTAATCAAAAAGCAGGTGCATCATGGAATTACCAGGATTCGTTTGGGCATTAGGAGGTTTTTTCCTCATCCTAACCCCCATTATTCTTGTACACGAGTGGGGTCATTTTATCGCCGCACGCCTTAGTAATATCAAAGTGGAAGAATTTGGGCTCGGCTTCCCCCCCCGGGCGGTGACCCTCTTTGAACGCAAAGGGACAAAATTTACACTCAATTGGATTCCACTCGGTGGCTTTGTGCGTCCGGCCGGAGAAGACAATCCTAATGTTGAAGGTGGACTCGCAGGGGCTTCTAAGCGAGCACGATTCTTCGTGCTGATTGCTGGCTCGGCCGTCAACCTCATCTTCGCCTTCATTATCTTCACCATCATGTTTATGATGGCACGGCCGGTCACGGAAATCGCGATCGTAGAAGTTGCGCCAAACAGCCCCGCCGATACCGGCGGTCTACTGGCAGAGGATGTTTTTGTCAGCGTCAATGGCGTCGAAATCGGCGAAAGCAGTCGTGCCTTAACCCAACAAATTCGGGAAAACCTCGGCTCAGAAGTCGAGTTTGTCATCAATCGCGACGGCGAAGAAATGGCGATTTTCGCCACCCCTCGCTTGCCAGGCACCTACGATGCGTCCAATGAAGGGGCACTCGGAATCGTCATGGGCGGTCAAGAAACAGGGGAATTTACGAACATGGGCTTTGGTGAAGCGGCCGTTACCTCTGGTGAAACGATCTTTGGCTTCATCTACTCTACAGTCATGTTACCGGTGCAAATCGCTCGGGAACAGATCGCGCCAGAAGAAGCACGCATCGTCAGCGTCATCGGGATCAGCCAAATCGCCGGACAAGCGACCCAAAATTCGGTCGAAAGTCGCTCCGCACTCGACATCATGTGGGTCATGGGTGCGATTAGCGTCGCCCTTGGCTTCACCAATTTGCTCCCCCTCCCCGCACTTGATGGCGGCCGAATCATGTTTGTCATCATTGAAGCGATTCGCGGCCGTCGCATCGAACCGGAACAAGAGGGACGTGTTCATGCCATAGGTATGGCGGTTTTGCTCGGTCTAATGGTAATCTTAATCGTCCAAGATATTATTAACCCACTGCCGATTTAAAGACATCGCCCCCCTACAACACATCCTTAAAACAAAACAAAACTGATCACAAAGACGGCCCAACCGGCCGTCTTTGATGCGTTTTGGACGCATAGTTGAATCCCTGTACAATTATTGTCAGATCAACTCTAAAACCACGCACCAACAAAATGGATACCGAAAAAAAAGAAATTAATTACAACGAACTACTGGCTATGGTTGCAGACGATACACAACCGATCAATATCGCGGCGCTTTATCAACTGTCAGATATGCCAACGGCCCAATTCGACCAATTTACCAACCAATGGCCTCAAATCGATGAGATTCGTCGCACTCAATTAGCGCGACATCTGGCAGACATCAGTGAAGAAAACTACCAAGTTGACTTCACCCCATTCACCACGCTTTTTCTCGCAGATCCGGCCGACGCGGTTCGCTTAGCCCTCTTCGACATCTTGTGGGACAGCACCAATCTTCAGCTCATCCCAATCATTATCAAGACAATGCAAGAGGATAAAAGCACGGCCGTTCGCGCCGCCGCCACCTCAACGCTGGGCCACTATGTCCTAATGATGGAATGGGGTGAAATCTCTGATACCAAAGAGGACATCATCGTCACAGCCTTGCTTGAACAACTTCGTGATGATTATGCCCCGCTACCAATTAAGCGGGCCGCGCTCGAATCAGTAGCAAGCACAGGCACCCAAGAAGTCCATCAATTTATCGCCCAAGCGTACCAAGACAGTGACAAAACACTCAAACTCAGTGCGGTCTTTGCGATGGGCCGTACCGCAGATCCACGCTGGCTCAACAACATTCTTCAAGAGCTAGACAGTGGCGAGCCAAGTATGCGCATCGAAGCATCTCGCGCGGCCGGTATGCTAGGTAAAAGTGAAGCCGTGTCACAGCTCATCGAAATCGCCAAATATGATGATGATATCGAAGTCCAAATTGCGGCCGTTTACGCCCTAGGCGAAATCGGTAGCGACCAAGCCTCGGAAACATTAAATGAAATGGCGGAAGAAATCGATGAATCAGATACACCCGAGTTGGCAGATGCGATCGATGCGGCCTTAGAAGAACTCGATATTTTCAATTTCGGTGACATAGACCTTGCGTTGCTCGACTATAACGACGAGGACGACGAGAATTACTAATTTTCAAACATCTTCCATTGTGAAAAAAAAACTATCTCTCCCCACACCCTCCTTCAAGCTCTATCTCACAGCTATTGTCTGGCTGATGGCATTTTTAATGCCCTCAGCCTCAATTGTTCAAGCCCAGGGCACCCCACCCCCAGAATCTGCGGCACCAGAAACGACCGCCAGCTATACCTTCGGCCAAGCACTCGATTTCACCCTGTCCGTGATCAACACCCCCACGCTGGCCAACGCGACATTGCATGTCACAACTCCTCAATTTGCCACCACCTACCTAGTAGATTTCCCGATTACGGCCGATCCCGGAGCGACTATCCAACTCCAACACACCATTAATCTAACTGAAGTCTACATCCAGCCCTTCACCACCATTACCTATTGGTGGACCCTTGTAGATAGTGACAATATTTCCTATGTTCTACCCTTGCAAGACATCGCCTATGATGACGATACCTTCGCGTGGAAAAGCCAAAGCGAAGCGGGAATCGACATGTATTGGATCGCAGATGGGCAAGATCTCGGGCAAGTCGGCATGGACGTCGTCACCGAATCGCTCCCCCGCATCTTGTCCCTGATTCCGGCCGATATGAGCGGTGGCATTCGCATCTATCTCTATCCGTCAGCGGAAGAGTTCCAAGCCGCGCTACGCCTTACCCGCCAAGATTGGGCCGGTGGCCATGCCAGCCCGAAACTTGGGGTCATCATGTTACCGGCCGAAAACCCACGCACAGCCGTAGTCGATCTGCGTCGCAGTATCCCCCATGAACTAAGCCACTTGGTTCTCTACCGAGCCACGGCCGACAACTACGACAATGTACCACGTTGGTTCGATGAAGGGTTAGCCACCCTTTTTGAAACGGTCCCCAATCCCAACTACGCCATTACGCTTGAATCTCTTTTGGCCAATAATGAACTTATCCCGTTTAATCAGCTCTGTACTCAATTCCCCAGCGACTCCAGCGACGCCGCCTTGCGTGCATATGCACAAAGCAACTCGCTTATGCAATACATCCAAGACACCTACGGCAATACAAAAATACAAGAGATGATCACCGCCCTAGCCGATGGGGCAAACTGTGAAACGGTCACCACCCGTGTACTCGGTCGGACCGTCGAACAACTCACGGCCGATTGGCTCGGGACCGTACAACCCGACAATGGGTTCAATTTTGATACCAGCTATCTCTGGATCATTATCATCGTCGCCGGATTTATTTTGACAGGCCTCTTACTTTTCCGTTCTTAATCAATTAACTCATACCTGAATTTCCCGCTATGGCTAAAAGACCACAAACCGCTCATGACTTATTTCGCAAAGGAACCCGCGCCCTACAACAAGGAGAAACGGCCGATGCTGTCAAGTTCCTCGAAAAAGCTCGTAAAAAAGACCCTGACCATAAAGACATTACCTTAAACTTAAGCAGTGCCTATATTCTCAGCAAAAAATTCAAACAAGCGATCCCGCTACTCGAAAAACTTCTAGAAGAATTAAGCGATGTCCCGAGCCTCTGGTTAAACCTAGGTGCCGCCTACCTCGGCAACCCGATTTTAGCCAAAGATGAAGATCAGAAAAAAGCGATCAGTGCCTTCGCCAAGGCATACGAGATTAATCCACGTACGCCAAATGCCGCCTATAATCTCGGATTGGTCCATCGTGATCGCCAAGAATATAGCAAAGCGAAAGCGTGGTTCGTCCGCGCCGTTGAGGCTAACCCAGAAGATGAAGATGCTGAAGAATATATCGCCAAAATGGATGCAAAATTGGCTGAATAAACGGCCGCGCACCCTCACAGGGTATTTATCTCTAGCTTTTTACACACTACTTACGCTACTCATCATTCAAACCGCCGTCCTTGTTCTCTTTAGTGCCTCGTGGTGGCGGTTAACCCTACTCGATAGTTTACGCCCCCATCTTGCCTTTCTTAGCACCGCCATATTTATCGGCCTAGCCGCGAAAACATCGTTTAAATCCGGCTGGCTACTCCCTCTCGCATTTGTCATCGCCATACAGTCCCAACCATTGCGTAGCATGACCCAAACGCTCTGGTTCCCCAGTAGCATCACCACCCCGATCAACATCACCCATATTAATGTTGATCTTCACAACGAAACACCCTCAGCCATCTTTGACCATCTGAACGAAGTCCAACCGGACATCATCTTTTTCCAAGAGCTTTCCCCTAAATTCGCCAATAACGTCCCCCCCAACATGTCGGGCTACGATTGGGTCATCAGCCAGCCCCAAACCAACACGCAGGGAATCGGCATGCTAGTCGCCACATCGGCCGAGCTCAACATTCTAAACGCTGAAATTATCTATCTAGCACCGGACAGCCAGCGCCCGCTCATCGAAGCTACAATCGTACATGAAGACAACCTGCTCCATATCCTAAGCTGGCATACCATTCGCCCCAGCCATGAATGGGCACTGACATTCCAAAGCATGACATTTGATAGCCTCATCGCTTGGGCCAACGAGAAACAGACAGGGTCGGGCGATGTATTAATTCTGGGTGATTTCAATGCAACCCCGTGGTCAGCCAACTTCAACAAATTGCTACACGAAGCTAATTTACAAAACACCCAATCTCGTTACCATGTACGCTACAACACATGGCCCGCACAACTCCCTCAGTGGCTCGGCATCCCTATTGATAATGCAGCCCACAGCAACGGTGTCTATACGATCGTACATGATGTCGGCCCAAATATCGGCTCTGATCACCGGCCGCTCCATCTCAAACTGGTCCTAATCAAAAACTAACCACGCCAAACCAACGGCAACGTGCCCCATTTCACAAATTGGCAAAATTTATACCCCCTCGCGTTTGAACGAGCCACGACCTACAGCCTAATTCATATCATGCCACACCCCTCTTTTACCTTTTGCCTTTCTCCTTTTGCCTTTCGCTCCCCCTCCACCTCTCATCTGCTATAATTAGGTCTATCTCAAATTTGGACATTCAAACAATATGACCCAACAACATTTAACTGTCATCGGCGGTGGCCTAGCAGGCACCGAAGCCGCTTGGCAAGCGGCCGAACTCGGCATCCCTGTTCACCTTTACGAAATGCGGCCCGAAAAAAACACAGCCGCTCATGTTACCAATTCTCTTGCCGAACTTGTGTGTAGCAACTCGCTCGGCTCTACCATTGTTCACAAGGTTCCAGGAC
>WTJY01000481.1 GCA_011524645.1 Anaerolineales bacterium | reverse complement strand
AAACAACGTACATCGCGCTTAACTTAATGGCATTGGGGATTTAGGGTGGGGGTGGCATTGCAAAACCGATCTAAAGTCCCAAAATCAATTTTATTGAATAGCCCTGAAGGATGAGACGCGAAATCGATCTCAAGCGGTTATTTCTAAACTGGGTTCTAGCTTACACAGCTCTTAGATAATCATTTTGCTTACGCCAGCGATCCACTTGCAAAAACAAATTCCCAGATTCTAACTTACACCGATCTTAGATAATCATTCTGCTTACGCCAACGATCCACTTGTAAGAATAAATTCATAGAAGGGGGCACTCGGAAAAAAGCGGGCCTCAAGGTTTGGCTCACAGCGGTTAAAAGCTCTAAGTTATGAGAGGTGATGCGTGGCGAAGAACTCAATACAAAAGGCATTTCGGCCGCGTGACAAAGCTCAGCCGCGCGAAAAAGCTGACTCATTTCGCCAAAAATGCGTGGCCGTAAACAAAGCACATGGGCCCCTTTCTTCGCCACCCATGTCAACACATCATCGGCCGATTCTACCCCAGCCGAGGCGACTATTTGGGTTTTCAACTGACGAAAGCGCAAATAGTCCCGCAATTCGGCCGTTTGTGTCAGTTGGTCTTCGGCCGTGTCATAATCTAACGGATCAACGATATAAAGCTGATAAGGCTTCACAGCCCCCTCTAAACCTAAAATCGCCCCTAAAATCTTGCCTAAATTCCGCTCATACAATTTACCCAAAGCCCCATTCGCCTCTAAATACAAAACTGGAGCATGATCTGTTTGTCCAGCCGTCCCCATGCGAGAAATCCACAAAGCCAATTGACGCATAAACCCTTGTAGCTTTTCAGCTTGTGCCCCCAACTGCAGCGCTGGATCAGAAGATTGGATCGTATAACGCACCCCGCCCACCTGCATAAACAGCGGGGCGTGGGCCACATCTTCGGCACGGGTAATGATTTGGGGTAAGGGCGCAGCAGTTTGCTGTGTCAGATAAACAGACAGTGGGGAATCATTCACGGCCGCGCTCGCCTGTAACAACGCCAGGCTCACCGCATAGCGCAAATCGCGTGGCAACGGCCGTGTTGATTGCACCACACGTGTTGGTGCGCTCATATCCTGACCACTCATCGCTTGCCACAAACGGCGTCGATTTTTGTCAGATACGGCCGGTCGTTCCCCATCAGGTACAATCTCTTCATATTGATAAGGCTCTTCAATCGCGGAGAGCTGTTCACAGATTCGATAAAAATCGGTTACCGACTCCCCTGTTAAATGAGAGGCAACCAATCGCTCAACCATCTTTTGAATTTTCGCCCCATCCGCTTGGCTTCCCAACGGACAGTCACCCCAAAACGTACGGCCGTCCGTCAATTGCACCCCGATCCGGCACAACGGGTAAAGCTGATTTTGCACCGCATGAAACGATGGTAAAGTAAGAAATGATTCAATTTGAGGTGATGACATGGGACAAAATACTCAAAAGCAACGCACTCAGCGGGCTTGGATAGGTTGTTTGGGTTTAGTGGCATTGGTGATCATTTTAGTCGGTGGTGGATTAGTAACCGCTTTCTATTTTGACCGTAATGGCGCACAATTCCCCAATTCTAGGTATATTTCCCAGCACAGCAAATACAGCTTGCCCCGTTACTATCGCTGGGATGATTCATACGGGAGTCAAGAAACGATCAATACCGTGTTTAATTGGTATTCAGGCACATTCGACTTAGGTGCGGAAAAACAGGCCAATGGTGGTTGTACCTTTTTGGAAAACACCAAAAAATGGGGACGAATAGAGCGATATATGTCGGTACTCATTTGCGATGCCGGTTCAGAACGAAAAATCTATGTCAATCGCGCCACGTCAATTAGATAGACAAAAGCAAACAAAACCGATGCAACGCCACAATAAAGCCATTTATCACCTATTGCTTACGGCCGTTTTTGCCATTTTTTTGATGGTTACCACAACGGCCTGCCAGCAAACGCCTCCAGTCCTAAAAATCGCCCTCGTCGCTCCATTCGAAGGAAGTGAACGCGCCATCGGATACGATGCGATTTATGCCGCACGCCTTGCTGTACGAGAGATCAATCAGGCGGGCGGGATCAATGGGTACCATATCGCGCTTGTTTCACTTGACGATAGTGGGCAACCAGAATTAGCTACGGCCGTGGCAAAATCTCTCGTTTTAGACGAGCAAATTATCGCAGTGGTCGGTCATGGCACCTCGCAAACCACAGGGGTCGTCCAAAAAATCTACCGCGATGCCGACATCCCCCTAATCCCGCTCACACCGGCCGATCCCAACACCCTATCACCCCAATTTCACCAAGCATATGAAGCGGTTACCCCGTTCGATGAGCAAGCGGGTCCCTATGCGGGACCGACCTATCAAGCATTCGAACAACTCTTCGCCGCTATTGACGCCAACCCGCAACCGACTCGCGCCGATATTCGAACCTATGTCGAAACCCAGTAACAAGATCAGACCGGCCGTATAAATCTGTGTAATATCCTCTTTGCGTAACGCGGTCGATTTTGCCAGCTTCAAAGCCAGCTATTTTTTTCAATCCAAGGAGGATAGATTATGATCATTTTGCGTCGCGTATTGGGCCTCATTATTATTTTGACAGATCTTTTTGGTGTCGCCCTTAGTGTGGGCTTGGTACTGTACGGCAATCAGGCGATCGATAACGGAGCTTCTCAAATCGAAAAATCGCTTGATTTAGTGGGAGCCAATAATGAAGACATTCAAGAGAATCATTCAACAGATAACAACGAACAAAGTCACAACCCGCAAATCACTTTGGAGTGATGCAGAAAAACACCCCCAAACAAAAAAGAGGAATTTGACATCAAATCGGTCAAATTCCTCTTTTTATTTCAAAATTCTTATAAACTTTTAGGCCAAATACCTAGCGATTTTCGATTGAAGCATATCAAGCGAAATATCTTTGCTCAGCAACTCGTTCGCACCAGCTTTGCGACTGGCATCACGATTCTCAACACTGTCATTGGCGGTGTACATAATAATGGCACAATCGCCATTATTCGCCTCACGACTTCGTATTTCACGACAAACGTGAATACCATCCATGCCTGGCATCATGACATCCAGCAGAATCAGATCTGGCTTCTCAGTCTCAAAAACATCCAACGCGATTTTACCGCTATTGGCACCAAAAACCTGATAACCAGCAACTTGCAGGACTATTTGATAGAGCTGAACCAAATCATTTTCGTCGTCAACAACAAGTACTTTCTTCATAATGATCTCAATTTTATAGAAGATATAGGATTTGTAAAGCTTTCCAGAAAGGAATTTACGCGACTCTAGGGTGACTTTTTTCCCCTTGTTTCTTTTTCAATATAGTCATGACAACTCAACCATGTAAGGAGATCACACGACCGATCACCCTCAAAATAAATATTAAATTGCCTGCTAGAACCGACATTTCCCCAACGCAACAAAATCGATTCCCCCATATTTACACAATTCATGATGTCAAGCGGCCGAGAGATCGCTAAAATCACCCCATGACCCGAAATCAAAAGCGAAATCTAAGCCTCGTTATCTTACTAACCATCACCGGCATCGGCCTACTTTTAACAGCCACTTGGCTCAACCAGCGACACAAATTTCTAACGCGCGGTATTCCAGAGCTAACCACAGAACCGGTACAAGATGCAGGCACTGTCCTTGGAATCAACGTTGACTTAGAACAATACAATGATGTTGAGTTAGCTCAAACTCTCGACCAATTAAGCCAACTAAATATAAAGTACTTAAAGCAATCATTTTATTTTACGCCCGATTTTTCTTGGTCAGAAACGGAGCGAATTTTCACGGCCGTTGCTCAATACCCGAACCTACAAATCACCCCATTACTCGACGGTGATCCAGCAACCCAATTCGCACCACCATCAGATATCAACGATTATGCCGCATGGGCGGCCGAATTTGCCGGCCGGTTCGGGAATCAAATCGATGCTTATATCATTTGGGATGAGCCTAATATCACCACCCACTGGGGAGGCGGTCAAATCAATCCGAGCAGATATGGGGCGATGCTCACAGCGGCCAACCAAGCGATTAAAACAGTCGATCCACAAGCCAGAATCGTCGCTGCCCCACTCGCCCCCACAGCCGAAACAAACCAAATCAATATAGCCGACGATCTCTATCTCCAAGCGCTCTACGACAATGGCAGTGCCGCCAGTTTTGACATCGCGGCCGCCAAACCGTACGGTTTCAACAGCACGCCAGATGATCGAACAGTCAGTCGCGACACCTTTAATCTGAGTCGCGCCATACTCCTGCGCGAAGTTATGGTGCGTAACGGGGATGAGAAAAAACCGCTCTGGGCCGGTAATTGGGGCTGGAATCGCAATGACTCGATTTGGGGTGGGGTTTCAACGGCGCAACAGATTGACTATGCGACAGCCAGCATCAATCGTGCCCAACAAGAATGGCCGTGGATGGGTCATATGTACCTACAACACTGGGATCCAGCGGACCCCACCCGTGAAGGATTCACATTGGCTGATCATCCCAACATCGACGATTTAAGCTCGCTCTCGCCTGATCCTCAAATCGCCCACAGCGGATACCACTTTGCCGATCCGGCCGATCCGGCCCAACAATATCAAGGAGATTGGGAATTTTCACCCCAATTTGGGGCGGATGTCAGCCAACAGCGTGCAGGAGAAACGGCCGACAGCGTCACCTTCACATTTTACGGCACAGATGCCGGTCTGCGAGTTCGTCGTGCCAATTACCGCGCCCGTTTTTACGTCCTCATCGACGGCGAACCGGCCAACGCATTACCACCGGACGAAACGACCTACACCGCCGACGGCCGTGGGTCCGCACTCGTCCTCAACACCAACAACCCAGACCTCGACACCATCGAAACGATACCTGTTGCACAAAACTTACCGCTCGGGCAACACACCATGACCGTGACCGCCCATCGCGGATGGGATCAATTCCCGCTTAACGGGTTTGTCGTTGCTAACCAAAGCGGACATCAGCAAACGAGAAATATCACCTTGTTAATCTTAGGCGCAATAGGCTGTTTTATCTCAGCCGGTTGGCTCGGCCGTACTGTTTCGTGGCACACAATCCCCGCTTGGCAATATGTCTCCAATGCTTACCAAAAAGCGAATTTTCGGCTTCAACTCAGTTTAACCGTCATCGCGGGCATTCTCGTCGCAAGCACCGGCTGGCTCACATGGGGACAACAAGCGGCCGGACTTTTTCGCCGCTGGGGCGATGCTACCCAGCTAGCGGTGGTTCTCAGCAGTGCGCTCGTTTTTTATCTCACCCCATGGTTTTTTGTCTATCTGGGCGCGCTTTTCGTTCTGTACTTGCTTTTGGTCCAACGGCCGGCTTGGGGGCTCGCGCTGACGGTACTCACCTTCCCATTCTATGTTAGTGATACACTCAAGCCGATCTACACCTATCGTTTTTCGGCCGTTGAAATCTTCACCCTTGTCACCTTAGCCGCAGCTATCACCCATTTCATGTTGCATTGGGCCTACCAAAGACAAAACAGTCGCCCGTCCCCCAAATTGATTTGGCACCCAGCCGACTATGCGGCGATTACATTTACGGCCGTCGCCACCCTATCCCTATTCTTCACAGATCAACTCGCGGTCGCTACCAATGAGTGGCGTGTCATCATTATCGAACCGTTCCTCTTTTACTGTGCGTTTCGCCTTATTCACCCCACACGTGAAGAGTTCTACATCATCATTCGCTTTTTTATCGCCAGTGGTGTAATTGTCGCCCTGATAGGTTTAACCAATTACGCCCTCGGCACCAACCTCATCACCGCCGAGGGTGGACTCATGCGGCTACGCGCCCATTACGGCTCTCCCAACAATGTCGCTCTATATCTCGGCCGAATCTTGCCGATCACACTGTCATTATGGCTCTTCAATGAACAAGTCACTGACCGCGAAAAAATCGATCTACACTCCCTATTCAATGCTCGCCCTCAAAGATGGCTCGGGCTTATTTCGGCCACACTGCTGGGCGCGATTTTGCTTACGTTTAGCAAAGGGGGGCTTTTTGTCGGTTTACCGGTCACGGCCGTTTTTCTATTTGTGCTCTGGCAACATTTTCGCGACCGAACCGCTTGGCCGTGGCTCATGGGATCGGCCGTGTTGGCCGTCATGGGCTACTTCGCCCTATTAGAAATCCCCAGCCTCGCGCCTCGGCTCGATATTACGGGAGCCACCAGCGATTTTCGCATCAATCTTTGGCGAGCTAGCATCAATATGTGGCGTGACCATCCTTGGCTAGGTGTGGGCTTAGACAACTTCCTCTATGAATATCGCGGCCGTTACATCCTCGCCAACGCATGGCAAGAACCAAGCCTCAACCATCCCCATCAAATTATCCTCGACTTCGGCACACGTTTAGGCATCCTAGGCCTTATCGTCGGTACTTGGCTCTTCAGCACCCTACTCTCAACCCTCTACTCTCTACTCTCTACTCGTTCCTCTTTGGTCATAGGCCTTCTGGGCGCCACCATCTATATACTGGCGCATGGTCTAGTAGACCACAGTTTCTTCTTGATCGATTTAGCTTTTGTCTTTTATCTATTGCTAGGCTCGGCCGTGTGGTTATCACAAAGCCGTTAATCAATTCTATTCATCGAGCCCCCTACGCAATTCCGCAATTTTCAACACCGCTTCATCATATGTCTCTACAAAATGAGGAGGGGTAACAGACAAGAAACTCATCGCTTTGACCCCGATTTTGATCCACTTTATCACATGACTACGGTTTTCAATCACAGCGGGAAACCGCTCATAGCGAGGCAATTCTCGAATCACATTGGTGATTGTTGCAATAGCCCCTGTAAATTGAATACTAAGATTAGTTACTTGTGACAAATCATAAATCGTATCAAATGGTGGATCACCTCTGCGCTTCAAATTGTTATCGAATGGGCGTCGTGCCTCAAAATACTCTTCAGCGGTTATCTCACCGATGAATTGAAAGTAAGCAAGCGTTTCTTCTGGATCGATCCAAGATATTAATACAGCCATAATATGTGATAAAACAGGATAAAATTAATATATCTCTATAGGTTTTTATGAAGATCGGCAATCCCCTACAGAGCTCCGCTTCAATTATCTATCAATCACCTTTTACCTACAACGATAATCAGGCATGTAGCTATAACAAAACCGTTAATTAATTCTATTCATCGAGCCCGCTACGCAGTTCCGCAATTTTCAACAACGCTTCATCATATGTCTCTACAAAATGAGGAGGGGAAACCGACAAGAAACTCATCGCTTTGACCCCGATTTTGATCCACCGTATAACATGACTTCGGTTTTCGATTACAACAGGGAATCGCTCTGTAGAGGTAATTGATTTTCTCATCACAGTTGTAATTGTTGCTATAGATCCTGTAAATTCGAGAGTGAGATTGGTTATCTGGGACAAATCATGAATCGTATCAAACTGCGGATCCCCTCTTTTTCTTAGTTCCTCCTCAAGTTGGTAGCGAGCATCAAAATAATCTTCAATTGTTAGCAAACCCATCAATTGAAAATAGGCAATTGTTTCTTCTGGATCGATCCAAGATATTGATACAGTCATAATGTGGCTTGGCGTCAAATAAAATTAATTTCGTATTATCAATTTCCATCCCTGAAAGCGGTCGCTTAACCAAAATCGAATCGAAAGCGAATTTTATGGGCGCAGATCATTTTTCACACGATTGAGATAAAAGATAGCTAGTAGCAAAATAGCACAATGTGTATTAATAGGTATATTTTATCACGGATAATCACATTTTTACAAGCTCTAATATGAATTTGAGCAACAAATTGATAATAAAAGTACATTATAGGCTAAACCCATCGACCGACCTAAAACATCAAAACAGAATGCTAACTATTTAGCTTTTGTCGCAAACTTGCAATCTCCACTAACGCCTCATCAAAAGTATCGGCAAAAGATGTTTTTAAGGCAGGCACATATTTCAGAGCCTTTATCCCCACTTTAATCCAACGCGAAAGATAACCGGAAGCACCAACAACAACCGCATATCGCTCAGTCGGAGATGCGGTCCGGCTAAGCTCCATGACACTTTGAATAGCCCCTGCATAATTGATCGCAAGATTATCCGCACCAGACAAGTCATAAATGGTATCGAAAACAGGATAATCTAATTTTTCCAATTCTTTGTTACAGACACGGCGCGCCTCATAGTATTCATTGGTGTACACATCTCCCTCAAATTTAAAGTGAGCAATTGTCTTATCTGCATCAGACCATGAAAATGAAATTGGCATGCATATACCTCAATGTTTTAGTGTATCTCTAGATCAATCTTTAAGAGTTTATCATAGCCATAGATACAACGATATATCTACTTTTGCAAATTAAAATGTTACAAAAACAGACCATTACGGTTTGGGGCCAGCCGGTACAAATATCACTTTAATAGACAGGTTTCAAGCGACGATGTCCTAGACAGCAACTTGAAAACTTGAATTGATCCCTTGACAAGGTAAATATGTATCATCTCAAAAACTCGTGGTAACACAAATGTACAATGAGAGGTATTATTTG
>WTJY01000113.1 GCA_011524645.1 Anaerolineales bacterium | reverse complement strand
GGTTTGTTTGGTTGACTGATTGTTCCCCCTGTTTTGCTGTTCCTGTGTCTGGTTATGGGGGAATCGATCAGTTTTTTGTTGTTTTAATTTTGTGGGGAGAAGTTCAATTTTGTGCCTACAGATGTCGTTTTACATCATGTGTGAAAAATTGAACTTCTAGGATGTGCGTTAGATTTGATTAGTTGACTGGGTCGTTACCTCCGTTGCCACGTCCGCCACGACGGCCGCGTCCTTCACCGCTCAAAATCGCTTCCGCTTCTTCTTCGGTGATGTCACCATTTTCTAAAGCTTCGGCGACGCGGGCTTCACGAGCGGCTTGACGTGCTTCACTGATCGCTTCACGGAAGGTTTCTTCGGTGTAGCCAGCATCTTCGATGAGTTGTTCGAGGGTGTCATCTTCACGGGCCGCTTCAACTGTTTCTACATCGGTGCCTAGCAATTCGGCGACAATTTCAGGTTGTGGGCCACGATTTCCTTGACGGCCGCCGCGATTGCCCCGTTTTTCACCGATCTGGGCCGCTTCTTCTTCGGTAATCAGGCCGGTGTCGATCGCTTCTTGAATCGCTTCTTCACGAGCGACTGCGATTAAATCGCGGAACTCTTCTGCGGTTAAACCGGCCTCTTCGATCAGTTCCGACATGGTCGTGCCCGCTTCTTTCTCGGCTTCGAGCTCATCAACTGTTAGGCCGAGAATGTCTGCGGCCGCTTCGACCCGTTCCGTTTGGAAAAATTCCCGAACTTCTGAGTTGTCATCTTCGTTTTCATCTTCGATTTGGAAGGTGATTGCGTTTGGTACGACGATGTCGGCCGTGGGGGCGCTAACTGTGGCGGTGCCACCACCGATTGCCATAAGTCCGGTCATTGCGAGGGTTGAAAGTACATTTAACATTTGTTGTTCTCCGTTTGTATTCTGGTAAGCGCTTTTGCGCGATATGTTTTAGTTTATTTTTGTGTTTGTATTTTCGTGAGCCCGTTTTGTTGTGCTCGTTGTTTACGTTTATAAGAATACGGCGGAGATGTTGAGGAAATACGAACGGTGTGTAATGCGTTTGTAAATTGGTGTAAGCTGTTTGTAAAACCGAGCAGGAAGTATGAGATATGAAGTATGAAGTATGAAAACCGCGCACGATTTCATACTTCATACTTCTTAATTCATACTTTTCTTTAGTTGGTTAGGAGGTGTGCGTAGTCGAAGGCCCATTCCCAGCCGTCGCCACCGTCTTCATAGGTCCACCAGACGGATAGCATGACGTGGGCGATGCCCCATTCGATGATTTCGGCCCGGTCTTTGCCGAAAAATTCGGCGAAGACGGCGACCCTGCGTTGTAAGCGGCGTTGGACATCGCTGTAATGCATTAAATGGTTGGTCGGATTCATGAGCCACGGGCCGAGATCGTACATGGGGGAACCGGCGAGCCCTTTGGGGTCGATGGCGAGCCATGAACCTTGAGGAGCGGCGAGGATGTTCCAATGGTGTAGGTCGCCGTGGAGCAGCATGGGTGGGGTGCGGCTTTGGGCATCTTGGGCAAACATCGCTTCGGCCCGGGTGACGAGGTCGGCCGGAAAGGGGCCGGTACCACCATCGAAGTGCTGGCGTAGTCGCTGGAGTCCGTGTGACCAACAGGAAAGGGGACGTAAATTGTGATCAGGGGGCAACGGCCGCCAAAGCTGGGTCAGAATTTCGGCCGCGATGCGGGTCGCTTGCTCATCATCCTGTTCGGCAAGATCGAAGATGGGGGTGCCGGGCGTGACCGTTTCTAATAGAAGAACCCCATTGTCTACGTCTGCTGCTAATAGCTTGGCGACCGATTGTCCATTATAGAGACGTAGAGCGGTGATTTCGCGCTGACATTCTTCTCTGGGGACCCCCAGTTTGAGGACTACGGGGGTGCCATCCGCTTGGGCGGCGCGGGTAACATAGTTGTACGAAAGCATGTAGGGCTCACCCAGTGTAAGGTTGTATTCAGCGGTGACGTGGTGTAGTTGTGTTGGCAGTTGATCGAGCCAACACCGGCCGTCTTCCCCAAATGTTTGGGTGATGGTGGTGATAAATGATTGGGGGAGTGAAAGCTCCATCCGGTTACACCAAATAATCGTCAAAAAATGAGATGGCGATATGGGGGTTATCGATAATATATTGGTAGCCAGAATAGCGGTCTGTGGCTTCGGCCGCGATAATCAGATCGATGGTGTTGGGGGTAGCGGCCGCGATTTCGGTGACATTTTCCACACTCCCCCATTTGTCCCCCGCCCCTTGTACAAAGAGGACCGGTGTCTGTCCCGCACTGGGCGCAGCATAGAGGGGGTCAGTTTCACGCATACGCATGCCGCCACCAAGCTCGATAAACCAGTTGGTCATGGGAAGGACCAATTTGCTTAGCGGGCCTGTCATGTCATGGGCGAGACGTTTGGCGAAATGGGCGGGGCTGGTCGGTTGAACGGCGATAGCCGCTTTGAGTTGGTCGGTGTGGGTTAAGCCATAAAGAATCGTGTTGCCCCCCATCGAGAAGCCGAGAGTGCCGATTCG
>WTJY01000117.1 GCA_011524645.1 Anaerolineales bacterium | reverse complement strand
TATCATGTTAATTTGCAAAATGCCGCTTGACATTTGACACGGTATCTCCTCATAGAAGGGGGGCAAATCCAAAACGTTGATTAATTTGGCGAAGGTATTGTAAATTTTGTTAAATGAGCAGATAAAATGACGAAACAGGCAAAACATGCAAACTATGTAGATGTGCTAATTATCGGGGCTGGGCTGGCGGGGCTAAGTGCGGCACGCGAATTACAAAAGCAAGGTCTGAGTTATCGCTTGCTTGAAGGGCGAGATCGGGTAGGTGGTCGTGTCTGGACGACAACCTTGGCAAATGGTACTCAGGTTGATTTAGGCGCTCAGTGGTTGGCTCCGAGTCAAACTGAAATGCATGATTTGTGTCGCGAATTCGGTTTGGAGACTTATCCTACTTATGAACTAGGTGATTACTTAGAGACGAAGAACGGACAAACCTCGCGTATTTTAGCAAATGCGCCAGATTCGAATCCTTTGATAAATCGTTTAGAAAGCTGGGCTAAGAAGGGAGTGCGTTGGGGAATCGATTTTTGGGTCGCCGCTGTGCAAGAGCGTGATATCGCGACTGTCAAATCGATTCTAAAACAGCCGATAGACTATTTTTACTATCGCAATTCTTTTACGAATGCGCTACAAGCGTTTGAAGAACTCGCTGATTCGGTTGATTTGATCCGGCCGTGGCAAACGGAAAATATTTCCGTGTTGGACAGCCAAACGTTTGGTGATTGGTTAGATTTGCGCGAGTTACCCCCCGAATGTTGGGACTATTTTTGTATGTTGTCGCATACGATGTTTGCGGTTGAGCCACATGAGGTGTCGTTGTTTCATGTGCTTTTTTACATTAAATCAGCTGGTGGATTGCGTTGCTTAACTTCCACAGTCGGTGGGGCGCAACAAGATTTAATCAAAGGGGGTGCTGGGCAAATCGCTGAATGTTTGGCGGATGTGGTCGGCCGTGATCATATTTGTTTCAATACTGAAGTTGAAGCGATCGTGCAAAACGAAGATGGGGTCATGGTGGGAACCGGCCGTGGGGCATTTTGGGGAGGCCGAGTGATTGTGACGATTCCGGCCCATATGACAGATCAAATAGACTTTACCCCCGCATTGCCGATTGAACGTGTTGCTTTGACTGACAGGGTAGCAATGGGAAAGGGGATTAAAGTGATTGCGGTTTATGATCGGCCGTTTTGGCGGGACCAAGGGCTTTCTGGGCAGGCCTTAAGTTATGATGATCCGTTGCAAATTTACTATGATTATTCTCCACTGGACGGGACATGTGGTGTGTTGTTGAGCTTTTTTGAGGCGGATCATGGGCGAAGAGCGGCTGATTTAAGTCCCGAACTCCGTCGTGATACCGCTTTAGCCGCCATGGTGCGACACTTTGGGCCGGAAGCGGCGCACCCGATTGATTACCTTGAATTAGATTGGTCTTTTCAACCCTATACACAAGGTGGCTACTCTTGCCATTTTAAGCCCGGTGCATGGCATCGGTTTGAGGATGTGCTCTGGCGGCCGACCGGCCGAATTCATTGGGCCGGTTCTGAACTGTCGCCGATTTGGTATGGGTTTATGGAGGGGGCTGTGCGCTCGGGGAAGACAGCCGTGGAGCAAATTTTGGCTACTGAAGCGTGAACGCTTTCGTTTAACACCATTGCGGAATGTGGGTCAGAATGCAAAAAGGGATCGATTATTTTGTCCATCCCTTTTGCATTTTTGCAAATAAGTGAGTACCGAGAATTTAGAATCCGAGTTGGCGACGGCCGATGATTTCTTTCATGATTTCATTGGTGCCGGCGTAGATCGGATTGACGCGGTGATCTAGGTAGAATTTTGCGACAGGATACTCTAGCATGTAGCCGTAACCACCATGGAGCTGAACACATTGGTCCAAGATTTTGTGGGCGACTTCACTACACCACCATTTCGCCATAGCCGCTTCTTCGGCCGATAATTTTTGGTCAACTTGAAGCATAATGCAGTTGTCGAGGAAGACACGTGCAACGCGCAATTCTGTAGCCATTTCAGCTAATTTAATCCGGTTATGTTGGAAAGAGCCGATTGGACGGCCGAATGCGGAGCGTTCTTTACAGTAACGAATCGTATGCTCAAGGGCTGATTCCGCTTGAACCACACTACCGATCGCCACGCTCAAGCGCTCTTGCGGCAGATTGTGCATTAAATAAAGGAACCCTTTGCCTTCTTCACCCAGCAGATTTTCTACAGGGACTTTGACATCTTTGAAATAGAGTTCGGCCGTGTCTTGCGCATGCAAACCGATTTTTTCGAGGTTACGGCCCCGTTCTAACCCTTCCATGCCACTTTCCAAGACGAGTAGGCTGGTCCCTTTGGCCCCTTGGCTGGGATCGGTTTTGACATACGTAATGATGATGTCTGACATGATCCCGTTCGAGATAAAGGTTTTTTGGCCGTTAACGATATAGTGATCCCCATCACGTATCGCTGTGGTTTGGGCCGCTTGCAAGTCACTTCCTGCATTGGGTTCGGTCATCGCCAGCGCACCGATCGCTTCACCGGTCGCCAATTTCGGGAACCAGCGTGCTTTTTGTTCTTCTGTGGCGAACGCTTTCAAATAGGGGACGACCAATTCATTGGTAATGGCAAATCCTGGGCCATGTGCCCCTTGGTAAGCCATTTCTTCCATAAGAATTGCAGCGAAACGATAGTCATCGATCCCCATCCCACCATACTTTTCTTCGACATCCATACAGAGGAAGCCGTTTTCGCCCGCTTTCAACCATACATCTCGTGAGACGAGGCCATCTTTTTCCCATTGTTCATGGTGAGGCATGACATCTCGTTTGATAAATTCACGTACCGCATCACGGAACATTTTGTGTTCATCGGTTAAAAATTGATCTTGCATGATTTATTCTCCTAAAAAGTAGTGGTTGAATGAGGGTTTTCGGCTTCAACCGACCAGATAATTGACTGCTTTGCGATGTGTCGAACACCATGTTACACTAGCGAACATGGTGTTCGTTATTGTAGCATGATGTTCGCTTATGACAACAAGGAAAAATATCATTGGGACTTAGATGCTAGTGGTTGTAATGGACAAGGTCTAAGTAACTAAAGCGTCTCAGAAATCTTCTAGCTTTTTGAAATTCATCTGTTTTGCCCCCTCCCCCAACGGGAGAGGAGGGGCAAAAAGAAAGATCACTTTTGAGACGGTGTTAAGGGAAAATTAATATGAATTTGGCAACAACAGATAAGCGGATTCGGCGTTCTCGTCGCTTGTTGCGGGAAGCGTTTATTGAAGTGGTGTCGGAGTTGGGATATGAGGCGACACGTGTTGAAGATATTATTGTGCGGGCCGATATCGGCCGGACCACTTTTTATAAGCATTTTAAAGATAAGCGGGATTTGCTGGAGCATGTGGCGGATACGTTTGATTCTCGCTATAAGCGCGATCTCAATTTGATTATTTCGGAGCCGGAATCGTTTGATACGCAAACGGCCGTGGCGGAAATGTTTGCGCAGTTCGCCAAGCATGACACTTTTTTTCGTTTGGCGCTCAATAGCCGTGATGTGCCGATTTTTTATGATTCAGTGCGGGTGGCGATGAAAGAGATGTTGACCGGTTTGTATGATCGGCAGATTATTGCTAAGGGGTACCGGCCGACGATCCCGTTTGAGGTTGTGGTGGAGCGGGCGCTGGGTACATTTTTGGCATTGGCGCAATGGTGGCTGAGCGATGAGAGTCAAGCTCTGTATACGGCCGAGCAGATGGCGGAGATTTTTTATAACTTAGAGGAGCATGGGTGGGTGTCGGTGATGGCTGTGGATTTGTGATCGGCTGGGGGTGATGTGGGCCTATCGTGGGTGATATGTTAGATTGATAGAGATGCTTTTTTGATACAGATTGGTATCGTTTGAGGGTGCTTACGCGGGCAATAATAAAAATTGTAAATGGTAAATTGCCAATGAGTGTTGAGTTAAAACGTAACGATTTTAGAGGTAAATGATATGAGTAACCCCTTTAAGGACAGTTTGTCTATTCCTGTGGTGGCGGCGCCGATGTTTTTGATTTCGGGCCCGAAGTTGGTAATTGAATGTTGTAAAAATGGTGTGGTCGGGACGTTTCCTGCGCTTAACCATCGAACTACAGAAGGGTTTGAGCAATGGGTGATCGAGATCAAAGAGGCGTTGGACGGCTATGAACAAGAGAGTGGCAAACCGGCCGCGCCGTTTGGGGTGAACTTAATTGTGCATCGGACCAATCCGCGTGTTCAAGCTGATTTAGAAATCATTGTGAAGCATCAGGTTCCTTTGGTAATTACATCTTTAGGGGCGGTATCTGATTTGGTGGATGCGGTTCATAGCTATGGTGGGTTGGTGTTCCATGATGTGACTAATCGACGTCATGCGGAGAAAGCACAAGAAGCGGGTGTGGATGGCTTGATCTGTGTGGCGGCTGGGGCTGGTGGTCATGCGGGTACGCTGAACCCGATGCCGTTTATTCAAGAGATGCGGAGCTTTTTCGACGGCACGATTTTGCTGTCCGGGTGTATGAGCAACGGCCGTGATATCGCTTCGGCGATGCAAATGGGGGCTGATTTGGCCTATATGGGGACCCGTTTTATCAACACCGAAGAAAGCCGTGCGGATGAAGATTACAAAAAGATGATTATTGAGAGCCGAACGGCCGATATTATCTATACGGCCGCCGTTTCCGGCGTTCCGGCCAACTTTTTGCGCCCAAGTTTAGAAGCGATGGGAATCACCAAAGAACTGTGGGAAATGAAAGCGAAAGTGGACTTTGGGAAAGAGTTACAAGCCCCTCCAGAGGAAGAAGAAGCGAAAGCTTGGAAAACCCTGTGGTCGGCCGGTCAAGGGGTGACCACCATCCATGATGTGCTGTCGATCAAAGAGTTGGTCTCCGGTTTGCAAGACGAATTTCGGGTCGCATTGAAAGAACAAGCGGCGTTGCTGGATCAGTATTAGGTTTTTTGGGTGATAAAGCGATAGGGACGAAAGATAGGGATAGGGATGAAGCTTTGTGGAGACGATTTTTCTATCCCTATGATTTATCACAGTTTAGATAATTTGAAATGTTGGCGTAAGTACATTGTTTTCGACGTTTTCCTGTCTTTCTCCCCTCCTATGGGGAGAGGCCGGGGGAGGTGGATTTTTATAAACTCCTCTCTCCGCCAGCCCCTCTCCCTCAAGGGAGATGGGCGCAAAACAATGCGTTCTGCAAAGTTGGCAAAACTTCTGGGACGATGAAACAAGGCTATTTTTGATTAGGTCTATTATGCTTGCGCCAGAAAATTTAACGACGACAAGTTGCGTGTAGAGGGTGAATAATATGAATTTTGAATATACCGATAAAGTGAATACCTTGCGGGACAAAGTGACCCGCTTTATGGATGAACATATTTATCCGATTGAGCATGAATATGAAGCCCATGTTCGGAATCCGGAAACGATGTGGCAAGCGTTCCCTAAAATGGAAGCGTTGAAAGAGGAAGCGCGTAAACAAGGGTTGTGGAATCTGTTTTTGCCGGAAGATTATGGGGAATTGAGTCCCGGATTGACTAATTTGGAATATGCGCCACTGGCGGAAATTATGGGGCGCGTGCCGTGGTCGCCCGAGGCGTTTAACTGTAGTGCTCCTGACACAGGTAATATGGAAGTGTTGGCTAAGTATGGGACCAAAGCGCAACAAGATCGTTGGTTGACCAAGCTGATGGCTGGGGAAATCCGTTCGGCGTTTTTGATGACAGAGCCATTGGTTGCGTCGTCTGATGCGACCAATATTGAAACGTCGATTGTGCGTGAAGGGGATGAATATGTGATCAACGGCCGTAAATGGTGGTCGTCCGGCGCGATGCATCCCCATTGTGAGCTGTTTATTGTGATGGGGAAAACCGATTTTGAGGCGGACCGTCATAAACAACAAAGCATGATTTTGGTGCCGAAAGATACCCCCGGCGTGACGATTTTACGGCCGTTGACCGTGTTTGGTGAAGTCGATGCACCGCATGGCCATGCGGAAATTTTGCTCGAAAATGTGCGGGTTCCGGCCGATCATTTGCTGTTGGGGGAAGGGCGTGGTTTTGAGATTGCACAGGGGCGTTTGGGGCCCGGCCGGATTCATCACTGCATGCGGTTGATCGGGGCGGCGCAGCGCTCGCTTGAGTTGATGTGTGGGCGGGTTGAGCAACGGGTGGCGTTTGGTCGGCCGATTAGTGCATTTAGCAGTATTCGCCAACATGTCGCGTTGTCCCGCTGTGAGATTGAGCAGGCGCGGTTATTGACGCTGTCGGCGGCCGATAAGATTGACCGAAAAGGGGTGAAAGAGGCGAAGGATTTGATTGCGATGATTAAGATTGTGGCCCCGACGATGGCGTGCAATGTGATTGATCGGGCGATGCAGGCGCATGGTGGTATGGGGCTGAGCGGAGATACGCCGCTGGCTGGGTTGTATGGGTATGCGCGGACGATTCGCTTGGCGGATGGGCCGGATGAGGTGCATATGTATCAGCTCGGCCGGAATACGATTCGCCGCTTGGGTGGATAGGTGGATAGTTTGAGGGAGGTGTGATGTGTGACTTTGCACTGCACTGAGTGGCTACTTTGCACTGCGTTTTGAGTATATTTGGGTCGCATTTTGTGTGTTTTTGTACTGCTTTGGGAAAAACGGGCTAAAAATTGCCGATTTTTTCTTCAGTGCAAAAACGCACCACAAACCCCTTGAAACGCTTTAAAAACATTTAATGGTCCTTACGCGAACCGGTTTCTCACTCCAGATATTATTATACCAAATCCGATTGACCCTCAAACTTTTAATCGCTACAGCTACGTTCACAATAATCCTGTCCGCAACTCCGATCCATCTGGACACTGTGTATTTGCGGTGGCAGACACTGTGGCTTGTATTGTAGCTGGCATAATCGCGGTATCGAAAGCGATTGATTATGGTTGGACAGCATGGGATTTATGGCAATCTGGTCGAACGATAAATAGTTCGAGTGCATCACAAGCAGAAAAGATGATGGCTGGCCTAAATATAGGTATGGCTGTTCTGTTTGAGGTGGTCGAGCCAGACGATTACCTTCCTGTTGGTTTGCCGATTGACGATGTAGCGCGAAAAGCCTTTATGAAAGGAGCCAATGAAGCGTTAGAGGCCGGAGGTGAAGAAGGACTTGAGCTTTATATTCGGGATCAGCTTGGAGATAATGCTGATACAGTTCTGAACAAAATGGATGAACTATTGGGAACTTGTTTTAATAGCTTTGAGGCAGGTACTTGGGTGGAAACTGCTAATGGTCCCGTCCCTATTGAAGAAATTGAAGTAGGCACATATGTCTTAGGCTATGACGAGGAAACTGGTGAAATTGGCTATTATCCTGTCACACATCTTATTTCCCATCTCGATTTCAAGGTAGTTTACCTGACGATTGATGGAGAAGTAATTGTGACAACGGCCGAGCACCCCTTCTACACGGCCGAAGGGGAGTGGGTTGATGCAATTGATCTACGCGTGGGTGATGAGATTCGCACGGCCGAGTGGACAACAGGTGTGGTTTCGTCGGTTTATGAGGTGACTCGGCCGCAACCAATGTATAATTTTACAGTGGGGATTGCTCATACTTATTTTGTCGGGAATGCAAAGTGGCTAGTTCATAATACTGATGGTTTTTGTATGACATCTCCCACTTCTGGGCGTGTTCTTGATGACGGCCATGACTATAAAGTTTTTGTAGATAGAAGTTTCACATGGGATGAGATGGATGGCATGATAGACGGTATAAATCCCCAATACGAACAGGCTGATGGGTCATTAGTTCGCTATGTAAGAAACCAAAATGGAAATTATGATGTAATAATTACGAGAGATTCAGATAACTTTATTATTACAGCAATACGCGACATGACACCAACGGACATGAACAACAAGACACGAGCTGGTGGTGAATGGCAAATTCATATACCTTAGTAATACACTTCGTAGGAAAACTGTATGGCCATAATTAGTACAGAAAACATTCAAATTAAAATGTTCCCACAAAAACAAACAGGTAAGTGGATTGAGACCCGCGCGTCAATAGTGTATTTAATACCGGGATTTCCGCGTGCAGAATTTAGTGTTCCCGCAAAAAATTTATCAATTTATGTAGATGAAGTCAACAGAATGCTTGATAAATTTGCATCATATTTTGCGGATTTACCGGTATATTCGCCTGACAAACAGCTAGTAGTAAAAAATCATTGTGCTTTTTCTCCGATGGAAGCTGGCTTTTTTATGAAGTTTTCTGATGGTGAATATTTAGATGTAAAAAAAACTAATGGGTGGGTTACATTACATTTTGACCTATCACTTCGAGGTATTAACGGTGCTATCGTTACAGATAGCCTTGGATGTAGCCTTAGAATACCTATTGTCGCAGTAAAACAATTTTTAGCTGATTTGAAGAGCGAATTTAGAAATGTATCTCTCTAGCACTCCACCTCGCGCGCGGTGTTGTCCAAACGGCGTGTGGCCGGTCTCCCGACCGCTGCTACGGGTGGGCAGCAACATTTATCCCGCGTCTCAATCTTGGGAAAAGGTTGCGGTCTTTTGACCGCTGAACCGTAGAATCGTGTGGGCATAGTGGTTTTTTTGCACAGAAAAGT
>WTJY01000231.1:20092-24577 GCA_011524645.1 Anaerolineales bacterium | reverse complement strand
GGGGAGAGGGAAATTTATAAAATCCACCTCCCCCAGCCCATCCTCATAGGAGGGGAGAAAAGACAGATCATTTTTGAGATGCTGTATGAATTGATAGAGTCCATTATTTAAATTTATCTTCAAGAGAGGTTTTTTGTGATTTCAGGTCAACTGACAAAGCTTGTAAGCAAAATGGGAATCCCGTTAGGGTTAATCGGCGCGATTGGCGGGTTTATTTCAGATGTGATGGCACCATTGTTTGACTTCGCGCCGGTTGTGGCGGGGGTGTCTTTTGCGGCATTTATCATTAGTAGTGTGCTGTTTTGGCGGATGCGCCAAACGGAAGAACGGGATTTGGGGGAATCTATCATGCCGGCCGTTTTGATTCTCACGGCCGGATCCACCATTATTTTTTCCGGTTGGTCCCTGTTGTTTATCAATGCGCCAGACAAGGGATATTTGGCTGAAAATATCGAGCCGATCGCCCAAGTTCAAGCTTCTTTGTTGGGGTTGGAAGAAGATGTTGAGGAGATTTTGGAAACCACAACTGAAACGGCCGAGCAAGTCGAAGAGATTGCCACGGTTCAAGCAGATACACAGGAAACGGTAGAAGACACGGCCGTGCAAGTTGATGCGATCGCCACAGCACAGGCCCAAGGATTTGCCGATATCCAAGCCTCTTTTGCGTCTCTCCAAGCGAATCAGACCCTTGTTGATGACCCGCAAACCCCTCAAGAATGGTATAGCAACGCCCGCATTTATCAGATTCAGGGGGATAATGCCAATGCGATTGCGGCCTATGAAGGGTACTTCACTTTCGGGCTAGAGTTTGTTGATCCTTATCAGGAATATGTGAATTTGCTCAATGCGACCCAAGGAATCATGCGTACCCGCCAGTCGCTCAATGATCTGTGGGCTCAAGACCCCGATAATTTGACGTTAGATATGATGACCGCGTTGCAATTAGACACAGTAGAAGAACAAACCGGCCGGTTAGAACTATTGGCGCAACGGGCACCACTTTATGCACCGGTGTTCTATGAATTGGGGCAAAACTATACGCGACAATTGCAAAACACCTTTACGACCAATTTGCGTGATCGTCAATCGGATGCGTTTGAAACGCTGTTTACGCTTGAAGATGAGTTGGGGTATAGCCGTTACTATATCGATAAATCGCGTGCCCAAGAAAATCTAATGAACGCCGAGCAGGTTTTGGCTTCCTACAACAGCGATAATTTTATTTCACTCGATTTTATTTCTTTTTATACAGGGGATGGATTGAATGTTATTGTGGTTTTGCCAGAAGGGAATGTTGAGGAGATTCTTTTTAGTTTGGATGACCCTGTGCCATCGATTAGCACAGGGAAACAAACGGCCGGCGCCCAAAGTTTTGCCAATCCCAATATCGGGCCGATCCCGCTCGAAAAAGGGGATCATACGCTTTACATCAAATATATTGATGCCAATGGGGAAGAAAGCGATATATATACCTTTGAGTACACCATTGGTGATGTCGTTTTTAACTATCAGCAACAGCCATATAATTTCGATCTAGGTGGGTCTACCGCGATCATAACGATGGTGGTGGTCGATGGAGAACCGGACATGATCCAGAAATTTAGCTACAGCATTGACTCTGATGTGTTAGATCAGAGCGATGTCGGTCTGAGTGATGCGTTGGTGATTCAAACAGATGCCCTAGAACAGGGGGAACATGTTTTGTATATCCAAGTGACAGGAAATGATGGGTCACAAACGGATGTGATTGAATATCCGTTTGTGATTGAGTAAGAAGAAATGGGGTGGGTCTGCACAAGCTACGCTTCTGCTTGATCAAAGCGACCCAAGCGAATGGTGAAATAGCTTGGGCTAGCCTATTTGGATTAATCCCTATGGATGTGGTGGTTTGGCCTGATCGTACGGCAGAGGTGAGCCAGATCGCCCAAATCGCTACCGCGCATCAAATTCCGCTTACAGCGTGGGGGGCTGGGACCGGCTTGGAAGGGCAAGCGATTCCGCTCAAGCAGGGAATTTCGCTAAACTTTCAGCGGATGAATCGGGTGCTGGCAGTACATGATGAAGATTTTCAGGTGACGGTTCAGCCTGGTATTTTGCGTAAGCAGCTCGAAGCCGATTTGGCCCGATATCGGTTAATGTTCGCTCCTGATCCGGGGGCCAATGCAACCCTTGGGGGGATGATCGCCAATAATGCGGCCGAGACACGCACCGTAAAATATGGGGCGGCATTGAAAGCGTTGACAAGTTTTAGCCAACTTAAGCGGGGAGACTCTGTTTTGATTAATGGGGCTTCGGGCGGTGTGGGGACCATTGGTATCCAATTGGTCAAGGCATTCGGTGGGTAGGTTTTGGGTTGTGGGGCTTAGAAATGGTTACTTTGGACGTTTTGTAGGGCGGCTAATAAGGATGGTGGGGCCGGTTTGGTGTGTAAAGATTGAAAGAACTCGGTCGGCATAAAAGTTTCTAAAATGGGAAGTGATTCGGCGAGATGGTTGGTTTGGGTGCCGATTTGAGGGGCTGATAGCAGATGGAAGCCGAAATCGGCGTAGAGTTTTATGGCGCGAAAGCTGCTGGGTTGGGTGTGTAAGTAGACCGGATAGTCGACGGCCGTGATGCTGTTCATCATATGGGTGAGAAGGGCACGGCCGATGCCCTGTCCTTCATAAGATTTGATGACTTTGACCCAGTGTATTGTCATGATTTTGTTATGGGCGCGCCACATAAAACCGGTGGCTATGGGGGTGTCTGCTTGGTCACAAACGAATAAACAGGTGCGAAAAAAGAGATCGCCATGTGGGGCGTAAACTTTGTCGAAATAGTTGGTCATGTAGGGGAAATAGGCTTTCTGGTCATGGGGTTGATCGAAGTGCATCGTTTTCCAGATGTCGAGTTCGTCGGGGCGACAGTAGCGGATGTGATAGCCAGCGGGGAGCGGCCGTTGTGCGGCTGGGTTGAGCTGTTCACACATCATAAATATGTTTAGGTCGGGGATTTCTTCTTCTTTCATTGTTGTTTTTCGTGTGTTGTGTATTGATATGAAACCACCAACCAACCGCTTTGTGATTTGTTGTGGATACTGTTCTTGAGAGATGCGATTATTTTAGGTTCTTTGTGAGGTAACGCAAATATTTAGGTAGAAACGCGGTTTGCGTCGCGTACAGGGGCGGTTGATAATGTGCTTATGATGATTGAAATTCGGCCGGTGACGACAATTGAACAATGCCGCCAAATCGGGGAGATTGAGTCGGCCGCTTGGGGGGCGGATGAGGTGACGCCTGATCATATTTTGTTGGCGATTGCACAGCAAAAGGGGGCTGTTTTGTTGGCTTATGATGGGAGGCAGCCGGTCGGGTTTTGCGTGAGTTTTGTTAGCTTTGGGGGAAGTTCCTCTAATGCGACAGGCTTTCGCTTGAAGCACCATAGCCATATGGCGGCGGTGCTGCCGTCACATCAGGGGCGGGGAATTGCGCAGCAGATTAAGTGGGCGCAACGGGATTTTGTTTTGGAACAGGGGATCGATTGGATGACTTGGACATTTGATCCGCTGGAAACTAGGAACGGCCGATTAAATATTTACAAATTAGGGGCGGTTTGTTGTCGTTATGAGCGGGATTTATATGGTGCCCAAGTAGATGAGCTCAATATGGGTATTGCGACGGATCGATTTGAGGTTGATTGGTGGTTGGCTTCACTTCGTGTGCAAGCTCATCGAGCGCGACAATCAGCTAATGAGATGTCTACAACAAAGACATGGGTTGTTAATCAAGTTAGTGTTGTGGATGGGATACGGCCAGAGCGGATTCAGCATGATTTGTTCGGCCGTTATGATCGTTTATTGGTGGCTGTCCCAACCGATTTTCAGGCGATAAAGCGGGTTGATTTGATTCAAGCTGTGGCTTGGCGTAAACATACACGGGAGATATTTGAGACAGCCTTTGCGCAAAATTACACAGTGATAGATTTACTCATGGGAGAGCGGTTATGTCACTATGTGTTGATAAGAGACTGGCGGCCGTAAATGGCTCAATTTTGATTTGTGTTGCTTTTGACCCAATCCTGTTTCCCTGATTTTTGCCAAATATGCCATTGGCGATGTTCTGCTAACTGATCCCAACCCATAATAAGTACTGTTTCACCATCAGGGAGCTGGCGTAAGCCTTGCCGTGTGTAAAAAGTTGCTAGTTCGTCGCCGGTTTCTTTGGCTTCGTCGGCGGTCTTTCTATACCCGATCATAATGCGCAAGGGGACGGCATAGAGACAAAGTTTCCAAAAATCTTTGCGAGTTTCTTCCGTTTTATATTGATTTTCGTGTTCGATGACAACGGCCGGTGGGGTCCAATTGGGTTGATCCGCTTTCGGAGTGTAGGTGAAATCGATGAGATTGATTTCACCATACCCTTCCTTTTGACCTTTTTCATTTTCTATGATTTTGTGATTGACTTCAAACCCTGCTTTCTGGCCAATACTGGAGAGGATTCGATAAAT
>WTJY01000231.1:0-19992 GCA_011524645.1 Anaerolineales bacterium | reverse complement strand
TGTGATTGACTTCAAACCCTGCTTTCTGGCCAATACTGGAGAGGATTCGATAAATTTGCTTCGTCCATATCTTCCCATAACCGGCCGGTTTCTGTTTGTTGAATTCTTGGTAAAACGCTTCGATAAATGTCTCTGCATTCATATTACTAGGTTTCCTGCAATTTGATTTTTAAATTGTAATTATAAGCTGATGTTACGCGCTTCTAAGGGACGCAGTGCGATGTGTTCCATATAGATCAATTTAATGATTACGCAAAATAAAGCGAAATCAAGTGGCTCGCCCATCTCTTGGGGGTGATCAGCTATTTTGCTTGATTTGTCGGCCACTTTGGCCAATTAAACTTGATTTAAGGTAGCCATAGCATGGGGTTCAGCTACATCGGCCGTGATTTTACATTTTTTTGCACGATTTAAGGCGGAGTTCAAGCAAGGAATTTCTAAATTTTTTAGCATACCTGTATTCAGTCACATGCAGGTTTTTCCCCTGTAAAACAGATTACAAACACAATTTACAAACTTTTTACAACTTGATTGCTCACGGCCGGTATCGAAATCAAAATGGTTTTGTTAAGCATAGTAACAAGCGCAGTCAAGCAAATGAAGTTTGTGAACGAAAAATAGAAAACAGAGTTTACAAACTTTTTACAAATTAGCCGCTCACAGGCGGTATCGAAATTAAAACAGCTTGGTTAAGCAAGATAACAAACCAATTCAAATAACTATTTTTACTCATCATCACAACGTTTTTTATTTATTAAGAGGTTTTATTCATGATTAGCTTTATTTTTGGTCTTTTGATCTTTATCGGTTTAATGGGATATTGGATAGTTCAGAAACGGAGCCATCAAGCACGGATTGATCGGATTCCGTTGCGCATTCATGTGAATGGGATTCGTGGTAAGTCAACGGTGACTCGCTTGATTGCGGGGATGTTGCGTGAAGCGGGTTATAACACAGTGGCGAAAACGACCGGTAGCGCGGCTCGGGTGATTCACGAAGATGGGTCAGAAACGCCGATTACGCGCCTTGGTGCGCCAACAATTATGGAACAGGTACGGATTATTCGGGATCATACGACCCCAGAAACGGAGGCGTTGGTGATCGAATGTATGGCGGTAAATCCGAAATACCAACATATTACCCAGCATCAAATTGTGCAGGGGAATATTTCGGTGATTACCAATGTTCGTGAAGATCATCAAGATCAAATGGGAGAGAGTTTGCTCGAAATCGCTGACTCTTTGTCGAATACGATCCCCCAAGAAGGGCTTTTGATCACGGCCGAAACCCGAGATCATTTGCGCGGCCGTTTAGAGGAAAATAGCCAAGAAACCGGCTGTGACTTTCTTTACGCTGACGCAGAAATCGTGCCTGATGAGGCACTTGATGGATTTGATTATCTCGCCTTCAAAGACAATATCGCTATCGGCTTAGAAATCGCACGGATGCTTGATATTCCTGAAGATGTGGCGCTTCGTGGGATGCAAAAAGCGACCCCTGATATCGGTGCGGTGCAAGTGGCCCGCCGGAATGTGTATGGCAAGAAAGTGGTTTGGGCGCCGCTATTTGCGGTCAATGATCGTGAGAGTACGATTTTCAGTATCGACGCGCTCCGGCCGTATCACTCACCAACGGCGACTCGTATTGGTATCTTGAACAATCGCTTGGATCGTGCGGTTCGTGCTCTGCAATTTGCCGATATCGCTGCTTGTGATTTACAGCTCGATTATTTTGTTACCTTTGGAGCTTATGAAAAACAAGTGGCTGAACGCATGGCCGAAAAAGGGTATCCGGCCGAGCGGATCATCCATATGGGAGACAGCCAAAATATGTCGACCGATCAAATTTTGCGCGACATCGCGGGCTTGATCGACACAGACGAAGGGGTGTTGGTCGGTATGGTCAACATTCACACCCAACAAGCGGAAGGCTTGATGCACTACTTTGGTGGGCACGATCTACCTGAAAACCGCACAGCACCAGAGATGGCTGGTGGTGTGGTAACGACTCCTGCGTAAAAAGCGAGAGGATAGAGCTTAGAAGATAGAAGATAGGGATAGAGATGAACCTCTACTACGAACACCTCCCTATCCCTATCTTTTATCACAATCAAACATTAAGAGACGCACACAATTCATATTTCATACATCATATTTCATACTTCACAAAGGACTTTTATCATGACTAGTTTTCTTATGGACGCAGATTTAGCACGCTTGGCCATTATTTGTGGCGTGGTTTTCGGAGTGTTGGCTTATAACCGATTTGGGATTACGGCCGGTGGGGCGATTGTGCCCGGTTACTTGGCCCTTTACATCCCAGAACCGAGCCATATCGTTTCGACGATTGGGATTTCTCTACTGACTTATTTGATTGTACAAAAATGGTTACGGCCGAAATATATGCTGTGGGGTAGTCGGCTTTTTGAGACAGAGATTGTGGTCGCCTTTACTTTGCAGCTGGCTTGGATGGGGGCGTTGACCTTTCTCATGCAGCAAACGCCGGTCTTGTCGGTCTTCACAACGATCGGATTTGTATTACCGGCGATTATCGCTCACGATATGGGGCGACAAGGGATCGCTCGAACGTTGCAGGTGACGTTGGGCTGTACGGCGATTGTTTTCTTGCTGATCATGGCGGTGGTTTCGATTCGTAGTTTCTTTGGTATTGTTACGCTGGCTCCTGCGGCCGGATTCGCTTTCGGTAACGTGACATTTATCGCCACGATCGCCTTGAGTATCTTTGCGGTTCTTATGTTGCGTCAGACCCCGTTGCGCGGTTGGATCGGGACCGGAGGGTTTGTAACGGCCGCTTACTTGGTCTTGATCTTTAGCAAACGGCCGATGGATGTGTTGATTATTTTGGGCGGCGCGGCGGTAACTTATGTGATTGTGACCCAAATTTTGATGCGACAAGCGATCATTTTCGGCCGTGGCAAAGTGGCCGCCATGATTTTGGTTGGGATGCTGATTACTTGGGCATTCGAGTTTGTGTTGAGCTCACAGTTTGGCTATACGCCGTGGCCTGGCTTTTTTATTATTGTGCCGATGATGATGGCACTTCTGGCTAATGATACGCAACGATATGGGCCGTTGGGAACGGTGACCGGCACATTTTTGACGATGGCGGTGGTGATTAGTGGGCTACAGCTGGTTAATTTGGCGTTGGCGTAGTTTTTGTGGCGACTGGACCAATTTGGTCGCACACCGTTAACTTCGTGCGGATTAAATTGGTCCAGTTTGTGTAAACAAATAAAAGAGCGCATCGGTTTCGGCCGGTGCGCCCTTTAAGCTTTTATGCGGCCGCGACTTCTTCCGGCTCGTTACGCTGTTGCAGGAACTTGAGGCCATTGAAGATGGTGATGCCCGCGCCGATTAGTCCGCCGATGATCGTCAGAGTCGCTTCGATACGGGCGAATAATGGGTTGACTGCGACGATGTTAAAAGGAGCACTCCAATGCAGAATAGATGATCGCACTGAGCGTAATGAATAGGCCTAAGATCGAAAGGGTGATGTGTTTCATGGTTTTGCTCGGCAGACTTTTAGCTAAATTTGCGAATTAACTGAAAGTCCCCTTCCCTCAGGAAGGGGGTTGGGGGATGGGCAAAGGCGCGAAACAACAATAACAAAACAAACCATTTTTACCGAAAAGCCGTGTTCCATCGTCTCTCTGCCTCGACAATTGGGGGCACTTTATACATCTCTCGGTTATTATACCTCATTGTCTGCGACCTTTTTTCCGCAGACTCAATAGTTCAAGGAGAAAAAATGATGAATAAGCAAATGAAATTGGCGAAACGGCCGGTTGGTATGCCTGACGAAAGCACTTGGGTTTTGGAACAAAATGAGATTCCTACAACTGAATCGTTGGCAGAGGGTGATATTCTTGTGAAGCAACATTACATTTCTCTTGATCCGGCGATGCGTGGTTGGATGAATGATTCCCGCTCTTATATTCCACCGGTACAGATCGGTGAAGTGATGCGGGCTGGATCGGCCGGTGAAGTTGTGGCCTCGAAAAATGAGCGTTTTGCGGTCGGTGATTTTGTGTCCGGTTGGGGTGGTGTGCAACAATATGCGGTTACAGACGGCCGTGGTTGGTATAAAGTTGACCCGAGTCTGGCACCATTGCCCACATATATCGGCACTTTAGGCATGCCGGGGATGACCGCTTACTTTGGGATTTTGGAAGTGGGCAAGATTCAAGAGGGGGATACCGTTTTGGTTTCTGGTGCGGCCGGTGCGGTTGGCAGTATCGTGGGGCAAATCTCTAAAATAAAAGGGTGTCGTGTGGTTGGGATCGCTGGTGGTCCGGTCAAATGTCAATATTTAATCGATGAATTAGGCTTTGATGCGGCGATTGACTATAAGAGCGATGAGCCTGTCGCCAAAGCGATTCGCCGTACCTGTCCAGATGGGGTTGATGTCTATTTTGACAATGTGGGTGGTGATATTTTAGATGCGGCACTGACCCGTATTAATCGCGGGGCACGGATTGTCATTTGTGGTGCGATTTCACAATACAACAATACAACAGCGATAAAAGGACCTAGCAATTATCTGTCACTTTTGGTCAATCGGGCGACGATGACCGGTATGGTGGTGATCGATTATGCGTCTCAATATCAAGAGGCGGGTATGCAAATGGGGATGTGGATGGCTCAAGGTAAGCTGAAAAGCCGTGAAGATGTGTATGAAGGGATTGATAATTTTTACGATACGTTTAAACGATTGTTTACCGGTGAGAAGATGGGTAAATTGGTTTTGAAGGTAATAGATTAGACCGATTGAGCCATTTTTGATGATAGATGATGGGGGGCTACTACACACGTGCCGGTGTGATAAATCCCACGGCTATGGTGACGCCCTGCAGGATTTGAGAGGGAGTCGCGATGTTGGGTCGTGTAAAGACCCAACATCGTATCGGGTTACGGATTTTTGCTAATTAGGGGGAGATATGCTGAATTTGACACGGGTTCCGTTGGCGGCTCTGTTTCGGCCGCCACCGTGATCCATATCGCTGTCGGTGGGCCTTCGTTCCCCAGTTCGTCTAAACCGTAAATAAATAGAAGGTATCGGCCGTCATCTAGGCTACTGATATTGATTGCCCCACGGACGCCGCCGGTCGTGCTGGTCTCTGTGACAAGGGTTCGACTGACAGATACGCCGCTCCCTAGCGCGCTGAGTGTGCCGGTTAGTAGCGGCGTGGCGGATAGTGGGGCACCGATCGCGTAACGGCCGTCGGCCGTGGCTTGCCCACCGGTAGTGGTTTCATCTAGCGTTGCGGTGACGGTGATGTGTGTGCTATTGCTAGCGGTAAAGACAGCGGTAACATCGGGGCCGTGAATCCGCTGATAGGGATGATCTGCGATTTTTGAAGCATAGAAAAAAGCGGGGAGATTTTCAGGCCATTGCTCATTTTCCATGGTACTGAAAGGGACAAAAAATTCACGGCCGAGCTCGAATGTATAGGCGGGGATGCCGAGTGTTTCATAGACCCAATCTTCGCTGGCGCCGCTGACTGCGCCTAAGCACCATGTATCGACACCGGGCTGACAGCCGAAATAGCCGGTTTGAGCGGCGAATTTTTCCCCGATCATTTCGATTTCGGTGTCATTGGCACTGGTTTGTCTATAGCTGTTCCCCCATGGCCATAATACAAATTCGCCGTAACTATGAAGCACGATAAAGATGCCGGTGGCATCGGCCGGTGCAGCATCGTTCACATTGCTTCCCCTTTGATCTGGAATTAGGTCTTTAATGAGAGCTTCGACATGTTGAATTTCAACTTCGGAGCCTGCGCCCGTGCCGCCATAGGTGCTGGCGCATGGGCTTGTGCTGACACCTGTGGTCCCCCATTCGAGTGAACTATGGTTCCGATTGAGATCGATCCCGAAGTGATTGCTGGACTGTGAGGGCCAAGTGGTACAGCCGGTCATATTGACGTTTTTGCGATGATAATAAGGGGTTCCGCTGTTCTGTTCACCGAGCCAAACGATTTCATGGCCGTCTGGGTTGGCGACCGGAATGACCCAGATTTCATGATAATCGAGTAGCCATGTCACATCGGCATCGGTGCCATAACGGCTGAGTAGCCAATCGGCGTAGCGCATGGCGACTTCGGCCGTGCTGATTTCCCGCGCATGGATGGCGGCCATGAGAAAAAAGAGCGGTTTTGTGCCGGAGATAACCTGTGTGCCAGAGATAACCGATGTGCCACCGGTCGCTTCATTGGTCAGGCGCAAGGCGTATAAATCATAACCGGCGATTTCATCTGAACCGGGGGTGGTACACCCGCCTGAGGTTAAACAATGGCTGTCTCCATAGTCAACTAGTTCGGCGAGATGGGGATAGGTGGTCGCTTGTAAATTTAAGTCGGTATAGAGTTCGCTGGTTGTGCGGTAGCCGCCGAAAAATGTTTCGGCCGTTCGTTGGTCAAGTGGGGTGTTAAATGCGGTTGTGGCGACATCATCGATCCGAATCGACCAGTCGCTGTTTTGTAATTCCTGTAAATCAAGGGAAGAGACAAGAATGAGTGCTTCTTGCGTCTGTGGATCGATTTCCCATAAATCATAGGCGGAGAGCTGGCTAAGTTGTGCTTGATTATTATAGCGAACCCAGATGAGTGTTTCTTGATCGGATACCGCATGGGAATTAAATGTGAGCGATAAGAGCCATGAGAAGCTGGCAATGAGGGCGATAAAAGTGGTTAAACGGATGGCTGATTGATTCATAGAATGAGTGATGAATAGAGCGATAGGAGGGATAGTGATCGGGAAGCACCTGAGCTAAGGGGATTTGGTTGCTTCTATCTTTTACTGTGATCTAAGCGTTTGAAATCGAACAGTTTTGGCTCAAGTCTATTGATGGTTGGTAAGGGTTTTTGCCTACAATTAAAAAAATGGTTTAAATATCGGGACTATCGATAATAAAAAGCAAAAGTTAGATAAACTGCACCGTCTCAAAAGTGATCTGTCGTTTTTCTCCCCTCCTATGAGGAGGGGGCAAAACAGACGAATTTCAAAAAAACAGAAGATTTCTGAGACACTGTATTAACTGTATGAAAACAGGTGTTTTATGAGCCGGAAAACGACAACATGGGAAGACACTGGGCGTGATTGCCCATACTGTGGTAGCGAAATTTTACAGCGAAGTGACAAACATGAAAACGGTCGTGAGGAGTTGATGTATGAATGCGGCCGTTGTGCCGCTCAATGGGGGGGGCGTTGGAATTTGGTGCGAGCCGGCCGTCGTGCTGATCAACTCAATCCTAATACAGCAAAAAACGAGATACCGGAGCCGAGTTTTGTGCGTGATGCTACGATTAAACCGTGGATGTGGACCACATTTGTGGTGATGTTGGTGGTGATCTTTGGCAGTGTGATCGGTTTTCGTTTTTTGCGACTGTTCATTTTTCCTTTGATTATCGGCCTGATCGCCTTTTTCATTTTTCGCTTGGGTCGAGATCAAGGGTGGTGGTAAAGTTGTAGAATAGCAACCAACGCAACACAAGTTAGTAAGGAAAAAAGTATGTTAAAGCGGATTGGACGAGTAATTGGAGGGATATGTCTTGTTTTGGTATTGGGTCAGGCCAATTGGGTTCAGTCACAAGCGGAGTTAACCCCAAATCCGTTACCGCCGGTGCGGGTTGCGGCCGATACGCTAGCGATTTTTCCGACAGAAGATACCTATATCGCCAGTGGGCGTACCAATGACAATTTTGGGCAACAAGATAGCCTACGCTTAGGGTATGATGGAACAGAAGGATCGATGCGCTCGTTGATACGCTTTGACGTCGCTAATCAGCTACCTGACGGAGCGGTGGTTGACTCTGCATTGTTGCAAGTTTATGTCTATGACTCTGAACCGAGTGTCGATCCACCTCTGGTGACCGAGATTTACCGTATCGATTCCGCTTGGGGAGAAACCTTTGTCAAATGGAATAATCAACCCTCGATTGATAATACGGTCATGGCGACCGGTGCGTTGAACCGCGACGTTAATTTTTACACATTTGATGTGACGAGTCTGGTTCAAGATTGGATGACCGGTACCCAAGAGGATTGGGGCATGATGTTGCTTGCTGATGCATCTGGGCCAAACGTACGTTATCGCAATTTGTATTCACGGGAACGTGGGGGGGGCTTATTTCCGCCACGCTTGACGATTGAATACAGCGAAGATGGGGATGCACCTATGATGCAAATCGAGTCGATGCCTCGTTATTCCCCAGAGGCGTTTACGGTCCGTTGGTGTGGGATCGATGGGGCGACCGGAACCGGTATTCTGAACTATGATGTGCAATATCGAATCAACGGTGGGGAGTGGGTTGATTGGTTGGTTGATACGACCAGTACATCGGCCGGATTTAATGGGACGAGCGGGAATCGCTTTGATTTTCGGGTAAGAGCGACCGATAACGCCGGGAATGTGGGTGCTTACACGGCCGATGATGCGGCGACGACGCAAGCCGGTATTCCCCATGCTACGATGACCACTATTTCACCACCGATTCGGACCAATACGGATAGCCTTCGTATCGGTTGGTTGCCGACACTCAATAATGAATCGATTGGGGGATATCAGGTTTATTATTGGTTGGCCAATGATGAACCCTCGAACTATACCAATACGACTGTGGGAACGAGTGCCTTTTTTACACCGCGTGATGGCGATGGGATTTATCAATTTGAAGTGGTCGCATTAAGTGCTTCTAGCGTCGGGGAAACCCAGCTCAAGACGGCCGAAGGGTGGTTTATTCTCGATACGAAAGCGACCCCAACGGCGACGATTAATTACTTGCCTTACTTTTCGCGTGGGTCGAGTCATATTTGTTCATTTAGCTAAAGGGGGTGTTTATGGCGGCCGATCTTTCGATTATTATCGTCAGTTGGAATGTATGTGATTTGTTGCGTGACTGTTTACGGTCGATTGAAGCACATCGGTACGGACTCGATATCGAGACGATTGTGGTGGATAGCCATTCGGCCGATGATTCTGTCGACATGGTTCGGCGTGAATTTCCAGAGGTGGTTTTGATCGCTTGCGACGAAAATGTCGGTTTTCCGCGCGGAAACAATATCGGGTTGGCGCGGGCGACCGGCCGGACACTCTTTTTGCTCAATCCCGATACGGTCGTTATTAAAGATGCGCTACCGGTGATGTTGCGTTATCTTGATCAACACCCTGACGTAGGGGTGGTTGGACCACAATTGCGCTTTGGAGATGGCTCTATTCAATCTTCGCGCCGTCGGTTTCCTACGGTGCGAACCGGCATGTTTGAGAGCACATGGTTTGAAGCGGCCGCGCCACGCACGCTTTTGGATGACTATTATGTGCATGATGTGGCGGATGACGAAACGGCCGAGGTTGATTGGGTGATGGGGGCTGCGATGTTGATTCGGCGGGAGGTGTATACGGCCGTGGGGGGGATGGACCCTGACTACTTTATGTACTCGGAAGAGTTAGATTGGTGCCGACGGATTAAAACGGCCGGTTGGGGGGTCGTTTATTTGCCTACGGCGCACATCACCCATTTCCAAGGGAAAAGCAGTGAGCAAGCATCGACTGCACGGCATATCAATTTTAATCGGGCCAAGCTACGTTATTTCCGCAAGTATCATGGGGTGATCGCTTCCGGCTGGTTACGGTCGATTTTAATGATCAACTATATGGCGCAGATCGTGATTGAAGGGGGGAAAGGGGTGTTGGGACACAAACGGCCGTTGCGCTGGCAGCGGGTGAGTGCTTATTGGAAAGTGGTGCGATCGGGGCTGAAACCGGCCGGATATTAGATTTTAGATTGCCGGAGCCATAGATTGTGTGCCTATGTTGCAAAGTTGTTTGAACCGCTGTTAATGATTTTGTTGAAGATTTGGCTGTTTAAACTTGTGTTGTCGATTAAACATGAATTAATCCTTGTCAAGCTGGAAATGAACGCCTGCCATTGTTTCCTCATTTTGCTGATTCCATAATTGTCGTTGTTGAGTTAGATCATATTTGGCTCATGATTTATTTAGGATTTAGTTGAGGAGATTGTTTAAAGATGTTTGGTAAAAAACATTTAATTTGGGGATGTGCCACAGCTCTATTGCTTAGCTTAATGATTACCGCTTGTGGTGGTAACGAAGCTGAAGTGGCTGCCAAAAAACAAGAGGTGGTTGATAACTATGCCGAAATCGTTTATGCGAGCTACGAAGATTCTCATACAGCGGCCGTAGACATGCAGAGCGCATTAGAAACGTTTGTGGCTGATCCCACTGCCGAAACACATCAAGCTGCGAAAGATGCTTGGTTGGCGGCTCGGGAGCCTTATGGGCAAACTGAAGCCTATCGTTTCTATGGTGGCCCGATTGATGACGAAGATGGGCCAGAAGGGTTGCTAAATGCATGGCCTTTGGATGAAGCGTATATCGATTATGTAGACGGCGCAGCTGACTCTGGTATTGTGAATAATGTGGTCGACTACCCAGAAATCACGGCCGAATTGCTTGAATCACTTAACGAAGTGGGGTCTGAGAAAAACATCAGTATCGGTTATCATGCGATTGAATTTTTGCTGTGGGGTCAAGACCTGAGTGCGGATGGTAGCGGTGATCGCTCTTATAGCGACTTTGTTGACGCACCCAATGCGGACCGTCGTGGGGAATACTTGCTTGTGACCGGTGAATTACTATTGGTTCATTTAGAAAGCTTGTTGGAAGAATGGAAACCGGACGCCGATAACTATCGCGCCGCATTCGTAGGACAAGACCCTGACGTTTCATTGCAACAAATCATGACCGGTATGGGAGTTTTGAGTAAATCTGAATTGGCTGGTGAGCGTATGTTTGTGGCTTACGATAATCAAGACCAAGAAGACGAACACTCTTGTTTTAGTGACAATACCCATCGTGACATCATTTTGAACGCTCAAGGGATCAACAATGTTTACAACGGTAGCTACACCCGTATTGATGGCTCTGTAGTGAGCGGTGCATCTTTGGCGGAATTGGTTGCATTGGTCGATAGTGAACTGGCGACCGCGATGAGCGGGGTGGCTGACACCGCGTTGGCGAGCACTGAAGCGATCCATGTGCCGTTTGACCAAGCGATTTCTGTGGCTGATCATCGCCCAAGCGTGATTGATTCTGTGTTCGCGTTGCAAGATCAAGGGGATAAAATCACTGAACTTTCTAGCGCGTTGGGCTTAGAAGTTAGCACCGATTTGCCTGAATAATTCGTCCTAAAAATAGGGTATAGGCTGGCTTTCTGGTCGCCCTGTATCAGCCGTGGCTCACGGTCAATAATTTATAAAATGAAAACTCAAGGGTCTATAAACCCTTGAGTTGCTTTGTTTATGAAGAAAATTTCTATCGGTTTAATTGGAGCTGTTTTCGCCTTTTGTTTGTTTTTGCCTACCGCGTGCCAAACTCCGGCCGTTCCAATCAATCCTGCGGAGCGACTTCCTGGTGGGATCGCCACCGTTTTTAACGATACGCCCAATGCGTTTGGCCAACCTGTTGACGCGCTAGAGCGGATGGATGAGCTCCATTTTTTTGTGGGTAACTCCTTTTTTAACCAAAACTGGGTGACTGCGCCCGCTTCTACGACCGCTCGTGATGGGATTGGCCCATTTTTTAATGCTCGCTCTTGTTCTGGGTGTCACTTTAAAGACGGCCGTGGCCGCCCGCCCGAGTTTGATGGGGAAACCACAACCGGCTTTTTGGTCCGGTTGAGTGTGGTAAATCCTGACGGTGAAGTGGTGCCCGATCCGATTTATGGCGGTCAACTACAAGATCGCAGTTTGGAAGGGATTTCGCCCGAAGGGACCGTCTTGGTTTCGTATGAAGAAATTGCCGGGACATTTGCGGATGGGGCCCCTTACTCATTACGACGGCCGACCTATACGTTTGTAAATTTAGCCTATGGTGAAATGGCTGAAAATATCTTGATTTCCCCACGGGTAGCCAATCAGATGATCGGATTAGGTTTGCTAGAAGCGATTTCAGCCGAGGCGATTTTGGCCCAAGCTGATCCCGACGATCAAGATGGGGATGGGATCTCTGGACGGCCGAATTGGGTCATCGATACAGCCAGTGGTGAAACGGTTTTGGGGCGCTTTGGTTGGAAAGCGAATCAGCCCAATTTACATCAGCAAACGGCCGATGCCTTCTTGGGGGATATGGGGATTACCACATCGCTGCATCCGCTAGACAATTGTGAGACACTCGATTGCGCGTTGATTCCGCATGGTGGCACACCGGAAATTGAGGACGACGATTTAGACAAAGTGGTGCTCTACGTGAGCACGCTGGCGGTCCCCGCACGGCCGGATTGGGATGATGATACAGTCGTCCAAGGGCGCGAGCTATTTATGCAAGCCAATTGTTCCGCTTGTCATACCCCCGCGTGGGAAACGGGGGATCATCCGACGATTGCGAGTTTGTCTCAGCAGACGATTTTCCCTTACACCGATTTGCTCTTGCATGATATGGGAGAAGGTTTGGCTGATAATCGGCCCGATTTTGAGGCGACCGGCCGCGAGTGGCGTACACCCCCTTTGTGGGGACTCGGGTTGATCGAGACGGTTAATGGGCATACCACACTTTTGCATGACGGCCGTGCGCGTAATATCAGCGAAGCGATCCTGTGGCATGGCGGAGAGGGGGAAGCGTCTAAGCAGGCGTTTGTCAATATGACGGCCGAAGAGCGAGACGCCTTGATTCGGTTTTTAGAGTCACAATAAATCATAATATGGAAAAACAGATGAATCGTTTTTTGATACGTTTAAATATTTGGCTTCTTTTCGGATTGCTGGTCATCGGGGTTTCCGGTTGTGCCCCATCGTTTGATCGCAAAGAGATGATCCGTGACATTACGGATGGGATTATTGTGCCGAACCATCAGCTATTCGCGGATACGGCCGATCAGCTACAGCGGGCGACTGCTGTTTATGTGACTGACCCGAGTGACGCCCATTTGCAAGCTGTGCAAGATGCGTGGCACGCGACCAACTTGGCTTGGATGGGGTGTGCGACCCATCGATACGGGCCGATACGAGAATCCTTGATTATTAATCGGATCGATAGTCGGCCGCCGCGTGTCTCCTTTATCGAAGATCGTATTGCGGCCGATTCAGTCATTGATGCGACATTTATTGAGAATATCGGCTCGTCATCGCAAGGGTTGAGTGCGATCGAATATTTGATTTTTGATCCGCTTAGTACGGCCGATTTGCCGCATAACCCGCGCCGCTTGGCCTATCTTGACCATGCGACCGTGATTTTCGCCCAAAATGCGCAGGTTTTACTTGATCAATGGACCGCAGATGGGATGAACTATAGCCAAACCTTTATCGATGCCGATTTAGAAGGGGGTGAAATTCAAGGATCGATGAATATGTTAGTCAACCAAATCTTGCACGATGTGGAAGATATCACTTGGGATCGCTTAGGGACACCCCTATGGCATCCTACCGATGGTGCGATAGACCCCGCTTTGCTCGAAGCCCCATATAGCCAAAGCTCGTTAGCACGTATGGAAGCGACGGTACAGCATTTGCACCAGCTTTATACGGCCGGTGATGGGGTTGGGTTAGACGAGTACCTTGATTTTCTAGATGCTGAATATGAAGGACAACCACTGTCCCAAGTGATCGAAGCGCAATTTGTCGCGACCGAAGAGGCGATTCAAGCGATCGACGAGCCGCTGGGGCTCGCGATCGAAAATGATCGTGTTCCGGTTGAAACGCTTTACGACGAACTTGCTATTTTAATCACGTTGATCAAAGTTGATATGATCAACCATTTAGGGGTGACGATCACTTTTAACGACAACGATGGGGATTAATTTCCACTTTATTATGCGCGGTTTCGGTTTAGGGGTGACGATCACTTTTAACGACAACGATGGGGATTCATTTCTACTTTATTATGCGCGGTTTCGGTAGTAAGTTCGCTTGGCTCTATGTGCCACATGTGATCAACCCGTTGATCGTTTTGCGTGTGGCGTTTGGGCTGTTGATGGCGATTAGCACCATTCGCTTTATGCTCAAGGGGTGGATTCGAGAGTTCTATGTGTTGCCTCGCTTTCATTTTACCTATCTTGGATTTGGCTGGGTGCGGCCGTTGCCCGAATGGGGGCTGTGGTTGGTCTTTGGGGGGCTGTTGATCCTTAGCTTGTGGATTATGCTGGGGTTCTTTTACCGGCCGAGTATGGCGCTCTTTTTTGTTCTTTTTACTTATATCGAGCTACTCGATAAAACCTACTACCTGAACCATTACTATTTTGTTTCCCTGTTTAGTTTTTTGCTGATTTGGTTGCCGTTAAACGGCCGGTTTTCGCTCGATGTCTATTGGGGTTGGGCGCAAGAACGGCATACGGTACCCGCGTGGATGGTCTGGTTGGTGCGTGTGCAACTGGGGCTAGTCTACTTTTTTGCGGGGATCGCTAAGATTAGTGGTGACTGGTTATTAGACGCGATGCCTCTGAAAATTTGGTTACGGGCGAGAACTGGGACACCGTTAATTGGTGGTTTGTTCGATTTTGTTTGGGTCGCTTATGTGATGAGTTGGGCGGGGATGCTCTTTGATACGCTTGTTCCGTTTGGTTTAATGTGGCCTAAAACCGGTCGCTGGGCGTATGGGGTTGTGGTGGTTTTTCACTTGATGACGGCCGTGTTGTTCCGTATCGGCATGTTTCCCTATGTCATGATCGCTTGCACGCTGGTGTTTTTTGATTGGCCTTGGCTAAATCTATTTAGCCAAGGGGGGCGATCATCTCATGCTGTCATTGATAGGCGATGCCTGCGTTGGTTTTGTCTCGTTTTTCTAAGCGTGCAATTGGTTCTGCCGATGCGTCACCATCTGTATGGCGGTCCGGTGAATTGGACGGAGGAAGGGTATCGTTTCGCTTGGCGAGTAATGCTGGTGGAAAAAACAGGGAGCGCTGTCTTTGATGTGTATGACCCTCAAACCGCAATCGCTTGGCGTGTGTATCCACGTGATTATTTAACGATGGCGCAGGAAAAGCAGATGGCGTTCCAGCCGGATATGATTTTGCAATTTGCGCACTATTTAGAGGGGGAAATCGGGCGTGATGTTGAAATTCGGGCGGAGGTGTATGCTAGTTTAAACGGCCGGAGTAGTCGTTTATTGCTTGATCCAGAGGTGGATTTAACGGCCGTGCCGTATGATTGGCGGCCACGGCCGTGGATATTGCCTTTAGACGAGGTCGATTAACGAGCCATCGCTTTAAGTAAGCTGCTGGCGCCGATCACGATAAAGATGGCGGGCCAGAAGGTGCTCCATGAGAGGCCGAAGAGGAACATGCTGCCGAGAAAAATCATGAAGAGACTGCCCCCCATCGCACCGGCCGCGCTGTGGGTCAGATAACCGGCACGGGTATATTTTTGGAACCCTTTGCCGAAAGAGATCACAGCGGGGATGAAAAAGAAGAGTGCCCACCAGTTGGTGAATGACAAACCGGTCATGTTGGCGACGAGTAAGCCGACACCGACGAGGACGAAAATGAGTCCCATCTTGCTGTTGTTGTCCCAATTCCAGTTGTTATCATCATCAATGTGGTGGGTATTAAAGGTGCCCGCTTCTTCAGCTTTTAGTTTTGATATTTCTTCGCTCATTTTCTCTTGCCTCAAAAAGGATAGTTGTTTCAATTTATGTTTTCTTTACGGCCGTTTTGAAAATGAGTTGCAGCTTAGAGCGTCGTTGCCCATTATTCTGGCTCGCTTTTTACCTTTAATTTCGCTTTATCCATAAATTCGATATAAGCCAAGGTAAATGTAGCAGACCGATACGACACGGCAATAGATTGTACGATCGCCCCGATAGGGATGATGGCGACAATACCGATGCCGAGTAAATAATAGAGACCTGAGTTAACGGCCGTAAAATCAAAGTTTTGGCTCATGAGAGCACTAAAGAGAGGGTAGCCTGTGGCCAATATAATAGGGATAACTAAAATGGCGGTTACGATACCGACACCGAGACTGAATGCGAAAAAGATGACCCCAAACAAAAGAGTTTCGCCTAAATTTGCGCGGAATGTGTCCCAACTGTGATAGAGGCTGTCCATAGCTCCCATACCGCGTAAAACCATGCTACGTTGGGCGAGCGGATATAAAAGCGTGGTGATGATAAAGTAGGGAAATAGCAAGCACACGCCGAGCATGGCGAAGCAACCGAAAATGGGACCAAATGTATCAAGATTTGCGCCGTTATTGGCTTGAATGGCGATGGTAATGCCGCCCGCTATCCCTAATAGGCCAAGAAATATAAGCGGAGAGATAATGATGAGGCGCATGCCAAACATCGGTATGATAAATTGACGGCCTTGGTTAAAGGCGCGAGAAAAACCGCTTTCTTGCCCGTTGATGACATCGAATGCCCCTTGAATCATGGCCGCTTCGGCCGCAAAGCGGAAAAACCACATGATAATTGAAAAAATAACCAAGCAGAAGACCAAGACACCGATGGTAATGGCGATCGATTGCAAGGTGCTGTCGTAAGTTCCCGATTCGAAATTGCGAAACAGTTCATCAAATTGATTGTCTATATCGCTTGGCGAGACCCCCGGTGATATAGGAGAGGAGCTTGGTGATCCGAAAGAGTTAAATCCATTCGCGTTAATGCTGCCCGATACGCGGTTGCCGCCGAAATAAGCGATCAGTCCCAGCCACCACAAAAACCGGTTTTTCCAAGTGATGTGCCAGCCTTCTTTTAATATTTTGCCGTAATCCATGATATTCCTTTGGGTTGTGTGAATTGCTAAAATTCGGTTGTTGTTCTGTACGTGATGAGCGTGGTAATGTTGCAGAAGTGAGAGGGAAAAAGTACAGAGTAAGAGTAAGAATAAAAAGAAGGATCGGCGGTGGGGAGCGAGATTGCAGAGCCCTTTCTTACTCGTACTCTAAGCGAAGCGTCTCTGTCTCTCTTTCCCCTTCTCTTTCTCTTTTCTCTCTTCTCATATTAAAATAGAGGGATGACCGAGAAGAACGAACCCAACTATGATGATTTTTTTGCTGAATTTCCTGATGAAGTGAGCTGGTTGTTGCGTGAAGGATGGAACAATATGCCAGAGGAGCGACAAAATCAGCTGATTGATCTGTTGCCAGCACTATCGGCGAGTGATTCGAGTGGGTTGCGTCGCTTGTTTGATATGGGGCGTGAACATGTGCAAATGGCTTTTGGACAGAAGCATGATGTGGTGATTGTGGGGCCGACCAATGTGGGAAAATCGACGCTTTATAATCAGTTGATTCGGGAAAAGGGGGATGTGGCGGAGGTGAGCCCGGTTCCGGGGACGACGAAAGTGAATCAAACGGCCGATGCGGGGATATTTTCGATTGTCGATACTCCTGGGGTGGATGCGGTCGGGGCGCAGGGGGCGGTAGAGCGTCAACATGCGATGACGGCCGCCGAATCGGCCGATTTTCTCATCATTTTGTTTGATGCGGTGCAAGGGGTGAAGCAAACGGAACTGCAACTGTTTCGGGACCTGACATCGCTGGGCAAGCCGTATGTGGTGGCGTTGAACAAGATGGATCTGGTCGGCCGACGTCAGCGCAAAACGGTGATTACCCAAGTTGCGGCTAATTTGGGCTTGAAGCTGGAAGAGGTGATTCCGATTCAGGCCCAAGATGGCAAAGATTTGGAGCGGATTTTGCTGGCGATTGTGAAGAGCGAGCCTCAATTGTTGGCCGCTTTGGGGCGATCGATGCCCGCTTATCGGAGCCGCTTGGCGTGGCAGGCGATCTTTCGCTCGGCCACGTCTTCGGCTGTGGTGGCGTTGACCCCGATTCCGATTGTCGATTTTATCCCGTTAGCGGCCGTACAGGGGATGTTGGTGTTGAGCATTGCGCGGGTTTACAACTATAAGCTGACCCCCCGGCGGGCGCAGGAATTAATTAGTTCGCTCGGGTTTGGGTATCTCGGCCGGATTTTGTTTTATGAACTGACGAAATTGGGTGGACCACCGACTTGGGTCGTTGGGAGTGCGGTTGCCGCCTCAACCACAGTGGTTGTCGGTTATGCTTCGATTTTGTGGTTTGATAAAGGGGAAAAGCTGACGGTGGGGAAAACACGTGAGTTGAGCCGAATGTTAGCGAAACGGTTTATGGCCCGACTGAGAGGGATGGGGCGCAGGCGGCCGAGTCGGGAAGAGCTCGCTGATGAAATGGCGGAAGCGTTAAAAGATGTGGAGATCGATATTTCGGAATCGTAGGGTATGAGTTCAATAGGAGATTTCGATATGACTTTGCATGCACACATGAAGAGCGTTTCGTGGAGCGAATGGGGAAGGTGACTCGGCCGTTGGGTGTGGAGGAGCAGCCGTAGTGGCGGGCTTTGGCTATGGGGATGGGTGAAAATAATGTGTGGTTGACGACGAGTGATGGCGTTTTTGTGCTGGATGGCCAAAGTTGGGTGCTCGTGACAGATGAAAAGGTGTCGTTGGTTGATTGATTGGCTATAGTGCTGTTTAGTCCATTAAGTAAAGGTGGTAGGTCTTGATTTTTTTGCAAGTATCTTGATAAGCGGTTTGAAAACTCTGTGGACTCTTGCTGATGTCACCTTCATATTCTTCTACCAACATTTTATTGTATGCAGAAATAACTCGTTGTTGTGTTTGGCGCAGGTGACCATATCTCTCTTGGGCGATGATTTTTTGAATATCTTGGTGTTCGACTTCAAGGATGAAGCTATTTCGAAAGATGTTGAACCTTTTCTGGCTGTTGTATAGATAATCTTGCGCGGCACGTCTGTCTATCCAAGCTGGAAAAGGCAATATTTCCGCACCATAGCCCATGCGGTTAAATGCGTCTAAGCTAGTGTGTTTTGACTTTATTTTGCCGTTACGTGATTGTCGATCTAAAAATGTGTTGATAATCGATTGCCGAAAATCGGCCCATATCCCTTTGATGCCAGATGGGGATGGTGGGTGAGGTTCTTGCGTGTTGTTTCTCTGTGGCTCTAAGCGGGCAAGAGGCGTGTAGGCCACAATAATATAGGCTTTCACACCTCCTTTTTTGAAGTCGATGTTAAATTGATCGGGCCTATAGGGCATTGGATAATACTGATGTTGAGTCATGGCGACTATTCTAGTCCATCAAACTTCGCATTGGCTTCTTCTCAATGGGGTTTTAGCACTTTCTCATGAGCCGCCTGCAGAAAGCTACCGGCCGTGATAAGCTGGCAATTTCTGCTGTTCCGCCTTAAATGTCCCAACATAGTTGGTGCCGTCTGTGTGGGGTACTTCATTGATTTGGTAATCGCTGACAAAATAACCGGGTTCTACGCGGAATTCTTCTTCAAGGATCACATCTTTGGCGAAGTCACCGGTGGCTAGCTTTTCCGATACACGGCCGTCTTCATAATCGATACCTGTTGGGGTTAAGCGATGCCAGTAAATTTGCAAATGAATGAGATGTTCAGCACCGAAATAATTGCCTCGATATGAATCGATACCGGTGACCACGTATCCTTCTTGTAAAAGTGTATGCGCCCCGCCACCATCACCTCCGACTTGTGCGCCTCGTTTGTGTTCGCCCAGTGTCAGGTCCGGCTTGAGTACTGCGAAAATCGGCGCTAGCGCGTCGATTAACTGTCCGACTCTGACATCGAAGCCGATTAGGACGAGTGTTTTTCCGACCAGCTCTTGATTTTCAGCCAAGAATTGATCGCGGGCACTGGCGATCGCGCCTCCATCTAGAATAAATTGTGGAATGCTGTTTGGATCTTCGATGAGTTGTCTAACCCCTTTTTGAACCTCTGGATCGGTAATGAGATTGGTATCGACTAAAAACTTGAGCGATTTTGTGCGTTCATCTGTACTCCCTGATTGTAACGCTTTGAGGATCAGGTCTGACTCAAATTTTTGTTTAACCATGGCACTTTCTGAGCGGTGCTTTTCGATGGCAACTTCTCGCTCCCAATAACCTTTGACGACACCTCCGGCGACGGCACTCATGAGGCCGACAACTGCGGTTGCTATAAC
>WTJY01000295.1 GCA_011524645.1 Anaerolineales bacterium | reverse complement strand
GCAACGAGATTTCTCAAGCCTTTTCGATGGTCGCCAAAACGATTGCGGCCCGCAAAACGCTCGGCTTTAAGCGACAAACCTTCTTTATTCTCTTTGGTGGCTGGGATCACCATGATGAAGTCATCAAGACCCAACAAGCGATGCTAACCGTCGTCAGCAAAGCGATGAAAGAGTTTAGCAACGCCATGACGGAGCTAGACATCAATGACAAAGTGACCACCTTTACCGCCAGTGACTTCGGCCGCACACTCACCTCCAACGGCCGTGGTTCCGATCATGCTTGGGGTGGCAACCACATGGTCATGGGGGGCGCGGTTCAAGGAGGACGAATCTATGGCGACTACCCCGCTTTATATATCGATAACCCGCTAGACACCGGCCGTGGAGCGCTCATCCCCACCATCTCATGTGATGAATACTTTGCCGAACTCGCGAAATGGTTCGGGGTCAGCAATGCCGATTTAGATGCGGTTTTCCCCAATATCGGCCGCTTCTACGACACCAGCTCAACCAGCTTGCCGGTCGGATTTATGGGCAATAAGATTCAAACCAACCCTGCAGATCTACCACATAAACAATTTTTACCCATGATGATAAACAGTGGTGTTGCAGCTCCGTTGGCCACCAGTGCCGCAGCGGCCGCCGCAGGGCTCCTCGCCCTACGTCACCGCCGTATATCAGCAGACTAACACGACCCGATTCGGAAGGAAGATAACAGACAATCCTCAAACTTATCCCCCCAGAAACAACCGGAATTTTTACAGAACATCACGTAGGCTTCATCATTTAATAAACGCCTACGATAAACAACTAATTATCAACAAATCAATCAAACAACAATCAAAAGGATATTTATCATGAGTTTTATTAAAAAATATTGGATCACCGAAATCGGCCTCGGCCTTATCACATTAGGCGGCCTAGGTGTGGCCGGATACAACATAATTGGCGCCAACAATCAAGGCAACACAAACACAGAATCGACCTTCTTCACGGCGGAAGCGGACAAAGAAGACATAGATATGACGGCCGTTCAGTCAGACACACAAATGGACGAAGAAGATAGCGGCTTCATGAATGAAGCGGCCGACGAAATGGCCGACGAAATGGATGATGAGGCTGACGGTGATGAAGATGATATGGAAATGGGTGACGAAGATGACCATGAAGTTGAAGGTGGCGACATTGACGAACCGCTCGATGTTGCCGCACAAGCGATCGGTCTAGACATCGAAACCCTCGAAGAAGGGATGGTCGAAGGCAAATCGATAGCGGATGTGATTACCGAAAAGGGAGGGGATGTACAAGGGTTTATCGAAGCGATGATCGCGGCCGAAATACGATTGGCTGAATTAGAACTGCAAACTGGTGAAATTTCGGCCGAAGACGCCGCCGAATGGCAAGCGGAAATCGCAGAATGGGTTCCATTCATGGTCAGCACCCCTTATCAAGAACCGACAATGATCGCGGCGCAACAACTTAACATCGAAATAGATTCACTATGGGAAAAACTAGAAGAAGGAGAAACGATCACCGCACTAGCTCAGGCTCAAAATATCGCGCCAGAATCAATTATCGAAATGATCAAAGTATCTGAAAGTGCCTATCTCGATGCGATGGTCGAAGCCGGTCTGATCGACGCCGAAGAGCTAAACGACGCCCGACAAGAAGCGATCGATTTCGCCACCATCGTGGTGAACAGCCCTCTATCACAATGGGAAGAGGGTGATGAGGGCGAAGATGAAGATGAAATGGATGAAGATGAGATGGATGAAGATGAAGACGAATAGGAGGCTAACAGTTATAAGCTAAAATCAAGCGAGATCAATTCAGTTGATCTCGCTTTTTTCTGTTTGGAGCAACCTAACGCAGATTCACCTGCGCAAATGCCTCACACGCTGGACAATTCCCCCTCGGCCGGAACATCGCATAACCGGTTTGTGGATCACGGCCGTCCCAGTGATAAATATCCGCATTAAACACCACAAACATCCGCACCACGCCGGAATCCTTGGCATAAACGGCCGCATCCGCCAACCACTGCGCATGTTGGTCAACCGTCGTATTTTCAGCCCACCAGAAATTATCCGGCATTTCATACCCCTGAATCTCTAAATCCCCATCGGTCAAATAGCCGATTTCCGTAATACACAGCGGTTTATCCCCACTAAACGCCCGAAAATAGGCTTGTAACACATTCGGAAAATACCAGCCATAAAAATCACCAGCCGGATGCCCATGCAAAGCATACGGAGAAGTCGCCCCAGCGTTGTAATGAATCCCCACACAATCCGCATAATCCCCCGCTCCGGCCGCCACCATCCCCGCCACATACCGGTCATCCGCCCACGCATGAATCCCATCATCAAAACCGGTCGGGGCCGGTGCGCCACTAATCACCATAATCTCAGGGTTGGCCTGTTTAATCGCCAAATATGACGGTTTCAGCAAACGCTCCACATAGAGCTCCGGATCGATTTCCCCAATCGGCCATTCGAAATCGATATTCATTTCGTTCCATATTTCTAGCGCGTCAGGCGGATTGG
>WTJY01000387.1 GCA_011524645.1 Anaerolineales bacterium | reverse complement strand
CTAGTCACCTCGATGGTATGGCAGATTAGCATTAATGCTCCACGCCCGATACAACTGCTCAGCAAGCATCACCCGCACAACAGGATGCGCGAAGGTCATTGCTGACAATGACCATTTAGTTTGTACTTTCGCTAAAAAATTGGGATCAATGCCTTCGGGACCACCGATCATAATGGCTACATCTTGGCTCTCATCAATCCATGATTGTAGATTTCTAGCTAAGTCTTCGGTGCTGATATGTTTTCCCTTTCTATCTAAAGCGATTGTCAAAGCACCCTTTGGCACAGCATCTTGCAAGGCAATAGCCTCGTCTCTCAAAATCCGAGCCGTATCCGCATTTTTGCCACGTTTTTTGGCCCGAATCTCAATCAAATCCAATTGGCACAAATTTGGCATTCGTTGAGCATACTCACGATAGCCAGTTTCTACCCACTGAGGCATTTTCGTTCCAACGGCTAGTAGTTTAATCCGCATGACCGAATAAACTTAAAGTCTAAGCGACTTGAGACCTTATTGGTCTCGCTCCTCTCTGTGTTGCTCGACCATCTTGCGCACATCCTCGTCCCATAACTTCTCTAAATCATAGTAAGCTCGTACTTCAGGCCTCATGACGTGCAAGACAACGTCGCCGAAATCAACCAACACCCACTCACCGACGTCAGAGCCATCTTCATTCAAAGGTTTCACACCCTGCGAGCGCAATTCATCGGATGCCGAGCGAGCTAAAGCTTTGACGTGGGTATCTGATGTACCGCTAACTACGATCATGAAATCAGCAAAATCGGAAATTTCGGCTATGTCCAACACTTTAATGTCTTGACCCTTTACGTTTTCAAGAGCTTCAACAACTTGGTTTTTAATTTGATCAGAATTCATAGATTCATCCACTAAAGGGTGTTCTTCTCTATTATACAGGTTTGTTTGTTCATCGGTGCTCACTACATTTGACTGATAAAGCCTATTTCCTCGAATGTAGTCACTCACCATTGTCGACAAATATTTTCGAGTCAACGGTGTCTCAATCTCACAGCTTAACTCCTTACGCAGCTGGGTAGAGGAGATCGCAAATTCAGTACTTTCATACAACCAGATAGCACCACTCGATTGATTGCCTAAGTCGGCGGGCGACTCTACCAAACGCGATCGCAAATCGCTAGGCACTTTCATCGAATAACCTGGACGATTCATGACTATCCAGTTCACCGACGCCATTAAATCTTCGTATCGGTGCCATGTATGCAAATTGTGCAAACTATCACCACCAATAATGACAACGAGATTTTGACCTGGAAACCGGTCCTTAAAGACCTCAACGGTGTCTATCGTATATGACTTTGCTGCACGCTTTATTTCAGTATCGTCGGCTTCGTACAGTGAGTTATCGCTTAACTCAAGTTGCAGCATCTCATAACGATGAAAAATGTCGGCCGTAACTTGATCTTTATGCGGTGGTCTCGCGCTAAGCACCCAGTGCACTTTGTTAAAGCCGACCTGACTACAAAGCTGATCTATCGCCTTGCGATGGCCTAGATGAACTGGATCAAACGTCCCACCAAAGATTCCAATCATGAGAGATTTATAACGCTAGAGTCTTCTGAGAACACAGTTTTGATCATTGCCTTATGTGACCATCTCCGTAAACCACGTACTTTTGCGAGGTCAGACCCTGCAGTCCTACAGGACCACGAGCATGCAATTTATCGGTACTAATGCCGATCTCTGCGCCCAAACCGTACTCAAAACCATCAGCAAATCGAGTCGAGGCATTTACCATGACTGAACTTGAATCAACCTGCTGAATGAATTGGCGACTAGTGGTGTAATTTTCGGTAACAATACTTTCCGTATGTGCCGAACTATATTGAGCAATATGGTCCATAGCGTCATCAACACTAGAGACTATTTTGATCGATAAAATTGGAGCTAAATACTCTGTTTGCCAATCTTCTTCTGTAGCTTCATTCATCGCCACAATTTGCCTAGTTCTATCGCAGCCTCTCAGCTCAACTCCTTTAGCAACGTACTCTTCGCATAGAGGAGGTAAAAACTCTGACGCTCGATCTTCGTGCACCAGAAGAGTCTCCATCGCATTGCAAACTCCGTAGCGATGAGTCTTGGCGTTGATGGCTATCGCCATTCCTTTTTCGAAGTCAGCCTCACTATCAAGATAGACATGACAAATACCATCAAGGTGTTTGATGACTGGAACAGATGCATCGCGACTGATTCTCTCAATTAAGCCTTTTCCACCCCGAGGAACGATAACATCTACATAATCTGGCATCGTTATCAACTCACCAACAGCAGCTCGGTCTGTGGTACTAACCACTTGCACAGCATGCTCAGGTAATCCAGTTTTTGCTAGAGCGGTTGCTATGCAAGCAGCTATCGCCTTATTTGAATGAATCGCTTCTGACCCACCTCGCAATATGGTCGCATTACCTGACTTCAAACACAAAATAGCCGCATCAACCGTGACATTCGGACGGGACTCGTAGACGATGCCAATCACACCAAGAGGAACGCGCATTTTGCCGACTTGAATACCACTGG
>WTJY01000056.1:2985-24822 GCA_011524645.1 Anaerolineales bacterium | reverse complement strand
GTGTGGTCACATCAGATAACATTTTTCTTTTGTTTATCTTTTGGGAGCTAACCAGTATTTCATCTTATTTGCTGATCAGCTTCAAACATCAAAAAGAGCAATCACAAAAGTCGGCACAGCAAGCGCTGATCGTAACAGGATCGGGCGGTATGGCCCTTATGGCGGGGTTGGTCCTGCTAGGGTACGCGGCCGGAAGCTGGGAACTATCAGAGATCCTTAAGCTCGGACATGACTTCCATAACAACCCGCTTTACACGGCCGTTCTTGTTTTAATTTTGCTCGGAGCCTTCACCAAATCAGCTCAGTTCCCCTTCCATTTTTGGCTTCCCAATGCGATGGCTGCACCAACACCGGTCAGTGCCTATTTGCATAGCGCGACCATGGTCAAAGCTGGTGTCTATCTACTCGCTCGCTTAAACCCTATTCTAGGGGAAACACCCGCCTGGATGTGGACACTCGTTATCTTTGGTGGGATTACGGGGATATTAGGCGGCTGGTTGGCATGGCAACAAAGCGACATGAAAAAGATCATGGCGTACACGACGATTAGTGCGCTTGGGATTCTGGTCTTTATGCTTGGTGCAGGTGGCAAAATCGGCGTGAAAGGGGCGGTTTTGTTCCTCGTCGTTCACTCGCTCTACAAGGGTGCACTATTCATGATAGCTGGTGCGGTTGATCACGAAACAGGCACTCGCGATATTCATCAGCTTGGTGGTTTAATGCGCACAATGCCGATAACCTTCGCTGCCGTAGCGTTAGCAACCTTGTCGATGGCGGGTATTCCCCCACTGGTTGGTTTTATCGGCAAAGAAGTCATCTATGAGGCGACCGTAGAAAGTCATATGGGGCCGGTGCTTATCACAACGATCGCCTTTCTCATGAACCTCTTTAATGTAGCAGCCGCATTCATCATTCTCATTGAACCGTTTATCAAAGAAAGGCCGGCGAACTCAAATGCCGGCAAGGGGCATCGCGCACCGTGGACACTTTGGTTCGGTCCGATCGTTCTAGGTTTAGTTGCTGTCGCCCTTTGGGTTTTCGCAGAAAGCGATTGGGTTAGCCACTACTTAATGGAAGGTGCGGTTACATCAGTTTATGGTAAAGCGGTTGAAGTCAAGCTCCATCGTTGGCCACCTTACTTTAATATCGTACCGATTCTCAGTATCGCAACCATTCTGGGTGGTTTAGGCTGGTGGTATATCTTCGGCCGTATTCGGCCGTGGGCGGTTCAAGCGGACAAAGCGATTTCCCCTTATGGGCCGGAGCAAACCTATTTCCGTTCACTTGACGGCACATTGGCATTCGCCGACCGTTTAACCAAATCACTACAAAACGGCTATATCCGCCGCTATCTGTTTGTCGTCGTTCTCACGCTCGTGATTCTTGTCGGCCTGCCACTCATCCTTGTGCCTAGCAATGTCTCCTTAATTTCTGGGGATCTTGGGGGCTGGCCATTGGTATATGAAGCACTTTTGGCGGTTGTCATTATGGCTGGTGCGGTCATGACAATTACCGTTAAAGAGCGATTAACGGCCGTTGCCGGTTTAGGCGTTGTCGGATATGGCATGGCGATGTTATTCACCTACTTTAATGCCCCCGACTTAGCAATGACCCAATTCTCAATCGAAACATTATCGGTCATCATCTTCGTTTTGGTCTTATATCGTCTACCCGGCTTTGATTCATTCACGTCCAAAGGTGGTCGAATTCGAGATGGCATTATTGCAGGCGGTGTGGGGACATTAATTACCCTACTTGTTTTATTTGTAACCAGTGCCCCCCTCAGTTCACACATTTCCGATTACTACGCAGAATTTAGTTACAGCATAGCCAAAGGGCAAAATGTTGTAAATGTTATTCTCGTTGACTTCCGTGGACTTGATACGATGATCGAAGTCGCCGTTCTAGCGGTTGCAGCCATCGGGGTCTATTCGTTACTAAAACGGGAAAGTCGATTGGATGAAATCGCGGCCGCGAATGGAGGTGAAGACAAACATGATTAGCTCTCTAATTTTACGTACAGCGACCCGTTACTTATTTCCAATCATTCTACTCTTCGCACTATTTGCCCTCTTTCGCGGGCACAACGAACCGGGTGGAGGCTTTGTTGGTGGCTTGCTCGCAGCCTCCGCCTTCATTTTGTATATTTTCGCCTTCGGCATCAAACGGGCCAAGGCAAGCTTAGGGGTACAACCGATCTCACTGATCGGAATCGGTTTATCCTGCGCAGCAGGCAGTGCATTGATCGCACCACTTGTCACAGGACAGCCGTTTATGACAGCCCTTTGGGGAGAAACTGATATTCCCTCAATCGGCAAACTCAGCACCCCCCTCTTATTCGACATCGGCGTCATGTTTGTCGTCATCGGTGTCATTTTGCTCATCATTTTCACGCTTGCCGAAGAAGATGAAAAGCTCAATTTTCTAAATCAATCAGACTAAACTATGAATCTGTTACTCGCCATAACGGTCGGCTTTCTCTACGCGGCAGGCATTTACATGCTCTTGCGTCGTAGTTTCGTCAAACTAATCTTAGGCCTAGCCTTACTCGGTCATGCCACAAACTTGCTTATCTTCACCATTGGCGGTGTCGAACGAGCAGCTCCACCACTTATTCCCTATGGAGAAAAAGTGTTAAGTGGAGATTATGCCAACCCTCTACCTCAAGCACTTGTCCTGACCGCTATCGTTATCGGGCTTGCGACTTCAGCATTCGCTATCGTTCTGATGCGACGTGCATATGTGCTTGTAGGTACAGATGACGTGGATGAACTCGTTACGACCGATAAATAACACGGCTCACTCATTTTGTATCGAACATGATTGTTGTTCTACCTATTCTAACACCCTTAATTACAGCCCTCATCGGCCTAATCGCCTGGGGAAACTCCCGCATTCAGCGTCTCGCTAGTGTGGTAGGCTCGGCCGTCGGCGTTGTAATAGCGGTCATTCTATTGCTCACCGTGCAAGAGAATGGCATCCAAGTCCTTTATGTAGGCAACTGGGTCGCCCCCTTCGGGATCACCCTTGTCGCCGATCTATTTAGCGCAATTATGGTTACCATTACAGCCTTTATGGGGCTCATGGTTGCCATTTACGCGCTGGTTGACATTGACAAAGATTTAGAAGTTGTGGGATACCATTCCCTTTATCAATTTCTATTGGTCGGTGTGACCGGATCGTTTTTAACAGGGGACTTATTTAACCTGTTTGTTTGGTTCGAAATTATGCTCCTTTCCTCATTTGTCATGCTGACTTTAATGGGTAAACGAGCGCAGATTGAAGGTGCGGTAAAGTATGTCATTATGAATATGCTTTCCTCGGTCATCTTCTTGGCTTCAATCGGGCTCCTCTACGGGGTAACCGGCACAGTCAACATGGCAGATCTAGCCAATCGGGTTTCATCGGCCGCAGACCAGCGACTCTCATTGATCATCTCGTTAGCGATGCTTTTCACCGTAGCCTTCGGCATGAAAGCAGCGATCTTCCCACTGTTTAGCTGGCTTCCCGCATCTTACCATACCCCGCCAACCGCTATCACCACAATTTTCGGGGCACTGTTAACGAAAGTCGGGGTTTACGCCTTGATCCGAGTTTATACGCTTATTTTTAACACACCGGAAATTTTCAACTACGCACAAATTATTTTACTGCTTGCGGCCGGTTTAACGATGGTCATCGGTGTGTTTGGCGCAGTCGCGCAATATGGGTTCCGGCGTCTGCTCTCCTTCCACATTGTCAGCCAGATCGGCTATTTGATTATGGGGCTAGCGATTTTCACAGTCGCCTCCTTGGCCGGTACGATTTTCTATTTAGTCCATGTAATTTTAGCCAAATCAGCCCTTTTCTTGGTCAGTGGTATCGTCTATAGATTAACCGGCACATATGATTTGAAAAAGCTAGGTGGCTTCTATCACAATAATATGGCTCTTTCAATGCTGTTCTTTATTCCAGCGATCGCCTTAGCCGGTATCCCACCACTGTCCGGTTTCTGGGCCAAGTTTGCCATTATTAAGGCGGGGCTAGAAGCTGGAAACTATTGGATTATCGGCACAGGGCTATTTGTGAGCGTCTTTACGCTCTACTCAATGATTAAAATTTGGACCTATGCGTTTATGCGCAAACGGCCGGACGCGTATCAAGCCCCGCTCAATACGATCCCCGCAAGCGAAGCGCGTCTATTATGGATCCCCACAGTAGTCATCGGGTTAGCGACTATTTTAATGGGGATTTTCGCCGGTCCACTATTTGAATTAAGCACAGCGGCCGCAGAGCAGCTCATGAATACCGAGATGTATATTACGGCCGTTTTAGGAGGTACGCAGTGAGCTATCTCATTATTTTAACGATTTTATGGGCCTGTCTTGTTGGTGAATTTAGCTGGGCCAACCTCGGTGTTGGGTTCGCTATTTCGCTACTCATCTTGTTTATCGCGAGCCGTAGCATGGGCACCAGCTATATCCAGTTCGGCCGTAGTGGCAACATTCTACGCCGCACAGCGATTCTAGGTTACTTTATCGCCTTCTTCTTAAAAGAGTTGGTCATTGCTAGCCTGACCGTATTCCGAAGTGTGGTTTCCCCCTTCTCATTTTTACAACCGGGGATCGTAGCCGTGCCATTAGATCTAAAGACATCGGCCGAAATCACCTTATTGGCCAATCTAATCACCCTCACACCGGGTACGCTATCATTGGATGTCTCTACTGATAAGAAAGTGCTTTATGTGCATACAATTCGGATGGATGATCCAGAAAGCTTCCGCATCAGCATTAAAGACGGCTTTGAAAAGCGAGTCATGGAGGTCATGCGCTCATAATGAATATCGCACCATGGATTCAACCGGTGATGATCTGGGTCATCATGCCGATTTTGGTTACGGCCGTTGTCTTAACCTTTATTCGGCTTGTGCGCGGGCCCAGTTTACCTGATCGCATTGTGGCTCTAGATATGCTATCCGCCATTGGCGTCGCCATTATCTGCGCCTATTCTGTCATGTCAGAACAAGCGGTTCTGCTAGATGTCGCGCTAGTCGTGTCTTTGATCACATTTTTAGGTACAGTCGGCTTTGCTTACTATATCAATCGCACTTAATTAAAGTTTTATGTCTGGATTTATCGCATTTGGTTTTTTAATTCTAGGAACACTCTTTGTGTTTATGGCCGGTGTCGGCATGTATCGTATGCCTGATATTTTTATGCGTATGTCAACAACCACCAAAGCGGCAACGGTCGGGGTCGGCTTGATGCTGGTTGGTGTATCGGTCTTTTTCGGAGATTTAGGCACCGCAAGTCGCGCCTTTGCGATTTTCACCTTTTTGCTGGCCACCGCACCTGTTTCGGCCCACATGATCGGCCGTGCCGCCTATTCCGAAGGTGTCCCTTTGTGGAAAGGAACAAAAATCGACGAGCTCAAAGGAAAATATTCGGCCGATGGAGAATATCTTTCAAGCGGTGAATACGGGGATGCGGACAAAGAACACGCCCATTAATCCACGATTTTAGCGGCGCAACGTGTCACAATTACCATTCAAATCGCCTATGTGACGGCTGTCACATAGGCGATTTTTGATTCAATGCATCAATCGTTTGAAACACCCACGGCCGCCCTTCTCCCTCTCGAATCAGTCCCAACAAAAAGCGATTCACCGGTACAGCCACCCCATTCGCCTCCCCTAAACGGACAATTTCGCCACAGATCGCTTCAATTTCTGTTTTGGCCCCACGGGTTACATCTTGCAACATAGAAGAGCGATTGGTCGCCGTGTAGCTAGCTACAGATAAAATAGCCTCAGTAGCAGATGCGTAAGGGAGTTCGATACCCAACGCACGGCCGACAGCGGCCGTTTCTTCCGCGGCGGCGCACATCATCGCTCGGGCTCGCGGCTCCTCAGCGAGTTCACCATTACGCCAGCCCAGTAATGCAGTCAAAGGATTAATTCCAGCGTTGGCGGTCAGCTTCCCCCAAATCACCTGTCGCACGTCCTCTTGTACACGCATGCTTATGCCTGCCTCGGCCAATAACGCGACAATACTGTCACCTTGTGGATGTCGCTCCACATCTGTAAACCCATTACCCGCATGATTAAGTAGACCGCGTTCAGGGATATTGGCCCCTTGAGAGGTAGTCCCAACCATGATCTGATCATGTTGGAGATGCTGGGTCAACTTTTCACGATTCCCTAGCCCATTTTGCAAGGTCAACACAAGCCCATTCGGCCGAATTACCTGAGCAATTTCAGCAGCAGACCGCGCTGTTTGCTGGCTTTTCACGAGCACCAAAGCGATATCGATCGTGCTAAGTGCCGCCAAATCGGTTGTCGCCGATAAAATATGATGGGTTTGACGGCCGTCAAGTTCATGAATCATTACCCCCTGTGTACGCAAATGTGTCGCCTGAGCCTCCCAATGACCAAAAAGTATCGCTTCACAGTGTGGGGCTAAACGCGCACCAAAAAGGCATCCCAATGCACCTAATCCGAAAATACCAACTCTCATCGGACCTCCTTTGCCATCTCTCTGAGCGCAACTGATTGGGTTTGCAACGTAAAATCAGCAGTTTGATTCAGGCAAAGGAGTTGATCAAAATAGCGGGAGCGGGCTTGAGTCGCTTCTACGCAAGCTTGTTTATAGTGATTCGCTTGAGTGGAATCGTTTTCTAAGTGGCTAAGCTGCAACAAAACAAGCGGCAAATAATCGGGGTTACCCCCTTTTTCTATCGATTCTTGACTCGCTAACAGCGATTTTTCGGCGTCTTGCGGCCGTCGATTCTTCAGTTGAATTAAAGCCTGATGATAGTACACAGCAGGCAACCACCAAGACATCCCCCGTTCGAGACACAATTTCTCCGCCTGTTGGATACAGTGCAAGGCGAAGTCGGCCGCACCATTAGATAGCTCGACATAGGCCAAACCGATGAAAAAGCGTATCGAATTTACAAGATAGGTTTCATCTTGCGCTTCGACCAATTCCCGCCCTTGATTGAGATAGAAACGCGCCGATTCCCATTCACCCAAGACCGCATAATATTCATACCCCCACATGATTCGGCAATGTGCCCCCCCTTGACGATTATCATCTTCTTGAAACAGATCGACCGCCCGATCAAACATAAGATGCGCTTGATCGAATTGGCCCAAATGGAGCAAAATCTCAGCCCCATAAGCATGTGCATATCCTAAATCAGCGATGCTAATCTGATCACCAAAACGTTCGATCACATGGGTACAAAGTTCAAACGCTTGGTGCAACTTGCCTAAACGAAATTTGGCATAGGCGAGTTGATTATAGGCACAACCGACATAGTCGGGTCGATAATGATGATAGGCGAGGCGAACGGCCGTTTCCCCATCTTGTTCAGCCTTCGCAAATTGCTCTGTCAGGTTATGGAGCGTTGCACGGGAGAGATAAAGCTTGACGGCCGTTTCCCATTGGGTCTCTAAACCGAGCCCCCGCAAATGATTCTCTGCAAGGTTATAAAGCTCAATCGCCGCTTGCTTCGATTGGGTACGCATGTTTTCTGCGGCTTCGAAAGAGAAATGTAGCCCTTCTTCATATAGATCTGTTTGGCCGTAGTGATAAGCGATAATCGGATACATCGAGGTCGTGCCAGCTTCTTGTTTAGCCAGCCACTGAGCCACTGTCGCATGCCATAATTGACGTCGACGATAAGGAATACTCTTATAGACGCTGTCATGGACAATTTCACCGCGAAAAATATAGACTTCTCTCTCACGAACCGCAGAAATAAGCTCGGCCGCAACCAATTCCTTAAACAGGCGGTTAGCGAGCAACCGGCTAATTGACGGTGCCAATGTGTTAGAAAGTGTCTGATAATCGAACTGTCGTCCCAAAATCGAGGCTCCTTGTAAAAACATATGGGCATTAGGCGACAAGCTATCTAATTTAGATAGCACCCCTCCTCGCAAATCACGCGGTGAATTTAAATCAGACAACAGTGCTTCATCTAACTGAAAATCGCCATCTCTTTCAAGGCTCTCCGAGCGTAGTCGTTTGACATTTTCTTCTAGGATAATCGGGTTAACAGTGTCATCATCCGCTTTATCGAGCCCTAAATAGCTCGCCAATTCAGCAGGGACAGTCTCTAATCCCAACATCTTTTCAACCACAGCGACAGCTATATCGACTGAGATTTTCCCCAGTGAAATATGATGGCCAACGCGCGGTAATTGCTCGATACCGAATGATTTTTGTGGCGTAAAGGAAACAAACAACGCGAGTTTTGTATCTTGGCTGGAGCGCATTAAGTAGTGTAGAAAATGCATACTGTCTGTATCACCCCAATGAACATTTTCTAGCACCAGTAGCAAGGGTTCACGTTCAGTATCGGCCAGTAGAAGGGCCATCAGTAGAGCATACAAGCGGGCCTGCTCTTGCAGATTACTCAAACCGATCATCCGCACAACTTGGCCGGGAAAGGTAAACCCGAGCACTTTCTCTAGTAAAGGAAGATCGGCCGCAAATTCGGGGCAAAACGCCATAATCTTTTCGGTAACTTGACGTACCTTTAAACTGATGTGATCTTGATCGGTATATTCAAAGTACGTGTGCCAAATATTACGCCACAAGTTGTATGGAAATTCAGCCATTTCTTGCAAGCCGACACCAAACAGCACACGGCCACCAGCCCCTTGCCAATACTCACTAGCCAAGGTGGTCATTCGCGCCAATTCACTCGGGCTAACCCCATCGACAATGAGCGCACGGCTCTCACCAGTAAGCCCAGCATGCAAAACTTCTCGCAGTGTCGCCACTTCTTCCTCGCGCCACAGCAACGGAAGTTTACTTGTTTGATAGTCGCTTCCCGTGTCAGATTGTTTGGCGTCCCCTAACATTCGATAAAGGCGTAAGGGTTCGTTATACCCTTTTAGTGGCACCAGCCCGATTTCATCAAACAAAATATGTTGTTTCACGCGACGATAAGTTGATTCATCAACCCAAACTTCGCCGGGCGGGCACTTGCCCATCAGTCGTGCAGATAGATTGACCACCTCTCCCATAGTGGTGTATTCCCGTCGCGTCTGTGAACCGATCGCGCAAGCGAACGCTTCGCCGGCCGCCACACCAATCGACTGCCTTTCGATAAAATCAGGCTTCTGCTTTTGCATTTCCCAAGCACAAAGGAGTGCCTGATCTGGAGCATCTGGGGCCATCGGCGCACCAAAAACGATATGCAACACATCCCCTTTGTCACCGGTCAAGATACGATTAACACGACTATTCTCCCCCCCATATTGAGCGACCAACCGACAGGCCCACTCATAATATTCTTGTAACCGACGGCCGACTTCTGGGTCTTCATAATCGATACCGGTGAAACAAACAAACATAGTGGTAATCGGCCGATTTTCCGCCACATAGTAGACGTTCACGTCTGAAATGCGCTTGTGTAGCGGAACAGGTACAAAATTGGCGGCCATTTCCGCCAAATCCCATAGCGTATCACTTGTGTATGCATCCCAATGAATCCGATTACGGGCAAACGGCACCGGCATAAGATCTGAAAAAAGCTGGTAATCTTGGTGGACAGTTAAGCCCGCTTTGTGCAAGACGGCCGCACTGGCGATGACCTGTCCCGCGTTGGCATGTTCTTCCGCAGCCACACAGTCATCAATCCCCGGTCCCCCCACAACATATTCCATTTGTTGGGTCATATCCCCAACAACAATTTCGGCACAACGGCCGTAGCCCACCCCCACTTTCATAGAAAGCTGAAACGTTGTTTGTCGATTGTTCGGACGACTCGCCACAACCTCACTATAGGCACTCCCGCGCATCAGATTCTGCATAAATTGAGCACAAGAAAGTGCATTTTGCGCCGCATGTCCATCATCATCAGGAATAAACACCAGCATCGCATCCCCGTGAAAATGGACCACAATCCCCCCCGCGTTATGAATCGCATTGATCATCGCGGTAAAAATCATCAACAAAAGCCGATTAAGTTCTTCAGCTCCCCGTGAGCCATCAGCTGCCAACTCATTGGCCATCGATGAAAACCCAGAAACATCACAAAAGAGTGTTGCTGCTTGCACCCATCGTGCTTGGCCCGGTTCTGGCATTTGTTGATTCAGTAGTTTGGTCGTCAGTGAATGAGGAAGGTATGCAGAAAATCGACGAGCGATACGAGTAATTTGGCGGCTTCCACCACTTTTTTCTAAATGCATCAAATTTCTCTAAATGATATTCAAATTTTGACCGGCAAAAGGCCTGACAGTACCTAAGAACTACAAAATTAAGGTCTTGATTGTTACTTAATTAACAGACAAAGTCAAAAAGACATTAGTCCCATTGATCTTTTCTAACGAGCTATTAGCCCATCGATTGAGCATCTATTTGCAATTCAACCGACAGGCTTCATCGCTATTTTATTCGCTCCCGTTTTGCAGGTAATCGATTGCGGCCTGTAGCTGAAGATCAACCGTATCTTCATCAGGCCTAAAGGGGTCATCACTCTCAATAACCACTTCAATATCTGGAGATACACCGGTTTCATGAACCCAAGTTCCTTCCGGTGTCAGCCAACGGGCAATGGTCAAGCGAATCCCAGATCCATCGCTCAAGGAATCCCATGTTTGGACAGTTCCTTTACCGAAAGTCGTTTCACCGATAATGACACCACGATCATAGTCCTGTACAGCGCCAGCGAAAACTTCGGACGCGCTCGCACTACCTTCATCGACCAAAACAACCAGTGGCGTGTCTTCGGCTAATCCTTCATCGGTTGTTTCAAAGATCTCTTCTCGGCCGTTGCCAAATTTTTCGATCAGTGCTACACCTTCTGGCAAGAATTGGTCGATAATATTCACCACGGCCGTCAACGAGCCCCCAGGATTGCTACGCAAATCAAGAATCAAACCATCCGGATTTTCCGCCATCAGCTCTTCGAGTTTCGCTTCAATCTCGTCGTCACTTTGCAAATCGAAGCGGCGCAGGCGAAGATAAGCGATTTTTTCTTCATCCTCATCCAAAATTTCTCCAGCCACGCTCGGCAAATCGATCACGCCACGGGTGACAATCACATCGAACAACGCACCATCTCGTTCAATCGTTAGTTTAACGTCGGTTCCGGCCGGACCACGCACCATACGCACCACAGTACTTAGATCCATCCCACCGATATCGGTATCATCAACCCCCCGAATAATGTCGCGGGGCCGCAACCCCGCTTCAAATGCGGGAGCCCCTTCGTATGGAGAGACGATCACCACCGCCCCATTGTCATCCATGACCTCAGCCCCGATCCCTTCAAATTCTCCTTCAAATGAAGCGGAGGCCATTTCCTGTTCTTCCGGCGAAAGATAAATCGAATAGTCATCCCCGAGTGCTTCGATCATTCCTCGAATTGCCCCCTGAGCAAGCAGATCAGGATCAACCGGCTGTTCGTAATACCGCTCGTTGATGAGCGTCCACACTTCCCAAAACGGCACAAATGCGTCCTGCGCCTCGGCCGGTGTGGTTCGCGGTGTCCCTGATAAATAAGGGAAAATCGTCTCAGAGCGGCCGACCCACAATCCCAATCCGAAGAATACGCAAGCCAAAAAGACATTGCCCAATGTATCTAACCAAAAATTCGATCGTCGTTGATTTACTGTTTCGTTGTTCATATCTATATAATTTGGTAACTATACAGGTGTTGAAACTATGGTTTTGGCGCCTCTCCTATGAGGAGGGGTTGGGGAAGTGGAATTTAAATAATTCCCCCTCTCCCACAGCCCCTCACCCTTGCGGGAGAGGGGGGCTTATCGCTTCACCTGTATAGATAATTTGTTGCTAATTGACAATTGATGCCCCAATTCCCTTGTGCTAGAATGCCATGTCTCTGGTTTATAAGAGGAGCAAGCAACATCGTTTACAAATCGGAGCCATAACATAGTTTAAGCATCGTACCCATTTAAATCATAAATATGAGAAAATATCTCACCCAATACAGGCGGTTGGTCAGTCGTAAATCATAGATTGCTCATGCAATCATCTTACGAATCTCCCATCTAACACCGCCAGCCACTCATCACTCATTTGTTGGAAACAAACCATGCCCTTAGATCTTGCCGTTATCATCGTCAGTTATAATGTCTCCCATTTATTACACCGTTGTCTTGAAACGGTCTACGCCAGCACAGGCGATATTAGCTATGATGTCGTGGTTGTCGATAATGTTTCCAAAGATGACACAGTTCAAATGGTTCAAACCGAATTTCCACAGGCAAAGTTGATCGCCAATAGTGAAAATGTGGGGTATCCGGCCGGTAACAATCAAGGGATGCGTTTACTCGGCGTAGAGGGCCAAAATGCACCACGCTATACATTGCTTCTTAATCCTGATACAGAGGTACCACCAAACTGCTTTGCTGACTTTATCCGTTATATGGATGAAAACAAGAATGTCGGGGTTGTCGGCCCTCGTTTGCTTTTACCCAACGGAAATCTCGACCTAGCTTGTCGTCGTAGCTTTCCCTCACCGGAAGTCTCACTCTATCGAATGCTCGGTCTGAGTCGCCTCTTCCCTAAATCACCCCGTTTCGGCCGTTATAACATGACCTATCTCGACGAAACAGAATTAGCGGAAGTCGATGCGGTTGTCGGCGCATTTATGATGGTCCGCACCAGCACCATTCAGCAAGTCGGAATGTTGGATGAAACCTTTTGGATGTATGGTGAAGATCTGGATTGGGCGAAACGGATCAAAGATGCCGGTTGGAAAATCATCTACAACCCATCCGTTATTGTGCTCCATGTCAAACGAGCATCAAGCAAACAAAATCCCAAAGCGCAGATTGAATTTTATCGCGCCATGCCGATTTTTTATTACAAACATTACTATAAAACAACGCCCAAGCCGATTCATTGGCTTATCGTCTTGGGCTTGGCCTTACGTGGCGGCCGTCAAATTTGGCCCGATCTAAAACCACCGGCCGAAATCTAAGCATGAATTCGTTATCTATCAAAGCTGAAAATTTACGCAACTGGTATACATTTTCACTCGTAGGACTAGACATCTTACTCATCGCTGGGGGATTTTCGCTCGCCTTTTGGTTACGGCAAAATATCGCTTGGCCCGAAGCACTCGTCGCGGCCGTTTCGTTCCAAGATTATTTGGGGCTCTTGTTACTGATGTTAATCATCCTGCCCCTTTCCCTCTTCTATTACAAACAATACTATATTCCGCGTGCGGTTAGCCGTGTCGATCAATTTTATGCGGTCATCACGGCCGTCACCCTCGGTACACTCATTTCAATCGCCATCGCCGTTTTTATCTACAGCCCCGATTTTGAATTTCCCCGCGCAATGGTTTTCTACGCTTGGGCGATCAATATCATCGTGCTCATGATCGGCCGTGTCACCCACCAAGCGATCCGTGAATGGCTGCAAGGGCGTGGTCTAGGTAAAGACCGTGCCTTGATCGTAGGCTCAGATGAAATGGCTCGTATCGTCTTACAACGCATTATCTGGTCCCCACAGTTAGGCTATGACGTGATCGGCGTGGTCAACGGAGACGATGATTTAGAAGAATTGTTGGGTGTACCGATTCTAGGCAAAGCCAACGACCTCCCCCGACTAATCGATAAATTAGAAATCGATGAAGTCATTATCGCCATGCCGGAAAAAGGACACCGCGAAACGGTCAAAATCATCGCCTTATGCGAACGGGGTAAAGTGTCGATTAAAATTTTTCCCGATATTTTTCAATTTGTGGCAACACAACCTTCTATCGACGATCTAGGCGGCCTCCCCCTCTTGTCCGTGCGTGACTATGCGATGCGCGGCTACCTACTCGTCTTCAAGCGACTTTTCGACATCCTCTGTTCAGGCTTAGGCTTGATCATGCTTTCCCCTTTGATGCTATTGGTAGCCATCGCGATCCGTCTAGAATCCCCAGGATCGGTCTTTTTCGTACAAGAACGAATGGGCTTAGATGGCAAACCGTTCAAAATTCTCAAATTCCGCTCAATGCGCAATGATGCGGAGAAATCGGGGCCAGGCTGGACGGTCGATGACGACCCAAGACAGACACGGCTCGGCCGTTTTATCCGCAAAGTAGATATCGATGAATTGCCCCAACTCATTAATGTGCTGGTCGGTGAAATGAGCTTGGTCGGCCCACGGCCGGAACAACCTCACTATGTCTCTCAATTTCGGCGCATCGTTCCGCGCTACATGGATCGCCATCGTGCCAAAGCGGGCATGACCGGCTGGGCACAGGTCAACGGCTTACGTGGGGATACATCGATATCAGAGCGAACCAAATTTGACTTGTGGTATATCGAGAACTGGTCTTTATTGCTTGATATTAAAATCATCTTGCGCACCGTCTGGAAAAGCTTTATCGCAGGGTCGTAAATCAACCGTCAACACACAGTTTATCCTTCAAGTTCTACTAATTTTTGCACGGCCGGTTCATATTCGGGATACCACCAAAGCGCATAACGCCATGCCTGAGACGCGCCATCATTATCGCCTAACGCAGCGAGCCCCATCCCTTTCCAATAATACACCTCTTCTCCGCCGCCGCCTGTATCATTTGTTGCATTGGCCAACCCAACAACATCATCATATCGGCCGATCGCGTGATACGCTTCATACGCGCCAAACTGATACCAAAACATACGCCACGGCAAGCCCAAGGTGCGCGCCTGATCAAACGCCACGGCCGCTTGTTCCATTTCCCCCAGCTCAACCAAAGCGGTTCCTAAATTATGCCAAACAAAAGGGTCTTCAGCGTCAGCCTGTACCGCCAATTGATACGTGGTTAAGGCATTAAGCCACATCCTGTCTGGATCAATATCTTCACCAATAATCGCATCGATCAAAGGGGCATCGGCCGGTGGGTAAACCACAATATGGGTTTGGGCAAAAACAGACCAGACCCCATTCATCTCTTCATAGCTAATCCGAATCCCTTCATAGGGCATTTTAACGTTCTCCGAAACATAAGAGTCGGAAACGATCCATTCTTGTACCGCGTCATCATACCCCACCACCAAACGATAATGGCCAAACCCATCGTTCGGCTCCGGTTCTAGCCATGTTTCCAACATGACCGGATAACCGTTGCTCAACAATAGTTTGAGTCGCTCTGGTGTTCCATTGACCAAAACACGTACCTCATAGCCATAAGATCGAGCATGGGCGGCGATTTCGGCCGGATCAACATTTTTGTCGTCTACATTTGGTTTTAGAACGGCCGCAACATCATCTTGGGTCACATGGGTTCCCAAAGCACTCAAATAGGTGGTCAATGTTGCTGGGCCGCAATTGTTCCACCCTTGCCAATTATGGGTAAAGCGATCAATATAGACCGATTCGGCCGCCACTTGATAAATAGGGGTCGCGGTTGGCTCAGAGGTTGGTGAAGGGAAGGGGGTTGCTGTTTCAGTCGGCAAAACCGGCGTCATATCCGGTTCAGCTGTATCTGTGGGCCACAAAGTCGGGGTTACCGCAGGCGTGGCTGTTTCCGGCGCAATCGCGGCCACAAAAGCGCGAACATCGACGGTCACGGCCGTACTCAACGTGGGTGCTGCGGTCGGCCGTGGCGGTTCCGGCAAATATTGACGCGCTTCCAACTGGACCCGGCGGGTCAACCCCGCTACACCCCCATAGCGCCATGTCCCCAACCCAACAGTCCCCCCAAACAAAAACAAGAGCATCATCAAAAAAATTCGTCTACGGCGTCGTCTTTTTCTCATTCGTATGTCAGTCTCTCCAAATGTCAAATTTAAATATTCCCGTTTCACACACTCACCTCCAAACATAGCATAAATCGTGTGTCTGTTGCTAATAGCTAGCGAAGCTTAACTGTATCCCTATGACTTGATGAAAAATCGACGCTCGGCCGCTGTTCGGCCGTTGCTTCCCCCACGCTCCCTACGACAATCAAGCATCACGATTCTCATTCGGCCGTTTCTGAGAAAAACAAACCCTTCAAATATCCCCCGCATCTCCTGTTTGCACAAACCGAGTGAATTGCTACACTGCTCCCTATAAAAAAATTGTTGTCTTACATTAATACCTTCGCCATTTTTAGACACACCTGACAAATGACTTACCTTTAAGGTAAATTTGTTCATTGAATTAAAAATGACTTAAGCTGATGGCACAATTATTTTTAATTCGCGTCGGATCAAAAGCTCCTCTCTCCCGTTGGGGGAGAGGGTTAATCCACCTCCCCCAGCCCCTCCTAATAGGAGGGGAGCAAATCCAATCAGAACATTCGTATTGGCGAAGGTATTGTTACATAAATTACAGAAACAACTATGACTCTAACCACTACCAAACCCAACTTCTATGAGATGTGGGATCAACTAACCGAAGAGCTATCACAAATTCTCGACACACACGGGGTCTGTATCGCGCTCGCCCAACAATTGGCCCAGTTTACAGACACCGCTGTCTTAATCGGTCTAGCGGAACCCAATAACTGTTACTATGATGTCTGGCTCCAAACGCCCGATGGCAACTTAAAGCAAGATCGTTGGATAGAGCCACGCGACTATCTGAATCAAAAAATAAGCCAAGGGCAAATCGTTACTTTACGCAAACATAACCAACAACCGAGCGATCTAATTGATAATCCGCTATGGCATTTGCCCAATGAAAAAATAACCCTCATTCCACTCCCTTACCCACGTATCGCCAACAACGACATGCTCACAGATGGGATCGTCATTTTTATCGACCCCGGCCCAGAAATCGCAGATCATCCTGAAATTCTATCTAGCTCGGCGATGCTTTTAACCACGTATCTCGAACGTTCCGCCCTCCGTTATCAGCGAGATCGCCAGCGGATCGAATTCACAATCACATCTGAAATCAGCCAGTCTCTGACTTCGACGTTGCAGCTAGAAGATATTTTCGCCCAAGTGTCAGACGATATCCGGCGCATTCTCAACGTAGAGTCGTTATCACTCGGGTTAATCGACCGAGATACGCCGAACATCGTATTTATCCCCACACTTATGGGATCGATGTTTATCGACATCCCACCGCTTGAGCTAAAACCGGGACAGGGGGTCGCGGGTTGGGTCGCGGTTAATAAAAAACCGCTTATCGTCAATGATGCCTACCGTGACCGGCGCTTCTCAAATACATCAGACAGCGCTTCAGGCTTCCAAACCCGTTCGATCTTGTGTGTTCCGTTGCAGCAAGACGGCCGTGTTATCGGCATCATGGAAGCGATTAACAAGCGAAACGGAGAATTTACCCAACATGATCAAGAGCTGCTAGAAGCACTGAGCGGCCCTCTAACAGCCGCCATTCTCAACGCGGAGCTTCATACCAATGTGGTCGAAGAAAAACGCCGCATCGAAACGATTTTTCAGAGCATGTCAGAAGGGGCCATGACCACCGACCACGACGGCCGGATCACCGCCATCAATGATTCAATGCTCGCTCTGCTCGGCCAACCCCGTACAGAAATGCTCGATAAACTCGCTTATGACTACATCCACTTGCGAGACGACAATCTCGTCGGCTTTCTCGAAGACGTCTTACAATACGATGTAACAGACTCAACGGCCGACTATCCACAACTCGCCTGCGAGATCAAGCAAGGAAATGTGTACGTACCGGTTCTCGCCAGCGGGACCCATCTATCTGACAAAGAAGGTAATTTGCAGGAAATCATTCTCGTCTTTAGCGACTTACGCCAAATTCGAGAGGTCGAACGCATGCGTGATGACTTCTTCCACGCGATTGTCCACGAACTCCGCACCCCGCTCGCGCTTATTCTGATGTATTCACGACTTTTGCAAAAAGGAAACAACGACGAAGAAAAGAAAGCCCGTTTCCTACAAACGATCGAACGGGAAAGTGACCGCTTACAAACAATGGTGCGCCAAATGCTCCAATTGGCAAAACTCGAAGCCAAAGAAATCCAGCGCAGTTCAGGCGAGGTCAACTTAAACAGTGTCCTCAACGAAATCATCGAGCCACTCGCCGACAAAGCATTAGAAAAAGGGCTCACGTTTATCCAAAAAATCGAGCCTGATTTGCCCCCCATTGTGGCGGATCGGGAAACGATTTATATGATTTGCAAAAACCTCATCGACAATGCGGTTAAATTTACGCTAAAGGGGGCGGTGCGGGTCAGTGCATTGACCACGGCCGAACAAAAAATTCAGGTCAAAATTAGTGATGACGGTATCGGTATCCCAAGTGAAAGTTTGCAATATCTATTCAGGCGGTTTTACCGAGCCCAAACGGCCGTCGAACGGGGCATCGCCGGGACAGGTCTAGGACTCCATATGGTCAAAGAAGGGGTCGAAAAACACAAAGGGTCAATCGATGTAGACAGCAAAGAAGGGGAAGGAACAACGTTTACCATCCATTTTCCGATCAGCAGCTACTTCGCAGAACAATTTGGGGCGAGCCCCAGATAAAAACAAATTCGTAACAATTCAGCAACCGTCTAATTGGATTTACGCCCCTCCTATCAGGAGAGGCTGGGAGAGGTGGATTTAAATAAATTTCCCCTCTCAACTGAAATCCTTCGGGTCCTTGACGCAAATTCGGCAAAACCGATTCCCGCTAATTTGTCACCAAGACAATTCAGCTAAAATAAAACGATTCAACACCACAGCAAGTACCCCAATCCAAAATCTAAAACCTAAAATCTAAAATCAGCCCATGTCTATCTATCTTGATCACAGTGCCACAACCCCCACCGATCCCCAAGTCATCGAAGCGATGCTTCCCTATTGGACCCAAGGATACGGCAACCCCTCTTCAAGCCATTTTCACGGCCGTGAAGCGAAAAAAGGGCTAGAAATCGCCCGTCGAAAAATCGCCGAACTGCTAAACGCCAAACCGAGCGAAATCATCTTTACCGGCTGTGGTTCCGAAGCGGACAACTTGGCCTTGCGTGGTGCTATGTGGTCCGCACGCCAATCGGGCCATGGCAACCACTTAATCACCAGCACCATCGAGCATGAAGCGGTTCTCAAAACGGCCGAGCAACTACGCGACAGCTTCGATTTCGAAGTGACCATCGTCGGGGTCGATCAGCACGGCCGTGTCGATCCGGCCGATATTCAAGCCGCATTACGCCCCGACACCGCCCTCGTCAGCATCATGGCGGCCAACAACGCCATCGGCACCATTCAACCGATCCTCGAAATCGGCGAGCTTGTCCAAGCACACGGCGCACTCTTTCACAGCGACGCGATTCAAGCGCTCCATGCGTTCGACTGGGATCTCGCCAACATGCCGCTCGATCTCTTCTGTCTCGCCCCCCATAAATTTTACGGCCCGAAAGGGGTCGGTATTTTTTATGTCCGTCAAGGGATCAATATCTTTCCCAACCTAACCGGTGGCGGGCAAGAAGACGGCCGTCGTCCCGGCACCGTCAATGTCCCCTTCGCCGTAGGCGCAGCCAAAGCACTCGAACTGGCCCTCGCCGAACATGACACATACATCACCCATAACCAAACCTTACGTGATCGCCTAATAGATGGCTTGCTAGGCGCACTCCCGGCCGAACAAATCCAACTCACCGGCCATCCCACCGAACGACTGGCACACCACGCCAGCTTCGCCCTGCGCCACCTGACTGGGAACGACATGCTCATCAATCTCGATCTTCTCGGCATTTCCGCAAGCAGCGGTTCGGCGTGTGCCACCGGCAACCCAGAACCGTCACACACGCTCCAAGCGATCGGGCTCAGCGACGAATGGACCCGAGGTGGATTACGGCTCACCGTCGGCAAACAAAACACGGCCGAGCACATCGACCACGTCATCAACAATCTACCAAGCGCGATTGAAAAGTTATACCGATTCAACGCCGTCTACTAACTAAAAAGATGAAATATGAAGTATGAAGTATGAAAGCAGTTGCAGATTCCTTTCATACTTCATACTTCATCCCTCATACTTCCAAAACTATGTCAAAAGAAAAACCATCTCGCTTTAAGCAAATTCTCCAAGCGCCGAAAAATGGCTGGCATGCGACCCAACGGGCCGTCAGCCGTGGACGTGTGGGCTGGCGAAATTTTCGCCGACGCAACAAGCACATCGACTATATCTATATCAGTTTGCGCGGTTCATTGCCCGAACGCAATGAAGCACCGCGCGGGTTTATCGAGCGTCGTCTTCCATTACCGCCACCAGCCCTTAGTTTGCAAACGATCAATAGCCGTATTCAGCAAATTATCGATGCGGACAATGTACGTGGGGTCATATTCTCATTAGAAGGGTTAAGTATCGGACTCGCCACGCTCGAAAGTTTGCGCCAAAGCTTCGGCCGTCTAAAAAATGCGGGGAAAACGGTTGTCGTTTACACCCCCTACGTTAGCAACGGTAGCTACTATTTAGCCACAGCAGCCGATAAAATCATCGTCCCTCCCAGCACCAATTTCGATGCCCTTGGCCTATACAGCGAAGCGACTTTTCTCAAAGATGCGTTGGCGCATTGGGGCTTAAAATTTACCAATTTACAAATTTCCCCCTATAAAACCGCTTATAACAACTTTAGCGAAAGCGATGTAACCCCACAACAAGCGGAGCAAATCAATTGGCTACTCGATGACCGCTACGATTTAATGACCAGCGAGATGGCCCAAGGGCGTGGGCTCACCCAAGATGAAATCAAAGCGTTAATCGACACCGCCCCACACACAGCCGCTGAAATGGTCCAACACAATCTCATCGATCATGTCGCTTATCAAGACCAAATCGCGGAACTACTCTACAACCCAAATTGGGAAGCGGAGCGAAAAGATAGCCAAAAGAAATCGATTTGGAGCCGTTTGCAGCGTAACAAAAAATCGAAGGAAGAGACGGCCGAAGCGGACGAACCTGCAGAAAAAGAGCCACAGGTCGCTAAAATTGCCCAATGGCCCCAAGCACGCAAACAGCTACGTGGCAAATACCGAGAACCGGTCCGAGGCAAAAAAATCGGGGTCATCAGTTTGGAAGGGGCGATCATGATGGGAGAGAGTCAATCAACCCCGTTCGGCATCCCCTTGCCGATCATCGGTGCACAAACGGCCGGTGAACGGACCATTACCCAGCAGGTTCGTCAAGCGGAAAAAGATGACACGATCGCCGCCCTCGTTCTCCACGTTGATTCCCCCGGCGGGTTGGCCCTCGCGGCCGATCTCATGAATCGGGATCTACAACGCTGGCGCGAGAAAAAGCCATTTGTCGTCTACATGAGCAATGCGGCCGCCTCTGGCGGGTATTATGTCTCGACCTTCGCCCACCATATCGTCGCCCAACCCAGCACCGTCACCGGTTCAATCGGGGTTATCGCAGGGACGTTTAGCACCCAAGAGCTGTATGACAAGCTCTTAATCGGCCGTGCTTCCTTCAAACGCGGGGCCAATGCCGACCTCTACACCAGTGGCGACAACATGACCGAAGAGCGTTTCAACAAACTTATGGCGGGCATTAAACATAGCTACCACCAATTTAAAACGGTGGTCGCCACCGGCCGTCAGCTCCCCTACGACCAACTTGATGAAATCTGCTTGGGGAGGGTCTGGACCGGCCGACAAGCACTCCAACATAAATTGGTCGATAGTCATGGGGATTTAATCGATGCGATCCACAAAGCGGCCGAATTGGCCGAACTCCCCACAGATGACACACGCCAGATTCAAGTCGAAAATATCGAACTAGAAGGGAAAGGGTATCAACTCCCCAAACCATTCACCCAAGAAGCGGGCGAAATTCTAACCGACTTTAAAGTTGAATTTTTAGAACAATTACAAGGCGATCTTTATTTGATGCCATTCGGTTGGCGAACACGAAACTAAACAGAAAACGAAATCATTATGGGCTATTACGGCGGCGGCTGGTTTTCATACCTCAAACAAGACGA
>WTJY01000056.1:0-2885 GCA_011524645.1 Anaerolineales bacterium | reverse complement strand
AAATCATTATGGGCTATTACGGCGGCGGCTGGTTTTCATACCTCAAACAAGACGAGAACAAAAAAAATGAAATCGATCGCGAACTTCTACTTCGCGTTTTGCGTTTCGCAACCCCCTATTTCAGCAAAATTGCGGGGTTGATGCTAACTATTTTATTAATCACCGGTTTAACCTTACTCAACCCGCTCATCATGCGGGATTTAATCGACAACGCCTTACCCAATGGAGACACGACGCGGCTAAACTGGTTGGCCCTAGCACTCGTCGCGATCCCGATCACCAACGGGCTAATCGGTGTCTTTCAGCGGCGACTCAGCTCACAAATCGGGGAAGGGGTCATTTACGATTTGCGTCGCGCCCTATACGAGCACATGCAGCGCATGTCCCTCCGGTTTTTCACCCAAACACGGACCGGAGAACTCATGTCACGGCTCAACAGTGATGTCGTCGGGGCGCAAAGTGCGGTCACTTGGACACTAACCAATATGACGACCAACATCATCACAGTGGTCGGCACACTCAGCATCATGTTCGCCCTAGAGTGGCGTTTAACACTCATCGCGCTCATGGTTTTGCCCGCGTTTATCATTTTGGCACGACAGATCGGCTCGACACTGCGCCGCATTCGTCGCCGCTCAATGGAAGTAAACGCCGAAATGAACGCCATCATGAATGAGACACTCAATGTAAGCGGTGCATTGCTCGTCAAACTATTCGGCCGTGAACCCCATGAAAAGAAACGGTTCGCCGGTTTCGCAGAAGAAGTACGGGATATCGGGGTGCAATCGGCCGTGGTGTCCCGCTGGTTCTTTATGGGACTCGGCATCGCCACCGCGCTCGGCACCGCCTTGGTCTACTGGATCGGCGGCTACATGACCCTCGAAGGGCGATTTACCATCGGCACTATCGTGGCGTTCGGGAGCTATCTAGGGCAGTTATACGGCCCCCTTTCCGCACTCACTAATTTACCGGTCGAGTTCGCCCAGAGCATGGTCAGCTTCGAGCGGGTCTTTGAAGTACTCGATATTCCGGTCGAAATCAAGGAAAAAGAAGATGCGCCAGCACTTCCCACCGCCAAAGGACAAATCGAGTTCGATAAAATTCGCTTTTCTTATCAAATCGGGCAAGATGGATTACAAGAAGTAGAACGCACCAGCTTTTGGGGGCGAGGCAACAACATCAAACTCAAACGGGGCAAAGAGCTAGAAGAAGGGTATGTCGCCAAGGAACAAGAAGAAAAAGTACGCATGGCCTTACAAGACATCAGTTTTCGGATTGAGCCGGGGCAACTCGCCGCCATAGTCGGTCCGAGCGGGGCAGGGAAAACAACGATGACCTATCTCATCCCCCGCTTATATGACCCCACGGCCGGCCGAGTTCTCATCGACGGCCGTAATATCTGTGATGTCACCCTCAATTCTCTCGCTGACAATATCGGTATGGTCACCCAAGAAACCTATCTCTTTTACGACACAGTGCGCGCCAATCTCCTCTACGCCCGGCCGGATGCCAGCGAACTAGAAATGATGACCGCCGCCAAAGCGGCCAACATCCACGACTTTATCGACTCCCTGCCCGAAGGGTACGACACCGTTGTCGGTGAGCGGGGGTATCGTTTAAGTGGCGGCGAACGTCAGCGCATCGCCATCGCCCGTGTCATCCTTAAAAACCCACGCATTTTGGTCCTTGATGAAGCGACATCAAGTCTAGATTCTTTGTCAGAAGCGTTAATTCAAGAGGCGTTACAGCGGGTGATGCAAGGGCGGACCAGCTTGGTTATCGCCCATCGCTTGTCTACGATTTTAGCGGCCGATGTGATTTTGGTGATGGAAAACGGCCGTTTGGTCGAAAAAGGCACCCATCAAGAGCTACTCGACCAAAACGGTCTCTACCGTTCACTCTACGAAACCCAGTTCTCAGCCCACATCCCACCGAAATAATCTAACACGCGCCCAAGACCCGAAGGGTTTCAGCCGAAAGCAACCCAACACAGCTCACATCTAAAACCCTTCGGGTCTGGAATCGCAGACCCTGCCCCACATGACCGCCATCACACCACGCACAATTTTTAACCTATCAGTAAAACCAACACAGCCAAAGCAAGCACCACCACAATAACACCAGCAATTCTCAATTTAAAATCGATTTTGGCTGTCAAAATCAACGGATTCGGTCACTCAGTGCCGATTTTCGCGCCAAAGGCGCGAAAATCGGCACTTTTAGAAGGGGTGTTTCGGCGGCTTCGCCACCGAAACACCCCTTTGAGGCAACGGCCGCCTACGGCGACAATAAAAAGCGATTCCTTTGGTTCAAATTGAGAATTGCTGACAATAACACCATCAAACCTGCGAATCGGTTTAGGATGGAATTAACCTTAATTTTTCTGATACGGCCGAATTTGGTGGGATAAGCGTAAATCGTTCAAAAATAGTCGATTTACAGGGCTGTCATCCCCGCGTAGGCGGGGACCCACCACTCAAACAGAGTTGGATTCCCACTTTCGCGGGAATGACAATCGTTAATTGATCGAGTCCCACCAAATTCGACAGGAGTAGTAATTTTTAGACAATATGACCATTCCAAAAACAGAGCCAGCGCGCAAAAGACTCGTGAATTCCACCCAAGTGTTCATATAAAACCATCAAACCTCCCCGCCTCCAGCACTCTCAACGCCTAAGATTAATCGAATTTCCTATATGAACCCATATAGACAATCTGTATCGTATGGTAACCATTATCGGAAATAAATTTAGGCAAAGTTCTTGAAAGCGATTAAAGACAAAGACAAAGCAAGCAACACAACACAGCAAGCTCCCTATCGCTTTCCTCCCGATAAAACATATTGACAATGCTTCAACATATTCGCGGATCACGCTACCTCTCAT
>WTJY01000074.1 GCA_011524645.1 Anaerolineales bacterium | reverse complement strand
CCCTCTAAATTTGAGCGATACTTGGCAGATTAAACAAAAACAGGTGGAATGAATGCTCGAAGAATACGGTCAGCTACTCAAACAAAATAGAGATTACCGCAATTTATGGATCGGTTATGTAATCAGCCAGTTAGGGGACTGGTTTAACCTCATCGCATCGGCCGCCCTTGTGGCCACGCTCACCTCAACCGGCGCGGCTCTCAGCTATCTTTTTCTCGCACGCTTCCTCCCGCTATTCCTCTTTAGCCCGATCGCAGGGGTCCTGTCTGATCGATTCGACCGCCGCTGGGTCATGATCTGGTCCGATATTTTACGTGCCGCGACCGTCTTTTGTTTCCTCTTTATCCGCTCGGCCGATCAACTTTGGCTCTTCTATCTGCTCACCATCGCCCAATTTGCGCTCAGTGCACTGTTTGTTCCCGCTCGCTCGGCCGTCATGGCCAATATCGTCAGAAAAGATGAACTCATCGTCGCCAACGCCCTCGACAGCATTACATGGAGCACCATGCTCGCCTTCGGTGCCCTGCTCGGTGGCCTCGCCACCGGCTTCTTCGGTGTGCAAACCGCATTCATTCTCGATATCGGCACCTTTCTTCTTTCCGCATCGTTTATCGCCCGTATCAGCAACTACCAGACAGATGAAGAAGCGGCCGCCATGCGCCACAAAAAAGAAAGCCCTTGGGCCGAAATCGTCGGCGGGGTTCGCTATCTGCGGAGCGAGCCGCTCATTATGACAATCGCGCTTGTCAAAGGGGGGGGATCCCTCATCTGGGGAGCGGTCAACGTCCTCGAAATCGAAGTCGCCGAAAATATTTTCCCTCTAATCTTTACGCTCAATGGCATAGAAATGGGGGTCGATGGGTCGCTCACACTGGCACTCATCTACACGATGGCTGGGCTAGGCACCGGCTTTGGTCCATTGGTGGCCCGTCGCCTTCTGGGGGACGAACACCATCGCATGTTACTCGGAATCACCATCAGCTTCTTTATGCTCAGTACCGGCCTGATCACGCTCGCATTCTCGCCCAATCTTTGGGTCTTTTCCATCATCACCTTTATGCGTACCATCGGGGCGGGCACCCTCTGGGTCTTATCGGCCGCCCTGCTACAAACCATCGTCCCCGACGATATACGCGGCCGTGTTTTCGCCTTTGAATTCGCCTTCCTGACCGCCGCCCAATCGATTTCCATCCTTGTCGCCGGTATCGCCCAAGACAGTTGGGGCTTCACCGTCTGGAATCAATTTTTCTATCTGGGGCTCCTCGGCATAGGCATCTCCATCATCTGGATGTTCTTCCAAATCAAGGTCGGTCAGCGCCCCCTCACCCAATCTAAAATCTAAAATTCAAAATCTAAAATCAAATCATGAACTGGGAAAAACAATTTCAAACCTTTATCTCTGAACAACTAGCCGATGCGGATCAAGCCCACGATCTCGCCCACATTCAGCGCGTTGTCGCTAACGCCAAACGACTCGCCACCACCGAAGCGGCCGATATGGACATCGTCTTACCGGCCGCTTGGCTCCATGACTGTGTCATCGTGCCGAAAAATTCCCCCTTGCGTAAACAGGCGTCCACCCTCGCGGCCGAACGTGCCGGTCAGTTTTTGCATGAAATCGGGTACGATATCGATCTGATTCCTCCCATTCAGCACGCTATCGTCGCCCATAGCTTTTCCGCCGGAATTACCCCAGAAACAACAGAAGCGAAAGTGGTCCAAGATGCGGACCGACTGGATTCAATCGGCGCAATCGGGATCGCACGTTGCATATTGACCGGCGTCTCATTTGGTGCACAACTATACGAAGCAAGCGATCCTTTCGCCGACAACGGCCGTACACGAGACGACAAAACATACAGTGTCGATCATTTCTATATCAAGCTTTTCAAGCTGGCAGACATGATGCAAACTGATGCTGGCCGTGCAGAAGCTCACAAACGTACCGATTACATGAAGGGCTACCTGGCCCAACTCCGTCAGGAAATCGAATAACGTCACCCCCAAACCCGAGGGGGCGGGGACATAAAATCAGGCCAAAACAATCAAAAAACCGCCCCGCCTGTCTCACCCAAATCGCGGACGATCTCTAATCCCCCAGTCTATCGCCGTTTTGGGCGAGATAGCGCGGTAGCTAACGCCCTCCAGACGCAAAAATTTCCCACGCTATCCTGCCCCTACATATCTACCACAAACCAGCATTAGATTTGTATTTGTTGGCACAAATGGTCCGGCCGTGCCCCCGACGGGCGATTATTACCCAGCCATTTCCTGATACAACCGCTCATAATCACGCGCAGATCGATACCAAGAAAAATCCTGCTGCATCGCCTGTCGAACCATTGTCTGCCAATAATCAGGATCGGTATTGTAGGTATACATCGCCCGTTGCACCGCATGCCAAAACGCACCGCTATCATACCCATCAAACACAAAACCGGTTTGTGCATCCCACACCGTATCAGCCAAGCCACCGGTCGCCCGCACAATCGGAATACAGCCATATCGCATCGAAATCAGCTGCCCCAAACCACAAGGTTCAAACAGAGAGGGCATCAAAAACATATCGCTACCCGCATAAATCAATGGTGCCAAATCGGCACGGTAAGCGAGCGTTGCCGATGCTTTGTCTGGAAAACGGCGCACAAATTGAGCGAACATTTCTTCATATTCAGCTTCACCACTACCCAGCAAAACAAACTGCGCTTCACCCGCTTGCCCTTCAAGCAAACGATGAACCACCTCCCCCATCAAATCAAGACCCTTTTGCCAATCTAAGCGGGAAATCATCGAAATAACAGGCACATCACTCCGCTCTGGCAAACCTACCATACGTTGCAAAGCAGCTTTATTTGCCGCCCGTAAATGAAGGGTATCGGCCGTGTAATTCTGCTCCAGCTTACCATCAATGGCCGCGTTCCACACATCATAATCTAGCCCGTTTAGAATGCCTGACAGGTCACTTTTACGATAGCGCAACAGCCCATCTAAATCGGCCCCCCCTTGTCGTGTTGTGATCTCTTGGGCATAAGTCGGACTAACCGTATTGACTTTCGACGCATGGTAAATCGCACGCGCCATAAAATTGACACGGCCGTAAGGCTCTTCCTCTAGTGAATGAGAATAAATCTGCAAATAATCGAAAATATGCCAATCGGTTTTCCCTTGGTGGGCCAAATTATGGATCGTGAACAGGGTAGGAATATTTTTATACCGATCATCAGCCGTACCGGCCGTGGCCAACCACGTTACAGTAGGAGCGGTATGCCAATCATGTGCATGTACCACATCCGGTCGCCAATCAAGTGCCTCGACCGCCAACTGCAAGGCCGCACGACTGAAATAAGAGAAACGATATGCATCATCATCGTAACCATAAATTTCCGGCCGACCGAGCAAATCCCCTTTCGCAATAAAATAAACTGGGACCTCACTACCTGGAATAACACTTTCAAACACACCGGACTCAACAGTGGTGTTTTCTATCGGCACGGATAAGCGAACATCGGTCGCAGTGATAGACCACTTACCGCTTTGATAAGCATCTTCCACACTCCGATAGGCGGGCATCACGACCCGCACATCATGTCCATATTCGGCCAAAATCTTTGGCAATGAACCGACCACATCGGCCAATCCACCACGCTTAGCGAAAGGGTATACTTCTGCAGAAACAAATAAGATCTTCATAGTCGTCATTGTCGTATTGGTTAAGGAATTGCAATAAAAAAAGCTCCGTCACGCGGAGCTTTGCCATCATTCATCATTGTTTAGAGAAATTCGATCAGACCGGCCCCATCTTTCTCGGCCGGAATTGCGGCGATGCGAATCCGAGATTCACGGCCGTCTTTGGTCACAATCTTCAATATTTGGCGCGTATTCCAAGCATCCCAAACTGTCCCCTGCTTAAGCTTAAAGCTACGCATTGCGCCTGCTTTGCCCAAGGTATCACTTAATCGTATGTTGTATCCATTCAAAACAACAAAAGCAAGTTGTTCAGCTTGATCATCTTTGAAAATTACCGCCGAAATATTATTGGCATCACTCATAGGGTTTTAACTTGTGAACATCATGTGAATAGTCCCTCTAGTATACATTCATCCCCACGCTTTCTACAACTCCGATTTACCACGACCAAATGACAACAAACGACCATCTAGCACAACCAGCCCCAAAGCGATCACCCCCATTCCCACAAAGTCGGTCGCGACAATCGATTCTCCTAAAATCAAAATGCCGAGCAACAAAGCACTCACCGGAATCAAAAGGGTGACCAAAAGCAAATTGGTCGCACCGGCCGTTTGTAGCAAATTAAAGAAAATAATATAGGCAACAGCGGTGCTCAATATCGCTAAGCCAAACAAAGCCCCCCACGTAATCCACCCGGGGAAAACAGATTGCCACGGCCGGTCAACCAGCAAAAAGACAGGCAGCATCATCACTGAGCTAGCGATCACTTGACCGGTCGCCGTTACCATCGGAGGCACACCAGCGAAGCGCTTCCCAAAGATCCCCGCAAAAGCGTAAGAAATCGTAGCCCCGACCACAGCGAGCTGGGCCAGCACCACAATGCCACTCATCCCCTCAAACACATCGAACCCGATCATAACCGTGACCCCCACAACCCCTAGGAATACCCCCCCCAATCGATTCCCTTTCATCTTTTCATCGTCGGTAAAAAAATGGGCCAGCACAATCGCCCAAACCGGTGTTGTCGCATTCAAAATGGAGGCAAGGCCGCTCGGTATATGGGTCTGCCCCCAAAAAATCAAGCTAAATGGAATAAAATTATTGAGCAACCCCATCACAAAAAAACCGCGCCAAATCTTTAAGTCGGTTGGCATTTTTACACCGGTCGCCAGCAAAACAAGCCACAGTGTCAACGCCGCCAAAGCGACACGGCCGAACACCAAAGTAAACGGCCGCAGTTCTTCTAAAGCAACCTTACTAAAGAAGAAAGAACCTCCCCACAAAATAGACAAGATTATCAAGAGTCCCCACTGACGGCCGTTCATCGTTTGGGTTGCCGGTTTCTGTACTGATTTCTGCATAAACCATCCTTGTTCGGTTAAAGTGATAAATAATCGGAGAACTGTAACGTCAAACAAAAAAGAAAACGATCTGATTCTTGTGCGTTTTTAATCAATCACGGCCGGTCTAACTCACCATCAACATCTTCCGGCGGCCGAACCTCAAAATAAACCGGCTCAGTCATAATCATCTCCCCATCCAAGGTCTCAGCTTCTAGCCAAACCACATGCTCCCCAACCGATAGCTGCCAAAACAGCTCAAACGGCCGCTCTCCAACCTCTCCCCAAACTTCTCCATTTACCACAAACGTCAATCGAGCCAGCGCCACATCACTCACCGCTTGGAATGGCAAACGTTGCGCTTCCGCAGGCAACGTATCGGACCAGCGATAGGTCGCATTGTTCGCCGGTGTCAGCAACCGAAGCGGTTCGGCCGTCACGGCCGTGGCCAGACCATTGGCCAGTAAAAAATCGTCTTGACGCGAAAACAGATCAGACAGCAACGTAATCCCTTCAGCTTGCGCCCAACCATACGCCTCGGGTGGCAAATCGAGCACCAGTGTCCGTTTTTTCCGCTCAAACGGGGTTTCGTTTGTAGCCAACAAACCGGTCGCCGTATCGATATCGACCAAGCGATAAATATCATCGACCCAAATCGGTGCGGTCCCTGCCAAAAACCACTCTTGGCGAGTAAAGGGACACGCCCGTGAGGGGAGCATCCCAGACAATGCACAAACCTCTGTTTGAATCAATCCCTCAGGACGCACAAACGGCCGGACCTCCCGCTCTTCCACAGCAGATCGTATAAACTGATGCCAAATAGGGCCCGCACCACTAATACCGGTTACATCGATCATCGGCGATGCATCGACATTGCCCACCCACACCCCCACCACAAGGTCAGGCGTGTATCCTACGGTCCAATTGTCGCGAAAATCATTGGTCGTTCCCGTTTTTACTGCGGCCGGACGGCCGACCTGCAACACACTATTCAACCCAAATGAAGCTTGCCGCGCCTCGTTATCGCTCAAAATATCACTAATCAGCCATGCGATCCGCTCATCTAACACCTGTATACGCTCACTCACCGGTGCCTGATACACCATCTCACCAGAAAAATTCTGAATCTCTAAAATCAATCGTGGCTCAACTCTCTCCCCCCCGTTGGCAAACGTGGCATAAGCTTGGGTTAAGTCAAACAGACGCACTTCACCGCCCCCTAATGCGAACGCCAAGTCATACGCCCCCGCCTCTAATTCAAAGGTCCGAAGCCCCATCTCCCACATTAATGACAAGCCGTTATCGACCCCGATCATTTCAAGTGCTTGCACGGCCGGAATGTTAAACGAAGAGGCCAAGGCGGGTCGCAACAAAACCGGTCCATGCTCGGTGCGCGAAAAATTGGTCGGCACATACGGCTCCCCTTTTTGGGTATAAAACACCGTCTCAACATCCAAAAAACGGGTCGCAGCCGTAAACGGCTCCGCCAAATCAGGGTCCATCCCAGCCGCATAGACCATCGGCTTCAAGGTTGATCCCGGCTGTCGTGGCACCAGTGCCATATTAATCGCCCCCTGAATCCCATCATCAAAATAATCAGGGCTTCCGATCAAGGTTAGTACATCCCCTGTCTCCGGATGCAAAGCGACAAGCGCCCCATTGCTCACTTCATGGCTATAGCTACGATTTGGCGGGTTCTGCAAACGGCTAATTTGCTGATTCAAGATCTCTTCGCCACGCTGTTGCCAATCTAAATCCAGCGTGGTGCGTACCGTCAACCCACCACTCAAATATTGCTCATCGGCCGTGATCAAGCGATCAACCTCCCCTTGCACCATCATTACAAAATGGGGGGCTTCAATCGGGTAAGGCTGGCTCGAATAGGGCAACGGCTCGGCCAGTGCTTGATCATGCATCGCTTGATCGATATGGCCATCTTTTAGCATTAGCCCCAGCACAATCGCTTGTCGCGCTTTCGCCTCATCCGGATAAACAAGTGGATTATAGTAGCTCGGAGCCTGTGGCAAACCGACAAGCAAGGCGGTTTGTGCCAGAGACAGCTCTGTCGCACTCCGGCCGAAATAGGTTTGAGCGGCCGCTTCAATCCCATGCGCATGCGCCCCATAATAAATCTGATTAAGATAAAAAGTCAGAATGTCATCTTTGTCATAGATTTGTGCCAAACGCCACGCCAACCAGCTCTCGCGAATCTTACGTCGCATCGTCCGCTCAAGCTGTTCATCATCGTCTAGCAATAAATTGCGTGCCAACTGCTGGGTAATCGTACTCCCCCCCGCCAATACTTCCCCGCCACGAATGTTGATCCACACCGCGCGCAAAATCCCTTCGACATCAACACCAGGATGTTCGTAGTAGTTGCGATCCTCTGTGGCAATCGTCCCCCAGCGCAAATGGTCAGAAATCTGCTCCGAAGCCAAACTGGCATGTCGGCCGTCCCCCCCCGCTTCATACAGCAAACGGCCGTGTCGATCTTCTATCCGAATACTCGGAACCGCCAAGCGGTTTTCGATCTCTTCGGGCGCAGGCAAATCATGAATCAGCCAGCCAAGCCAGCCACCACCGGCCGTCAACACGGCCAAACAGAAAACAGTACAGATTCGAATAAAGCGACGCATAAGCTCAAATATAGCGGATCAAGCCAAAACCCACTATGTGGCCACCCTCTGACAAACCTACGGCTTTAAATCTAAAGTTCCAACAGTTGCTCAACCCCACGGCCGATCATAAAGAGCAATTCATCTTCGTTCGCCCGAGCCGCTAGCTGCAACCCATAGGGCAAACCGTTTTTAGCCAGCCCGCTTGGTAAATTCAGCGTGGGCATCCCCGCATTGGTCCACGGCAATTGCATCACCGGATCGCCGGTACGAGTATATCCTTGGGGGGCTGTACCGGTCGCGGCCGGGGTAATCCATGCATCTAACCGATGCTGATCCATCAATTGATGCAAGTATCGGCGTGTTTGTCGCTTCACCTCGCGCCCTTCAGCCAAAGCGCGTCGGCTATGCTTCCGGCCGTCTTGAACCAATTCCATTGTCTTTGGATGATACAAATGAAAATAATCACTAAATTGCTCGTGATAATCGGCCGCGTCTTTCTCATTGACCACAATATGATGATGGTAAATATCCTCAAAATGAGCCATCGCATCAATCTCTTTCACCTGATATCCAGCGGCCGCTAAACGATCGGCCGTATCATAAAAGTGATCAAGCGCCGCTTGGTCAGCCCGCGCCAAATAAGGGCCATGAGGAATCCCCAAGGTGATTTCATGTGGCTGGGCCATGTTAAACGGACTCCAATTGGCACATAAAATTCGGGCCATCGGCTCACCACTCCCCACATCGGGGACAAAAAAGCCGACATGGTCATGGGATGTTGAGTTTTCAATGACGTTTTCTTTAGAGATACGGTTGTATGTCGGCTTAAACCCGACAACACCGCAAAAAGCGGCCGGCCGATTAATAGAGCCGATCGTTTGGGTCCCCAAGGCGAAATGGCACAACCCCGCCCCCACAGCGGCCGCAGAACCGCTACTTGACCCGCCCGGCGTATGGAACGGATTACGCGGATTCCGTGTCGGGCCGGGGGCAAAATAAGCGAACTCGGCCGTGACCGTTTTGCCCAAAACCAGTGCCCCCGCCTGCCG
>WTJY01000010.1 GCA_011524645.1 Anaerolineales bacterium | reverse complement strand
GCTTCTTTTTGCATTAACGAATAGAAATGCGCTCTTTTTGCGCAAAAATAAGGTCATACATGTAAATATAATCACTCCCTTCAGATCGATACAATGTTCCATCAGCCGCAAAATCGATTAAGATCCGTCGGTATTCGGAACGAGGCCATCCAGCCGATAACTGTCCATTCTCATCAAAAAGATAAAGCGACTCCTTTGAGGTTGCCACCAAATAGTAACCATGACGAGTACTAACCGCCAACGATTCGACCTGTTCACCCAGTCGATCCAAGGACCACACATCGTGTGCAAGACCTTCTCTATCCCAGATTACAATCGCTTGAGTAAATTCATCTAGCACATAAAAGCGATTATCCGCACCTACGGCAAAATCGACCGGTTTAGTTGCTAGAAATAAACCGGTTGACCATTCTTGTAGAAGCTCACCACTCAATGAGAATTGAATAATACTCGTTCGAGCCCAGTCCAACACAAAAACAGATTGCTCGTCAGGCGCCAGCTGTATCGCTCGAATCTCCTGTATTTGTCCTCGCTTAGTGCCACTTTGCCCCCAAGACGCCAGAACAGCCCCATTTGTTGATAGATGATAAAGCAGATTCTGACAAGTATCAGCAACCAGAACCGTTTCGTCGGAGAGTGGGGCCAGTTTTACATCAGCGCAATCCCAAGGTTGCCCATCCAATCGAGCAATCGTGTGTCGGTGTGTACCATCTAAGGCCAAGTGAAACAAAACCCACGAATCATCAAGCCTGCGATCCACCTGAGCAAATACCCATAAATCATCAGCTTGCGATAGCGCGAAATTAGAATGATCTTCAAATTGTCCCGGCCACAACTCATCGCTACCAAAACTAAGCCGTAACGTCCCATCAGGCTCATAGTGGCGCACAAGACCATCTCCGGGCTCGAAATTTCTAATCACCACAACCAGAGAGCCATCAGCCGCCACAGTCATATCCTGCATATAGGGCCTATCCAAATCGGGGTCTTGCCATGTCGACAAATGATCACCAGACGAAGAGAAATATTTAAATGATGTCCCATCAAAGACATAAAATGATCGATCTGGCAAAGGGGCAATTTGCTCAGGGCTGGGAATCAGAAATTCTTCGACATCACCATCAAAACTACGCCGCACCAAGCGATCTTGATTATCCATCGCGATATATAAATTTCCCATTTCATCAGTCGCAACATCACGAATATCATCAAATCGATTCAACCACGGACCCCGCCAACGATCTAAAACCGCTCCTGTCATATCCAATGTGACAACTTGCCCACCACGAGTTTCTGCCCCATAAAAAACGCCTGCCTCGCTATAGGTCACATTCGTGAACTTGCTAGAGGAACCGGTTTCGCCAAAATCATAATCGGGCCAACCGGATATCGTTTCAAGAATCTCGCCATCTGGGCTTCGAATCGTAATGACACGATCTAGCCAGGATGGCAAAATCCAGTTTCCTTCAGAATCAATAAAAATCCCTGAAGCCCAGCTACCATGTCCTTCCAAATCAATCGTCTCTAACAAAACACCTTGGTCATCATAACGATGAATGCGATCGTTCCCCCCATCAACAACCAGATATTCACCTTGCTCGGTAAAAATAGCGGACTCAGGAAATTTGAGTTGCCCCAGTTGATTCCGTTTGCCAATGGTTTGGATTGAATCAAAAGGCAATCCTTCTAAACTTTGCCCACTTGGGTTATACAAGCTAGCAGTCTCCGGCCGATTAGTGCCACATCCTGAAATCACCGATACAGCCAGTAAAATCCAGCAAAAAACAATGGAAAACTTCTGTTTGTGTGTCATAAAAAAACTCCATACGATTACATTCTATTGGAACGTCGGTTTGTGTATAAATCTTATTTTACCAAAACCCAGCAAACCGCATTAAACTTAATGCTCATCCAAACATATCCTTAAAATCACAGACTTATAAATTGTTGATTCGATTTATACGCTCGTCCTCTTAAATAATCTAATGATTTTCCCAACCAAAATACCGACCGCCCGATCAACCCCAAACCGGTTATCTCATCTTCTCTCTTCCCTAATCAGTGCCTTAATCATCACAAGTTTGATCAGTTGTACTACGGCCGTCTCACCACCAACAACGGCCGAAACAACAAGCCCCACGCCCACAACCACAACAACCGAAACATCAAGTCCGATTCCGTGGGGCTTAGAATCAGCATCTCTTGATTTACCGGCCGGTCTAACAGCTGAAGCGATCGATCATAAATTCAACCGCCCAACCCAATTCCTCCTAGACAGGAATCAACTATGGGTAGCACAACTTGCCGGTGGCGAAAACGACGAGCAAGGAGAAATCGTGCGGTTCGATCTTACAAGTGGCGACCTGACCACCATCGTTAGCGGTCTAGACAAGCCAACCGGCTTAGCCTTACTCAATGAAACCCTGTGGATCGCGACCCGTGACCAAATTCTTCGTCTCGATCTAACAACAGCAGATGCCCAGCCGGCCGTTGTTCTCAGCGATCTCCCCAACAACGGCCGTTCCAATGGCACACTCACCCCGCTCCCTAGCGGTGAAATTT
>WTJY01000150.1 GCA_011524645.1 Anaerolineales bacterium | reverse complement strand
CCGTCACCTTAGGTGTGATCAACGTAGCCGACGGGATTATGCTTCAAGCCCAGCCCAGAGAAGCGGCAGAAGGGCTCATCGAACTATCTTTCGGTACCCCTGTACTACTCCAAGGCGGTACCGTCGCGGCCGATGGTTTTATCTGGCAAGAGGTGTTGGCCAACGGACAGCGCGGCTGGCTACCTGCCATCGCCATCAACGTCCAAACCAGCAACTAACTAAATGGCTGATCATCGTTCGTCATTCGTCAGTCGTCATCTACTCCCACTCACACTTTTCCTCACGACCTTCACCCTCTATGCCTTCACCGCTCCGGCCGGACTCACTTGGGATCTAGGGGGCGCAGATGGGGGGGAGTTCGCCACGGCCGTTTACACCGGTGGTCTCGTTCACTCCCCCGGCTACCCGACCTATCTGCTATTCGCCCAGATCGTCCATCTCATCCCTCTTCCATCTTTTGCCCACCGGCTCAATCTCTTTTCCGCGCTCTGCATGAGCCTATCTTGTCTTGTGTTCTGGCACACGGCCGCCCTACGCCAGCCAAATGAGCAAAAATCACGTCCTCACTCGCTCACCACCGCCGTCGCGCTCTCTTTTTTCGCCACCGCGCCGCTCGTCTGGTCCCAAGCGATCATGACAGAAGTCTATGCATTGGCGACCCTGTTCAGCGCCGTTATTCTGTATCAAATATTTTTAATCGACATCAAAATAACCCTCAAACAAACAACAGGCCATTCATGGTCAACCGATTTATACGCAACGAGCTTCTTGCTGGCCATAGGATTAGGGGCACACTTTTTTGTCGGTCTCACGGCCGTTTTCGCCCTCTTATATCTCGGACAACCCCCTCAGTTCCGCAAAAATCTCACCCTCCCAGATTTACTCCGGTCAGCCTTCTGTTTCGGTATCGGATTGACTGTTTTCGCCTATTTACCATTAAGAGCCGGTCAGGTTCCTGCCAGCAACTGGGGCGATCCTGACAGTTGGTCCAATTTCTGGTGGGTTGTGTCAGGCCAAGCGTACAGCGGCCGTTTTTCTTGGAGCCATCTCAACACCTTTGGTGGCGCAGTATGGCGCACACTCACAGACAACTTAGGGATAGCAGGTTTCCTCTTGGCTTGTATCGGACTCGCCACTTGGTGGGAAAAAAATCGACGTCTGCTCATAGCAGCATCAAGTGTAATCATTCTAAACATCATTTGGGTCGCAGGGTACAATTCGGCCGACATCCTACCCTATCTACTCCCCAGCCTCATGCTCCTAACCCTAGCCATCGCCTTAATCACCACAAACAAAGAAATTCACAAACAGACACAACGGTTTATTCGTCCCTTCACAATCGGCGCGATAGGGATCATCATCGCTAATATCTATTTAGGCTTAGGGGGAATAAACACGGTCACAACCGGTGCGGATCAATACGGCCGTCAAATCACCCAAACACTTCCCCCGCAATCGGCCGTCATCACCCAAAGCACGGCCGAAACCTTCGCCCTACGCTATGCCCGAATCATCACCAATCCCCAAACCGAAATCGTGCACATCGACCCCAATCTCTATCAATGGGCATGGTACCGTGATGATCTCGCCAAACAATATCCCCACGTTTCGTTTCCACTGGACGATCCCCATTTTGACAATTGGTTACAACAATTAAGCAGAGACAACCCTCAACTCACCCTCTACATCACAGCCCCCGAAACAACCGCCCACCCGATTACTTACAACTCCCAACTCAATCTTTACCAACTCAACATAGACCGGACCAATTAAAAAGAGGCCTAAAGGCCTCTAATGTTGATAAAAATTCGCAGCTCCCAACTTCCGATTTAATCAGCCTGCCCCATCTTATCCAGTGTCGCTTCTAACGACTCTAACTGCGCTTTCAAGCTATCAATTTCTTGTCGGGTTGGCACCCCTAAATCAGCCAAACGTGAAGGGAGTTCATCCTTCTTTTCATTTGCTGGCTCTTCCGCTTTTTCGCTCCGGCCGATCAGGGAATTCAACATGTTTTGCCCATCTTCAAGCGTCATCTCCCCACCTTTTATCAGCGCGTCTACCCGATTCCGAATCTCTTCATCCACATGAGAGATCATTTCTAGCGGCGCAGACAGTGTCTTGCGCAAAGACGATACCGTATCCCCCCCCGCTTGCACCAACCCGCGCAAAACAGAGCGGGGCAAAAAGCCGTTATTCTTTTTCTCTTGCTCAAAAATGATTTGGGTCAAAATGACAGTCGTCAAATCTTCACCAGAAGCATGATCAACTACTTGAACCTCACGGCCGTCTCGAATCAGCTGTGAAATACCATCAAGGGTAATATATTTTTTGGCTTCAGTGTCGTAAAGTTTTCGGTTGGGGTAGCGTTTAATCGTTAACATAGTGGGTAAAAATATATAATGCAATGCGTCAAAACCTCGGCCGATTATAATCCAATTCACCAACCCGTCAACGGATTCAATGCGTCGGGTCCACGAACAAGTTGTCATCAAAATTTTTTTACCCTCCAAGGGGTTTTGCTGCGGCTTCGCCGCAGCAAAACCCCTTTTAAATGCCCCGATTTTC
>WTJY01000335.1 GCA_011524645.1 Anaerolineales bacterium | reverse complement strand
AATGACAATCGTTAATTGATCAACTCCCACCAAATCCGACAGGACTAGAAATTTTACTAGGAGAGGGTCGGTTTAGAACATCCCTTTTCTTTAAATCAAGAGAAGTTATCCACAATTTCGCACTTTTATCCACAGATTTTGGAGAGTTATCCACTATTTTGTGGATAACCCCACCAAAAAGAGGGAAAAATTTAGTCCAAACGGCTGGCCAAAGAAGCTTGATTCGGATCAGCGATATGGTCACGCACCGCTTCAACCGCAAGTGGCAAGCGGGGCAAACTATCCTCCCGTTTCTTTTGCACCAAGAACGCCATACCGGTCGCTTCGCCAAATGCGGTCTCTAAAAATAGAATCGCGGCCGCATAAGTAGCCAAACGTTTTTGTTCATCCGATGCATCAGCCAAATCAGTGGCAAACAATTGCCCAGCCAAAGCCCGCATCACGCGAAACATCACTTCATCCGCCCATTCGGCGTAAGGCCATGGGGAGGATGCCCCCCAAGCCTTGGGTGGTGGTACCGCAATGATAAAGTTATCCACATCAGTGGATAGAACTGTGGATAACAATGGGTAAGTTAATGTGGGGCAAATGGTAATTTTAGCGGGCAAGACACGGCCGTTGGCCAATAACTTGGTACAAAAATCCACAATCGGGGCGTTATTTACAATTTCCGTCAGATGGGCTACCGCTTCAGCCCACACATCGGTATGAGCCGCCCAAAATTCGGCTAAACCGGCCGCATCAGCAAAAGCTTTAGCCGCATCCGCTTGATCGGCCGCCAAAGCTGCGGTCAAAGTCGGGGCCAATGGACCTTCATTCGCCAACATCTCTTTGGTCCCCTGTACAATCGGCAATGTATCCAGCCCATCTAGTTCACGCAAATGGTGGCTTAACGCTTTCGATTGCAAATGTAAGCCATGTGGGGTGCGTGTCATTTCTAATTCAGGCCAACCGGCGACCGCAAGCACGGCCGTCCATGTGCGTACACGTTCATCTAAAACAACAACTACGTTAGACACGATAGTCACTTTCCTCCTTGGGCCACAACCGCCAAATAAAAATCGCATACACAATTCCCATTGCGGTATACAACGAATTAAACTGGAGTGGCGGAATCAAATTAGGTAACAACAATTGCCATGCGGTCAATGACTGCATCGCTTGTGTCACCACGATACCCAGAATACTGCCGGTACGCAACCGAACCAGACCATAAAAAAGCCCCCATAGCAAAAAATACCCAAAAGCGAGCCCAGTTAGTTCAAATGATTCAAGAAATGTGAGGTAAGCGATCACCCCAAACAAAGTTCCGGATGAAAAGGCGGCCGTTAGTGGGCCACGCCAATCAGCGACACTACGGAAAAAGAAGCCAAATGTCCAAATTTGAACAGCAAACGCTTCAAATAGAAGTAGATAGACAAAATCGCTGCCTAACCGGCCGTTGGTAAAACCGGGTATATCAGAAAAAGCGACTCGCATTACTAGTAAAGCAACCCAACCCATAAAGGCGAAGCCGGAGCCAGCGAACATCGGCCGGCCACCGCGCATCCCCATCCCCTTGGCACCATACCAAGCGCTCCCCATAAACCAGCTAATAATACCAAAGCCCCCTAGCAACATAGAGCTTTGGGCCAATGTATTATCGACTGCACCAAATAGATTGTTAATCACAACCAGAATGATGATCGTTCCAGCAACAGGGGCAAACAGGGAAACGAGTGCACGGTTCACGGCGGGGGGCATCGGCCGTGTGGCCGCTTCTACATTTTTACGCATTTGATTACTTTTATCATTCTTCTTAGCCATGCTCAAATTGTAGCATCTCCCATATGACAACCAAACAAACCAACTAATTTCTATCTAAAAAGGGAAACTGGATAAAAAGCTAAAGATGTAGCGAAACAGCGATATAAGTTACCCAAGATGCATCCATTTAATCTAAAATCACAAATCTAAAATCTAAAATCAAGTTATCCCACATTATCCCACAGGTTATCCACACCGGTATTTGGCTTGTTTAGGCCCTATTTACATGCAATTAATGCGCTTCTCCCCCCATATATGGGCATCACATTCAGTTATGTTGACCGAAATCGGCCGCAGTTATCCCAACTTTATCTGTGGGAAATATACAAGACATGTGGATAAGTCGTGAAAAACTGTGGAAAAGAGGGTTAGACAGTGGATAACTTTGAAAAAAAAAGAGATGACATAAGTAAACGTAACCCTGAATATGGTCAAATATGTGGTTATGACCCGCTTAACAGGGCCCATATATGGGGGTTTGACTTTATGTTAATTCATTATGTCACCTTTTATCCCACAAAGTTATCCCAGAGTTATCCCATTTTTTGTCCACACACAAATTGATTTAACTTTACAACAATAGCTGTAGATATGGGGGTAAATGCCCTTGACAGGAGTATATACATCCCATATTTTCAACTATCCACAAATCCACAGCCCCTACTATTAACTACTAATAAAAAGATATATATATGGATAAATTGTGTATAACTTTTTAAAGAGTTTTCTACATTTCTGCTCTATTCTGTTTTAGTTCTTTCTATTGATGTAAAAGCGAAAATACGTAGGAATTTTATGCCTATATGATTAAGGTAATGCCTACTCAGTTAAATCCCTGCCGAATATATTCTTGGACCATTTCTTCTAGGCTGTCCTGCGCATGGCTGCAAAATTCTCCGCTATGTCCTCCGTGAATTGATACATATTTTTCCCTGTTTTTTCTGCTCATATGCCTGTATCTCCTATTATGTGTTGAATTTATAATAGGAGTCTATCAAATCAATCCCTTCGCCAATATAAAGCGTCTGATTGGATTTGCTTCCCTACTATCAGGAGATGCTCAGGAGATGCTCAGGAGAGGCTAGGGAAGGTGTTGCCAAATAGAGCTTTCACAAAACATTTGGAGGTTAATCATTCTATGTCTAACTTATTTATTCCTTATCTTCAAGCGGTCGGCCGTGGTGAGAAACTGAAACGAGATCTTTCTTATGAAGAGGCCAAAGATGCATTGCGTTTAATATTGCGCCGCGAGGCGAGCGATGTGCAAGCGGGGGCATTTCTAATCGCGCAACGGGTCAAAGGTGAAGCGGTTGATGAGATTAATGGGATGGTTGATGTGATGCGTGAGGAGTTTATGGTTCGCATTCGGCCGCAAGTAGAGAATTTACTCGATATCGCTTGTCCTTACAATGGTAAAAACCGAACCGCTCAATTGGCACCGGCCGTCGCTTTTACTTTGGTCGCCGCCGGCATTCCTGTTGTTTTACATGGTGGCGAAGGGGTGCCCACAAAACCGGGAATTACACCTGGGGCCGTTTTATGGGAACTTTCAATTCCAACTCACCTCACCGCACGACATGTACAACACCAAATCGAAAAAGTTGGATTTGGTTTTTTTGATATGGCTCAATATAGCCCCTCGTGGGTGAGCTTGCTCCCTATGCGACGACAATTTGGATTACGGACTGTGTGTAACACAATTGAAAAGCTGTTTAATCCGGCCGATGCGCCTTACCAAATTAGTGGCTTTTTTCATGCGAATTATATTGAACGTATTCGCTCAACCCAAACAGGCACCCAACAAAGTTGGATGATTAAAGGGGAGGAAGGCTCAATCGAAACGGCCGCCGGCCGCCGTACCCCCATTTATGGCTCTCTAGCAGGTGATACACTAACTTTATCTCCTAAAGATGTGGGGTTGGCGGAGCGGGAGCGGATTGAAGTTGAGCCGACGCCCGCCAAGCATGCCGCGATCAATATCGATGTGATTAATGGCGTGTCTGCCCCTGCGACTGACCAAGTTGCCTTGACCGCCGGAACAATTCTATCGTTGCTTGGTGTCTGCTCATCTGTGCCGGCCGGTTATGATCAGGCGAAACAGTTATTGGTGACCGGCCGTGTCAATAAAACCTATCAAAAGATCGCTTCTGGGTAAGATCATTACCCCTGCGATAAATTCCACAGTTCAAGCAACGGCCTGCGGGCCGACTCCGATCGGAGTCGGCCCGCAGGCCGTTGCTGTATTGTTGTGTTGTCGCTAAAAAATGAAATGTGTATGTCGCTACACTGAATTAGATTATCCGACTACTTCCAAATTTCTTTTTTCCTGCACGTCCGCTGGTAATACGTCAACCTCAGAAATCGTTTGCAACAAATCACGCGCTTCTTCTAAACGATCCTCACGAATCAACTCTAAAATTTCAGAATCGACAACCTCGTACCATTTCTTTTTGCGTTCGGCAAATGTGGGGAAGGATTGTTTCATCGGGTTGCGCATCGCCTGTAACCAGTCCAAATAGGTTTTGTATTCGGGGCCGAACTCTTTTTCCATGCGCTGGCGCATGCGGACCGCAAAGGCGGGTGCGGCGCCGCTTGTCGATACGGCAATGGTTAACGGCCCTTGTCGTATGACAGATCCGGCCGCAAAGTTACAATAGGGAATGACATCCATCACATTGACCAAGCAATTCTCATGTAACCCTTCTGCCCAAATGTGGCAATTTGTGATCGGGTCTGCCCGTTCTGCGAGCACAAAAAACGCACCAGCCAAATCCCCTGGCTGATAATCACGGCCGATCCAGCGAAAACGCCCTTCCTGCGCCCAATCCAACAACGTTGGCGTGAGGATCTGTGCAATGACCGTTAATTTGGCATTACATTCGAGTAGCCCCTTCACTTTGCCTTCCGCTTCGTGGGTGCCGCCGATCACAATACAATGTTTCTTTTCTAAGCCGACTAGAAATATAGGATAGGGTTTCATCTCTCTTTTCTCCTCGATGTCTTACTACATTGTTTCTAAAATAAGCGTAACTTTGCGAAATCGCTGTTTTGCTCCCCTGTGGGGAGGGCATGTTTAAAGACACTGTTTAGCTTGACATAAAAATCTGTTTCGCGCCTAAATAACCGACAAATTTATTGCTCAAGGGGGTGTTTTTGCGGCCACAGCCGCAAAAACACCCCCTAAAATTGTGGTTTCGACCGGCGCGAAGTGCCGGTCGAAACCACAGAAGGGCAAAAAAGCGCCCCAACTAAGGCATTTGCTAAAAGGTGTTCTCCCCTCAGCCTCATAGGAGGGGAGCAAATCTACAAAACTCCTAGGACGATGTACTTACATAAATTGTACAAAATTAATCACCGGCGATTAATTCCGTTTTCTTTTCAGTTTGACTTGCTTTTTCCATGCGCTCCTCAAAATCAGAGAGCCAAACTGGGCTCACACTCACCGCACATGCCTTTAATTCCGGTTCTTGTGAAATCGGATCGACCGCATCGTTGGTCAAATTATTGGCGGACAAGTTATACCCTTGCAATCTTCCCCAGTGGAATGGCATAAAGACGGTTCCTTCACGAATTGCGTTGGTAATACGTGCGGGGACGACCGCCACACCCCTTCGTGAAACGATACGTACCATTTTGTTTCGCTCGATTTTGTATTTTTCCGCATCGGCCGGATGAATCTCGATGAACGGCTTCGGTTCCCCTTTCAGCAAACTGGCCGATTTGCCGGTACGTGTCATGGTATGCCATTGATTGGCTAACCGGCCGGTGGTTAACACCAATGGATACGTTTCATCGGCAACTTCATGAGGCATCGCATGCTTGGGTGGGAAGAATTTGGCACGGCCGTTCGGTGTCGGGAATTTCAAATCGGTATATAGCCCAGTATCTCCCTGACCCTTGTTTTGGCTATCGATCACGGGCCATTGCAACGGTCCTTCTTGAATTAAACGGTCGTGGGTCACAGTTGAATAGTCACAAACGCGACCTTCTGTAAATTGAACAAACTCGGCAAAGACATCAGCGGCCGTTTCATAGCTAAAATCACCAAGATAACCCATTTCACGGCCGAAACGGGCAAAAATTTCCCAATCGGGCAACGCTTCGCCGGGTGGATCAACCATTTTTGGCAAATAAGTAATGCGCCGTTCTGAATTGGTCATTACCCCTTCTCGTTCCGAGAACTGTGCCGCTGGGAGCAAAACATGGGCGAATTTTGTGGTATCGGTCGGATGATAAGCATCCTGCACAATGACCAGCTCGGCCCGTCGTAGCGCCGCTTCGACCGTATCGGTATCCGGCATGGAGACCACCGGATTGGTGCAAGCGATCCACAGGATTTTAATTTCACCAGCAGCGGCCGCTTTAAACATTTCAATTGCCGCTTTACCCGGTTTGGTGTTGATGTTTTGCACCGGTACGCCCCATAAATCGGCCGCTTCTTGTCGATGTGTTTCATTTACAACCAAGCGATACCCAGGTAAAAGATGGCTTAATCCGCCAACTTCGCGGCCGCCCATCGCATTGGGTTGTCCGGTCAATGAAAATGGGCCGTTACCGGGTGTCCCGATTTTGCCAGTGGCCAAATGTAGATTAATGATCCCGTGATTTTTAGCCACCCCAACCGTACTTTGATTGACCCCCATGCTCCAAAATGAAAGCGCGGCCGATGATTGGCCAAACATTCGGGCCGCTTGTCGAATCTCGTCGGCCGTAACGCCACAGACTTCTGCCGCTTTTTCCGGTGGCCACAACATGCCGTTGGCCATCGCTTCATCAAATCGTTCTGTATGTTCGGCAATAAATTGCTCATCAATCAATTGCTCTGTCATCAAGACATAGAGCATGCTGTTTAACAAAGCGACATCACTCCCCGGTTTGATCGACAAATGAAGATCGGCCGCATCGGCCGTTTTTGTGCGGCGGGGATCGACGACGATAATTTTGACATCGGGATTTTTCTTCTTGTGCTTTTTGATCCGGTTAAAGACGACCGGATGACACGCGGCCGTGTTGGTACCGATTAAGAAGAAACAATCGGCTAGCTCAATATCACTGTAAGATGGAGGCGGTCCATCTGACCCGAGCATGCTGGCATAGCCGACCACGGCCGAGCCCATGCACAAACGGGAGTTGGCATCAAAGTTGTTGGTCCCTAAAAACCCTTTGGCTAGCTTATTGGCGACATAATAATCTTCGGTCGAAAATTGACCCGAGCCATAAAAGGCGATCGCATCTGGACCATGATCCTGCAATACTTGCTTAAACTTCGCACCGATATGGTTCATGGTTTCGTCCCAAGAAGCCCGCATAAACATATTGAGATCTTGGTGAACCCGGATTTGTGGATAATGTAATCGGTCCTGTGTTTTAAGGCTTTCCGGTAAAAAGATCGGTTTTTTACAGATCATCCCTTTGGTCGATGGATGGGTGGCATCCCCTTTGACTTTGACAACCCGATTATTTTTAGCACCGACCGTTAAACCACAGCCGACACCGCAGTAAGGACATTGCGTTTTGTGCCATTGATCAACCGCTTGTTTTGCTGTACTCATCCCATCTCTCCTATCTGCATCGGGCTCATCGCTTCCGATGTTTCGGGTGCGAGCCATAAATAAACAATTCCATCTTTTGCCTGTACGTCAAAGGTCTCTAATTGCCAGTCGCTATTGCCCCCTAAATGTTCGCCGGTCGCTAGATCAAACGTTTGTTTGTGTAGGGGACAGGCGACTTTGCGAATATCACATTGGTTGCCAATGAGCCCCCGTGACAAGACATTTTGTTGGCGATGAGGGCACAAATTTGTGGTTGCATACCAGTCTGTCCCATTAAAATTGAACACAGCGATTTGTTGAGAGCCATGTAACACCGCACGGCCGCTATTGGGCGGAAAATCAGCGACAGCCGCGACCGGAATCCATTCTTTTGTGAGTAAATCTTTGTTCATAATTATTTTTCTCGGTTAATTCAAAACTGGAAGCTCAATCACATCTGGCTGCTTTTGACCACGCATCGGCTTAAACTGAATATTGGCGTCAACTTCAGGTGAATTAACGAAATAGCTATATCGTTTTATTTTTTCTGGGTCATTGATGGTTGTTTCCCATTCATCTTGATACGTACCGACAAGATAGCTCATTTCTTGTTCAAGCTCTTGGTTGATTCCTAGCTTGTCGTCGATAATGACCTCACGTAGATGATCTAAACCACCGGGCAGTTGGTCCATCCATTTCGCAGTGCGCATGAGATGATCGGCCGTGCGGGCGTAATACATCAAAAAGCGATCGACATAGACAATCAGCGTTTCTGTATCAATATCGGTTGCGAATAAATCGGCATGGCGTGGCTTCATGCCACCATTGCCACACAAATAGAGATTCCACCCTTTTTCGGTGGCGATGACCCCCACATCTTTACATTGCGCTTCGGCACATTCGCGGGCGCAGCCGGAAACCGCCATCTTGACCTTATGTGGAAAACGAATCCCTTTGTAACGATGTTCTAAATCGATCGCCATGGTGGTGGAATCTTGGACACCGAAGCGGCACCATGTTTTGCCCACACAGGATTTGACGGTGCGCAACCCTTTGGCATAGGCATGTCCAGATTCGAGCCCGACCTGATTTAAGCGTCGCCAAATATTCGGGAGATCATTGAGATACGCACCAAATAAATCGATCCGTTGGCCGCCGGTAATTTTGGTGTACAGATTAAAGTCTTGAGCGACACGGCCGATCTCAATAAGTTGCTCCGGCGTAATTTCCCCTCCGGGAACCCGAGGAACGACTGAATAACTCCCATTTTTCTGAATATTCGCCAGATAATAGTCATTCGTATCTTGAATGGTTTGATGTTCAAGCAAATAGCTGTTGCGATAGGTTGCGATAAGTGAGGCGGCAACCGGTTTACATTTTTCACAGCCGTCGCCACCATTGCCATAACGGCCGAGCAGTTCATCAAATGTTTCGATATGCATCGCCCGCACAATTTGGCCCAACTCTTGACGGGTGTAGTCGAAATGCTCACAAACCGACTTGTCGATATCGACCCCCATTTTACTCAGCTCGTTGTTGAGCACATCCTTCATCAGTGCGACACAACTCCCACAGCCGGTTCCCGATTTTGTGCAAGATTTTAAGCTGGGAATCGTTTGGTTCCCATCGTGAATCGCGGTAATTAAATCTGATTTAAGCACATTTTCGCAGCTACAGATTTGGGCACTGTCGGGCAACAGATCAACCCCCATCGCGGCCGATTCCCCACCAGAAACGATTAAGGAATGGGGTGTGTCCGGCAAGGGGATTTTATTGAGATACATTTGTAAGAGTTGCCCATAGTCGGCCGCATCTCCGACCAGAATCGCCCCCTCTAGCAAATTGGTGCTTGGCTCAAAAATTATTTTTTTATAGATCCCCGCATTGGAATCACAAAAGACAACCGATTCACTGGTGCCGTTGGCATGGGCGTTCCCCACACTGGCGACTTCGACTCCCAATAATTTTAATTTAGTCGACATATCGGTAACAGCAAACGGGGTTTCGGTCCCGAGAATATGGTTAACGGCCGTTTCCGCCATGCGGTAACCAGGGGCCACTAGCCCATAAATCATATTTTCATGTAGGGCACATTCCCCGATCGCATAAATCGAGGGGTCGGACGTTTGCATAAAGTCATTGACCACAATGCCCCCTCGGGGACCGGTGACTAGATCGGCCCCTTTGGCCAACTCGTCGCGTGGTCGAATGCCGGCCGAAATAACGACCATGTCGAGCGGTAAATGGCTGTCATCGGCAAAGGCCAAACCACTCACCGCCTGATCGCCGGTAATTTCTGTGGTCATTTTCCCCAAATGGGTGGTGACCGAAAGCTCTGCAATCTTTTTCTCCAAAATTGCGGACCCTTCTTGGTCAATTTGTCGCGGCATGAGCCGAGGGGCCAACTCGACAACATGGGTGTCTAACTTTAATTCGACCAACGCTTTGGCCGCTTCCAAGCCAAGTAATCCACCACCAATAACGGCCGCGCTTTCGCTTTGCTTACTGTAGGCGATAATCTCATCTAAATCTTCTATTGTCCGATAAACAAAAACCCCTTGATGATCGATCCCGGTAACGGGGGGAACGAAAGGGGCTGAACCTGTGGCCAAAATTAAAATATCAAACGGTTGGCTCTGGCCGGTGTCTAGCAACACCGATTTTTCTTGGCGCATAATTTCGACGACGCGCCGATTTGAAAAGAACGAAATAGCATGATCTTCATACCATTGGCGGGTCGTTAGGGCTAAATCAGAAGCGGTCCGGCCGGCAAAGTATTCGCTGAGATGAACCCGATCATAAGCGATGTGTGGTTCTTCTCCGAAAACGATGAGTTCGAAATCGGCCGTATGGTTAGGACTCTCTACAAACTTTTCAATAAATTTGTGGCCGACCATGCCGTTTCCGACAATGATAATTTTTTTCTTGGTAGTCATAGATTTATTCATTTAAGGTTGAAATTTAGAGGGCCGAGTGAGCAATTTGCTCACTCGGCCCCGGTTCGAGGGTGGAGAACTAGAAAAGAAATTTAATATCGACACAAATGTGATCGCTATGCGTACACGGGTTGGCTACAAATGTGAGCTCTAGTCTCCCGATGCCATCGCCGCCAAACGGCTTTGGGTTTCCTTGATCGCCGCTTCTTCTTCGGTTTGAGAAAAACGAACCGCCAAGGCGAGGAATGATGAGCAGAGAACCAATACCCCTAGAATCAAATAGGCTTGGCTATAGCTCATTTGGCCACGGAATAAAAAGCCGAAGAACATCGCCCCAAAGTTTCCGCCCGCACCGACAATCCCTGAAATTGCGCCCAGTGCCTTTTTGTTGATATAGGGCACAATCGCATAGGTGGCTCCTTCAGACATTTGTACAAATAAGCTGAAGACAATCAATACCGGAATTGCGGCGATCAAAACACCCATTTGCGAGAACGCCATCAGCGCAATACCTTCTAGGAACAAGCAGATGAAGAGGAAACGAACACGCCCTTTCAAGCCACCGTCTTTATTCAGCCGGTCGCTGATCCAACCGCCCATTGAACGGGCGAAGATGTTCATTAAGCCGAATAGTGAGGCGACCAAACCGGCCGTGGCTAAATTCAACCCATATTTGTCGAAGAAGTAGAGCGCGGCTGTACCATTAATTGTCAATTCAATACCGAAACAAGCTGCGTAGACAAAGAACAAGGCGATAACCCGATAATCTTTGATGGCCACCATAAAGGTCCCACTTGTATCTTTGACCGAAGGCATTTCCCCTTTAGCGCGTAATTCGCCATAGTTCCCATCTGGGGCATCTTGAGTCAGGTTCCAATAGGCGAATGCGGTGAGCAACATGGCGATCCCTGGCACAACCATAGCCACGCGCCAACCGATCACGGCCGGAACTCCGAATGAGAGCACTGCTGCTAAGATCAATGGCATGACCGCTTGGGTTACACCACCACCCAAATTACCCCAACCGGCCGTGGTTGCGTTGGCCGTTCCCACGATATTGGGAGCGAACATAACACTGGTGTGATACTGCGTAATGACAAATGAGGCACCGATCAAACCGATCAAAGCGCGAGCGATGAAGAATTGAGTGGGTGTTTGTACCAAACCGATCCCCATAACCGGTAAAGAACCAAAGACCAACAAAAATGTGTAAACTTTACGAGAGCCGAAGCGTGTACACAGTGGCCCGATGCCTAGTCGAGCGATAATGGTGAGTGAAACGGCCGCAATAACCGAGTTGCCCACCTGTGCTGGCGAAAGGGCCAAATCCGCAATGACCCCATTATCTCCTTTCATCAATGGCACGATCCCAAACCATCCAAAGAAACATAAAAAGAAGGCGAACCAAGTGATATGGAACGCTTTCATTTGAGGAGTGTTGAAACTAAATAGCTTAATTTCTGTTGCTTTATTTTTGAAATCCATTTTTCTTCTCCTAAGAATCTTCGTCTTTGGTGTGGGTCAATTGAGGGGGGGGGACACCGGTATTTTTTAAGGGTTGTTGACAGGAATTGTTGACTAGAATAGGAAGTTTGACCTATAACCGATCATAGGTTCCCAGTACCAGTTATGGTATAAGGAATATCCTGAACTTTTAGCCTTATAATGGTATAAAAATTTTGTTGGATTCAAACAGGGAGATCATTGAAATGGTTGTAGAGTATGTACGAAAATAGGCTGATTTATCCGTTTCGTGCGTCCGCCTTATGCTAAATCCCTTATGCGTGTAGGGGATTCCCCTATGTTTTTGTTAGGCCATGCTCCCATGCATATTTTGTCAGACCCGCCACGTGGAAAATATTGAGCCGCTTCATAATATTGGCACGATGTGCTTCGACTGTTTTGTGGCTGATACATATTTCCTGAGATATTTCTCGGGTTGATAACCCCTGTGCGATCAATGTTAAAATTTCAATTTGGCGTGGTGTTAGGACCGCTTCGACGTCCTGTTTGATCTCAACTGTGCTTTTTACTTGTGGGCGTTGGCTAATAAATTCAATCATGTGGCTGGTCACCTCTGGGGCAAAGTAGGTCTGATTCCCCATAATTGTATCAATTGCGTTTCTGATTTCGGAGATATGAGCATCTTTTTTGATGTATCCTTTTGCTCCCGCCCAAACCGCCTTTAACACAAACTCTTCACTGACATAATTGGATAAAATTAAGACATAGGTTTCTGGAAGCTCTGCTGCGATCATTTTGGTGACTTCTAAACCGCTAAGCTGAGGGAGTTCGATATCCATGAGGACAATATCTGGCTTGTGTTTTCGTATCAGGTCTCGTGCCTGTATGCCGTTGGAGGCTTCTGCGACGATATTGAGATCCTCATACCGATTGAGCAACATGCGTAAACCGGCCCGAATGATTGAGTAATCTTCAACAAGAATAAGCTTGATCATAAAAATACCTTTGCCAATACGAATTGTCTAATTAGATTTGCTCCCCTCTTATCATGGGGATTTTGGTTCAGGCGCGAATTAAGAATCATTGCGCCATCAGCCAATACCTTCGCCAAAGTAATCAACTCATTGGATTTGCTCCCCTCCTATCAGGAGGGGCTGGGGGAGGTGGATTACCCCTCTCCCCCAGCCCCTCTCCCAACGGGAGAGGGGAGCTTTTGATCAGACGCGAATTAAAAATAATTGAGCGATCAGCCCGAGATATTTTTCTAGTCCTGTCGGATTTGGTGGGAGTTGATCAATTAACGATTGTCATTCCCACGAAGGTGGGAATCCAACTCTGCTTGAGCGGTGGATCCCCGCCTACGCGGGGATGACAACCCTGCAAATCGACTATTTTTGAACGATTTACGCTTATCCCACCAAATTCGGCAGTATCAGATATTTTTAATTCAATGAACAACTTTACCTTAAAGGCAAGATGTTTGTCATTCATATCTAAAAATGGGGATGATAAACAATTGTTATTATAAGGTGTACTTTTGTTTTTTAGTATTTTTGATGCAGGTGAGTGAGGGCTAGTTTACCATAAACGTAATAAAATCTGGTCGATATTGCTGTTTGCTACAGTAATTTAGATGTGTATTTGTATAAGTCTACCAATTGAGGTGTGTTTGCTGATGTGTAGTTGTGGCTATATAAAAATTGATTCTACGATTCCAGACCCCAAGGGTTTTGGATGCGAACAATGTTGAATTGATTGTTCCTGAAACCCTTGGGGTCTTGGGCATTATAAATATCGACGCATATTTGTTACTTACTGCCCATACACCAATGTGTTCGGGAAAAAGGCGAACCAGCCGAACCAATAGGCGAGATGCCCACCCAAGCGAGCCAATTCTTCACCATCTTCACTAATCAAGGCGTTTTCCGTCACTTGCCATACTGTGCCCGATGTATCGATGACCGTATCGGCCGTTTCACCCGGCCGGAACGCTATGTTGCCCCGATCATAGGCGCGAACCCCAGCACCGGCCGAATAGACTCGATTGATCCCCATGCGACGGCTAAACCCTTCGATAATAACTTCTTCGGTCGCCGAAATTAAAACCACATTGGTCTCGGCGAGGGTGTCATTTACAATTTGCTCGGCTGTTAAGAGCTCAATCGGATAAGCTTTCGGAACTCCGTCGATACGCAACGCATAAACTTGATCCTTGGCATCGTAAAGTTCGCTTCGTTGCCAAACCGGAAACATCGTTTCTTCTAGTGCGAAATAATCGGCATAAGCGGCACCGGGGTCATACGGCCGGTCAAAGCCGGTATTGCTCGATAAAACTGTGGTATTGGGATGAAGTGCCTGCCACTCTTCCCACGTGGTTAATACGATCGGCAACACATCAAGCGTGACATCTTGTCCTACCAACTCACCTAAAACCGGTTCACCGGTTAGCTGATTCCACAAAGTGCGGGTTTGTCGGTCATACATCAATTTATTGCTACGGAATAAAAAGCCGGACGATCCGAAATCATAGCTTTCTCCATTTGATGCACGTCCATCATATGCGACGGCCGCGCCGCACAACGTACAGTATGCGATAGAAACCGGAACATCTCCGATTGTATCATTGGCCATTTCATGCCAATCCATAATTCGTAGCGGGTAAGCGCGTGCATCCCCATTGATTTCCATGCCGAACACAGCATCTTCCGGATTGAGATAACCGGCATCGACGGCCGCGATTTGTGGCGAATGATCAAGGGCCGGAATCCCATCGACCCGAACCCCGCCCCATTGAATCTCTTCACTTCGTATAGTTGACGGGTAGTCTGAATTAAGGAACTCGGCAAAACCGGGGTCGATTTGACCCAACATTTCCCCTTTCCATGTGGTGAACCCTGGCGGTGTGCTTAAATCTGTTTTGCCATACCACTCAATCCAAGCGAACCAATCCCCACCTAAAGGTTCTCCCGATAATTCTTCTAGAGCATCGGTGTATGAAGAAAACGATGCTTGCGTAATGCCCAATTGGCTCGTTCTAATTAGCTCAATAAAAACTGAAACAAATCGCTCATCTTGAGCGTCTAAGATCGTTGTGATTGCGGCATTCACCTCATCACTATTTGGGCTAACCAGATATTGGAACATCTGGGCCACTTGTTCATCATTGAGCTGATTCGGATTTGGCTCCCCTACCGATTCACTTTCGGTTGAATCCGCTTCTGTATTATCGGCCATTGTTTCATCCAGTGTTTTTTCTGGCTCTTCCGCAACGGCCGTTGGCTCATTTACCTCGATTTCCGATTCGGCCGTAGTTTCACGGTCACTAGAACCGCAGGCCACCGAAAATAAAAGAACAAGCCCTAAAGACAGCATCCAAATAGTTTGTTTTTGACGTTTCATAAAAAAAGTATACGGGTGAGAACGGCCGTTTTTCACTTGTTAATAAAGTTGTAAGAGCTAACTGTGGATAACTTGTGGATATGTGGATAACTTTTTAAATTGTGCTCGATTTGGATTGAGACAAGAACCCTTTTTCCTTCTAAAATTGAGACCCTAAATGTATAACTGTGGATAACTTGTGGATATGTGGATAACTTACTTTGGATAACTTTAATTTAAAGGGGAAATGTTGTGAATTTCAAAAATCCAACAACTATGCGAAATCGATGTTTTATCCACATGTTATGAACAGCTTATCCACCAGTGGGGGGCAGTTATCAACAAAAAATCCACAGACCCTTTGCTACGACAGGGCAATAGCCCCCTAAAAGTGGGGTCGTGTGGGGCGCGAAACACCCCACACGACCCCATTGACAACGGTTTGTGATATGTCATGGTGAAAATAGTCCGCTTTACTCTCGATTTGATTTAGAATGCGATTGCCCTGTTTGCTACGATATTTATCGCCAAACACAATTCGCTATGTTAGACTTGATTTAAGTAAAAAAGTGAGCAAAAATTTTTGAATAAACAATACACACATCCCTTAACCTTTATTTTTATCTGCTTAGCTATTTCCCTTTTTCAAGTGGAACGCACATTTGCACAAATCGCCCCCACTATTACGATTGACCGTGATGAAGCTTGGGTCGATTTTCCTGAAGCGATCGATTTTCGATTAGTCGGTCAAAGTGACCAATTAATCGAAGCGGTGACCTTAGAATATGGACTCGATGCTCTGGCCTGTGGCGAAGTAACCAGCCAAATTATTCAAACCTTCGAGCCGACGACCGAATTAGATGTCTCGCTTCGGTGGCAGGTTGTGCCGGATCAGATCATTCCACCCCACGGCCGTTTTTGGTGGCGCTGGGTCTTGCATACGATTGATGGCCAGAAAATCGAGTTGGAACAACAAGATGCGCCATTCGAAGACGATTGGTTTGTATGGCGCGAATTGACCCAAGACAATGTGACAATGCATTGGTATCGTGGTACAGAAGAATTTGCCCAAGAAATTCTCACGGCCGCTATCGAAGCCCGCGATCAGCTCGCGGCCGAAACCGGCCTGCTCATCACTGAACCGATCCAAGCTTATCTATATGAAGAAGGGCGAGATTTCGCGATTTCTTTACCGGGAGCACCCGCGTGGGCTGGTGGGGTCGCCTTTCCCGACCACAATATCGTGATGGTGGTCACCAATCGTGACTCACTCGAATATGGGGTGCGGACGATGAAGCATGAAGTGGGCCATTTGGTGATCGGCCAGCTGACCTTTAACTGTTTTCAGAATTTGCCCACATGGCTCAATGAAGGATTGGCCCAAGTGGCTGAAGGGGCGATGGAAGCGCGCAACATCAATAATGTTGCTGATGCGGTAACGGAAGAAAAGCTCCCCTCTTTGGGCCAATTAGAAGGGAGTTTTTCCGTTCATGGGGACCGCGCTTCCCTTTCGTATGCGGTTGGGGAAAGTTTTACCCGCTATTTAATCGAACAGTATGGGGCCGATCGCATGGGAGACTATTTGCTAACGATAAAAGATGGGATCGGCTGGGATGATGCCTTTGAGCAAATTTACGGCCGGCCGATGATCGAACTAGAAAATGAATGGCGCAGCGAGCTGGGGGCTTCATCCCTTGCGGCGATTACGGCCGATCAACCGACCGCGGTTCCCACCCTCTCTTTGGCGATTGTTCATACCGCAACGGAAACACCGGAACCGACCGTCTCCCCCACGGTGGCCCCCACCCAACCCCCGACCGCCGTTCCCACCGTGGCGGCAACCGCTATCCCCATGTTAGAAGCCAGCCCTGAAAACATAGATTCTGTGACGAACGGGCCTGGAAATGTGTCGTTTGGTTGGCAAATTCTGTCAGGTGTTATAATCTTGTTGCTAATTATGATAGGATTGATAATATATATAAGAAAAAGAAAGTAAATGGATGCAAATTAATAAAAGTATTCATTTTTCAATAGATTAAACTGTCTTGGCCCGCGCACACCAACACATTTGCTACACGCAGCCACAGACAACTTATAGAACTAAATAGGATGATCTATGACTATTTCAAAGACCCGTTTCGGGCTGTGCTTACTCTTTTTGTGTTCAGCCATCTTGGTTGGTTGTAATGCACCTTTACCCGAACCCACGCCGCAGGTTGATCCTTTACCGGATCCCACGGCGACGGCGACTACCACACCACGGCCGCTGGCGACAGAATTGCCTCCGCTAGACCCGACCGCCACGAGCGAACCTCCTGCGCCCGTGCCTGCGACACCGGAACCGGAAAACGGCTTCTATCGCAATCCGGAACTCGGCTTCTCTTTTCTTTATCCCAGCGCATGGGATATTGAAACAACCGGCGGAGATTTTCCATCTGCAATTATCTATGACAACGATGACCCGCTACAGCTTTTTGTTGGGGCCCGTATCTTAGATGAAGCGGTGACCGTTGAAGAGTTCGCGGTCGATCTCGGCCGTACGTTCGCCATTACCGGTACAACCGTTCTTAAGAACGAAGCAACGACCCTCAATGATGGGACACCGGCACAGCTTGTCACCCTTTCATGGTTCCCCGATGCGGTCAGTGAAACGGATCAGGGGATGGAAATGCAAGCCAATGCGATCGCGACCATTTCAAACGGCAAAGGATATGCTCTGATGTTGTTGGCTCGCCCCGAAGTGTTGGTAACCCGCGAACAAACCTTCGCCACAATCGCACAAGGGCTTACGCTTGAACAACCGGAGCTTTACGGTGTACCTCGCGACGAAGGGATGATTCTTTTAATCGAAGAGCCTGAAACGCTAGACCCTGCGCTAACCTTGGAAGACGCGGCCGGTATCGTCGGTCATGTCTTCAGTGGCTTAGTCCAACTAGACAACACGCTACAAGTCGCTCCTGATTTGGCTGAAAGCTGGGAAGTGACCGAAGAAGGGACCGTTTATACCTTTAAGATTCGGAGCAATACCACATTCCATGACAATACCCCGCTCACGGCCGGTGCCGTTGCCGCTTCATGGGAACGAGCCACCGATCCCGAACTCGGTTCGACCACCGCACCGCTCTATCTCGGCGATATCGTTGGTGTTGCTGAAAAGCTGGCCGGTGAAGCGACCGAAATTAGCGGACTTGAAGTGATTGACGATTTGACTTTGATGGTCACACTGGACGGACCGAAACCATACTTTTTGCAAAAGCTGACCCAACCGGTCGCCTTTGTGGTCGAAAGTGAAAATGTAACCGATGGCACCGAGAACACTCCCTGGTGGCGACGGCCGAACGGCAGTGGTCCATTCACATTACGCCGTTGGCAAGAAGGTTCGGTGATTTTGCTCGATAGCAATATTAACTATTATGGGTCACCGCCAACCCCAACCTTGATTTATCTTCCCTTCGGCCGTACCGGTGTTTCAATTTTTGAAGCCAATATCGCTGATGTAGCTGGGGTTTCTACCTTTAACCTAACCCGCGTACAAGATCCGGCCGATCCGCTATCTCCTGCACTGCAAGGAGGCGGACTCTTCTGTACCACCCATATCCTCTTTAACCTAGATAGCTCCGCCGTGGCCGACCCGGCCGTGCGCCAAGCGCTATCGCTCGCACTTAACCGAACCCAACTGGCTGATGTTGTGGCCCAAGGTGGGGCGGTTCCGGCCGTTTCTTATTTGCCACCAGGCATGCCCGGCCATCAATCGTTAGCGGATATCGTTCGCTACGACGCGGCCGAAGCCCAAAGTTTGCTAGGGGATGCCACGCCATCCTTGGTATTGAGTGTTGCTGGGGCGGGGGATGTTGATCGCTTGATCACAGCTGTGACCGATCAATGGCGCACAGAACTCGGTCTTGAAGTAACGATTGAACAGCGACCACTCGCCGATCATCGCACCGCTATACGAAGTGGCGACTTTGGCGATATGGCTTGGGAAACTGACTGTGCCGTTTATCCTGATCCAGAAAATATGCTGGATCACCCCTTCTACAGTCTAAGCCCAGCAAACTTAAGCGGTTTTGCGTCAGAATCGGCCGATGAAGCCCTGTTAGCCGCCCGCACTGAAGCGGATGCGGCGACCCGTATCGAGCTCTATCAACAAGCGGAAGCTGAAATTCTTACCGATGCGGCCGTGATTCCTGTCGTCCATGCCAACCAATATACCTTGGTCCGGAGCGACATCGCTGGCTATATCCAATCACCAATTCCTGTGTTGTGGACCACTACCGCGACACTGACCCGCCAATAATTTTAGGACAAGCACATGAACAAAAACTGGTTGATTATCGGCCTCCTCCTCCTTCTTCTCGCCCTTGGTGGGGGATACTTTTACCAACAAAGTCAAGAAGCCTCCTTTTTGAACCAAGCCGAAACCGCACTTGCGGACGGCCTTTATGCTGAAGCGATTTTAGCTGCCAATCAAGGGTTGGTCATTCGCCCCCAATTTGCACAGCAACACGTTGCTGAGCTGACCGCGATCCGGGCCCAAGCCCATTTCGGGACCCAACATTGGGCCGCCGCAATCGCTGACTTTGAAGCGACATCCTTGACCGCCGATAGCGATGATTTGCTATTCCAACAGGCACAAGCCCGTATGGCCCTACATCAATATGATCAGGCGATGGCTGATCTTGACGCGATGACCGAGCAATCGGTCGCCGCCATGGCCCTGCGCGGTGAAATTTATCAGGCACGAGGCGACTCGAACGCCGCCTATACCACTTGGCTAGATGTCACCGGCGACGATGACACGCTGGCGATCGCCTTGGCACGTTTAGAAATCGCTCAAACCCTGCGTAATCAGACGATGATTACCGAAGCGGCCGAAGCACTGCTGGCTTTAGATGACAGCCAAGCTGCCGGCTTAATGGCTTTGGGTATTCAAGCTTTGCGCCAAGATGATTCAGCCGCCGCGCTCGATCTATTTAGCCAAGTCGATACCGATGAAGCTCGTTCTTGGATCGCTCTCAGCCACTGGCTCAACGGCCAAACGGCCGAAGTTCAAGCACTGGTGATCAGCGAAAGCACCCCGCTTAGTGATGCGGTTCAAACCGCTGATTTGGCGGTGTTAAACCAAGCGGTATCTGATGCCTCTGAAGATGCGTATCCCTTCGCCGTTTATATACGTGGCCACCATTTGTTGGCCCAAGGTCGTTTCGATGCGGCCGTTTCTGATGCCTCCTTGATTTTAGCGACCGATCTACCTTATTTCGGCTTTATCTTGCGAGGCCAAATCAACGCCGCCCAAGCCGCTTACCCGCAAGCGTTATTCGACTTTGATCAAGCGGTCGATCTGCAATCTGGCCCATCGTTGCTATCTGCTCGTGCCCAAGTTTACTATTTGCAAGCCGATTATCCGGCCGCGCGGGCCGATGCCAATGCGGCTCTCAGTGAACAACCGGATCACTTACCGGCCGTTCGGGTTTTGGCCCAAGTTGCTATGGCCGAAGATGAAACTGATCAAGCGCTTGATTACTGGACCCAACTGCTCGACATCGACGAAAATAATATCCAAGCGCGTGCCGCACGGGCCTCTTTGTATTTCGCCACGGCCGACTATCAAGCCGCACGTGATGATGATGATTTATTGTTGGCGACCGATTCTGATAATGGGGCCGCCTTACAACGACGGGGTGAAAGTTTACTCGCGCTGGGTGACTATGACGGCGCACTTGTCGATTTATCGGTGGCCGCTCAACTTGATCCGGACAACGCTTATCTCTATGCGCTACGCGCGGCCGCTCATCGTGGCAATGGGGATTTAGAAGCGGCCGTGCGTGAAGCCCGCCGTGCCTTGCAATTTGATGATGAATTGTCGGCCGCACACCTGATTCTCGGGTTAGCCGCCTTAGAACGGGAAGAATTTTTCGCGGCGGTCTTGGAACTGTCTAAAGCGATCGAAGGGGATGAAGAATTTGCCGAAGCGTATGGCTTACGCTCCGAAGCCTACTTCTTCCTCAACGATACCGACCGTGCTCGGGCTGATGCCAAAACCGCGCTTGAACTGGACGAGGCTTTGGCTCAAGGTCATATCGCCCAAGCGTTTGTCCACGCTTATGATCGGGATTGGGGCGCGGCCATCGATGAAGCGAACCAAGCGGTCGATCTGGCCCCCGATGATGTCCGCATCATTTTGAACCGTGGCATTATCTATTTGGATGGCGGGGATTACAACGCCGCCTTAGACGATTTCAACCTGATTATAGACCTTGATCCAACGTATGAATTGGCCTATGTCTTACGGGCTGAATCCCAAATCGAATTACAGCGTTATGAAGATGCGCTGGATACCTTTGTCGATATTTTGGCGCTCGAAGACGCGAATCCTGACGTCTATGTTGACTTTGTTGAAATTGCGGAAAGTCGCACCGTTGATTTACAGCGTATCCCTGAAGCGGCCGAAGGGTTCCGCACTTGGGAAGATACAGATCATCAATTTGCGATTAGCTATCCGGAAGATTGGCTTCAATCGGTTGATCCGGGTGATGAATTTCCACTCCTGTTGCTTGGACCACTCGACAAAGATTATCGGGCTAATTTTAATTTGATCGTCTTGGAAGGATTAGATCTGACGACGTCCCAATTGTCCCGTGCCTTTGATCCGCCATCGACTTTGCGAGATTTCGAAGAGATCGAACAGATTTCATACCGCGTTGGCGGCCGTTCCGGGATTCGTAGCACTTTTACATGGACCGCACTTGATGATCGGCTACGCGAAATTCCGGTCACCGTGGTACAGGTTTATCTCAATGTAGGGGATACCTCTTATATTTTTGCGGCGACAATGCGGACCGAAGACACCGAAAAATATGGGCCGATCTTTGATGCGATGCTAGAAAGCTTTGCGTTCACTCAGTAACGATCTTACAGGATAGAAAATGAAAATTTTACGTTGGACCTTGCTTATACTTGGGGCCATCTTGATGGTGGCCTGTGACGCATCGGCTCCTGAGTCAACGCCGAGCGACCTGAATACACCGACCGCGACCCACACGGCGGTGCCGACCCAAACCGCTGTGCCGACGAGCACACTGCTCCCGACCCCGACCGTGGTGCCGACCGCGACCGCCGTGCCGCTCGGCTCACTTCTGGATGATGGGGATGACCTCTTTTTAATGAGTGATTGGGAAGGGGCGGAAGCCGCTTATCAATTAATGGTCGATACCTATCCGGCCGACGGCCGTGGGTATGCCCGTCTCGCTATGCTCCACTCTTATTTTTATGATAAGACGGATCAAGCACTGGAAGAAGCGATTAAGGGTGCCCAAGTGGCACCCGAAGACCCCTATGTGGTGGCGGTATTGTCACTCATGCAAACGATCGAGGGGTTGCCCGACAATGCGCTCGATACGGCCGAAGCGGCGGTGAAGCTTGATGGTGAAAACGCTTGGGCGTTGACCGCTTTGGCTCAAGCCCAGCTCAATGTCGGTTTGGTCGATGAAGCGGTGACCACGGCCGAACTTGCCGTTGCGGCTGAACAAGAAACCTTTGCCGAAGCGGAATTGACTTTGGCATCCGCTTACAGCTCCCGCTTCGACGATGAACTGGCTGAAGGTATCATCATCGAAACTTATGAATCGTATGGCGATTTCATTCCGGTCATCTTGTCCCGCTCCCGCTACTACGGCCGGAGTGCGGATAAAAGTGGTGTTGTCGTTATCGCCGCTGAAGAAGGGGCGGAAGGGGAGGATGCGGCCGCTGAAGAAACGGCCGATGAAACGGCCGATGAAACGGCCGATGAAGGGGAAGATGAAATCGTTCTAGAATTTGAACTCAATGAAGATCGGGTCAAGCAACTTGAACTCCTCGAAGACGCTTTAGAACGTGACCCTGATTTCTTGCGTACCATTTCGGCTCAGTCTAGCTACTATTCTGGTGAAGAAGATTATGAAACCGCGTTGGCCCTCTGCGACCAAATTGTCGAAGCACTGCCCGAAGAATCGAACGGCTATAGTTGCCGTGGGTTTGTCTATCTCGACAGTGAGCAATACGACTTGGCTTTGGAATCGTTTGAGCTGGCGATTGATCGTGACATTGAAGGGACGAGCGGCTATTTCGGCCGTGGTCGCGTCGAGTTTAGCGAAGGGAATTACATCGAAGCCCGCGCTGAATTTGAAAAAGTGCTCAAGCTTTATCCCTATTCCTCGTTTGCCCATATTTTTGTAGGGTATACCCATTTGCGCCAAGAAGAGACGGCCGCGGCCATCGAAAGTTTCCAAGTTGCGCTTGACCTGTACCCATACAGCACCGGCGCACGTTTGGCGCTCGGCCGTGCGTATTCCAACGAAGCCCGTTTTGAAGAAGCGGAAGAGCAGTTTTTGTCCGCGCTCGAATTTGACGAAGCGGATGCTCAGCTCTATCTCGACTTAGGGTTGGTACAGGCTCAGCTGGAAAAATATGACGAAGCGGAAGCGAGCTTTGAAAAAGCGGTCGAACTAGACGGCGATAAAGCGTATGTCTTGGTCGCTTATGGTGACTATCTGATTGATCGCAGTCGTTATTATGATGCCCAGCTACAGTATCAAGCCGCCTTAGAGCTTGATGATGAAAATATCGGTGCGATGGTCGGTTTGGGTTTGTCTTATGCGTTGCGTAACAACTGTGGTGCGGCGATTAATATGCTGAACCAAGCACGCGACCTTGACCCTGACAACTTTGTGGCGGGTGAACTGTTCCAGCAATGTTTGACCGTTTACCGTTATGAAAACCCACCGGGGGTTCAAGGTGAACCGATGAGTGAGTCAACGGCCGCTTCTATCGCCCTCAATGCGATTTTGGCACGGACCGGCTTGCCCGGTGATCGGGTGTTTGTCGAATTTGTCGGACCTGCCTCTCAGCGGGCGATGTTGATTAGCTTCCTGACCGATTTCGATCCTGCGACACAGCAAGGGGAGATTAATAATCAGATGCAACAAGCGATGATCGTAGCCAACGAAGCGTTTGTACGGACCGATACTGAACCACTTTACTTGGCGGCCGAGGCGTATTCCTTGCAAGGTGGTGGCGTGGTGCCGGTCGGCTTTTACATCGTACACCGTACCGACTGCGTTGATTTTTATAACAATGTGTTGAGTGCGGGGGGCTTTATCGGTAAATTCCGTTAAGGTTCTGAATTATTTGTAGCGAACAGGGTGCTGTGATGAGTCACAGCACCCTGTTTTTATTTACTAGCCCTGTCGGATTTGGTGGGAGTTGATCAATTAACGATTGTCATTCCCACGAAGGTGGGAATCCAACTCTGTTTGAGCGGTGGATCCCCGCCTACGCGGGGATGACACCCCTGTAAATCGACTATTTTTGAACGATTTACACTTATCCCACCAAATTTCGGCAGTATCAGTTTATTTACGTGTTCTACATAATCGTGATTAAGTTAAATCAGTTTGTCTTCCGCGTCTGGTTCATTCTTTGGGATGGCGTTTAGAAACGCATCAAAATCTTGACGAGACCCTAACTTTGCTTCACTCTCAAGGTGACTTATTGTACGTAGTGCGCTTATTTTTTCTGCAGCCGCTAATGTCAAAAACTGGTTGATAGATACACCTTCTATTTGGGCTAGGTGCTTTATTTCTTGATGTAAACTACGGGGCAGTCGTATGGTCAATGCTGTACTCATTTTATTTCTCCAATTTCTCGTAAAAATCGACCAGGTTGAATCGCTTGTATGCTAAATTTTTCCTAGCCCTGTCGGATTTGGTGGGACTTGATCAATTAACGATTGTCATTCCC
>WTJY01000471.1 GCA_011524645.1 Anaerolineales bacterium | reverse complement strand
GGCTATTATTCGCCATCTGCGAGATGAAGGGATCGATTTGCCGATTATTGTCCTTTCTGCCAAGAAACAAGAGGTTGATCGCATTCACGGCTTGAAACTGGGAGCTGATGATTATGTGACCAAACCATTTTCACCGGCCGAGGTCGTTGCGCGGGTTCATTCAGTTTTGCGCCGTATTAAGCCGAAAGAAGAGATGGTACAAACCGATGTATCATTTGATCAAGGCTCTCTGACCGTCAACCCGAGTAGTTACGATGTGAAAGTCGATGGGACGAAAATCGACCTGACATCGACCGAATTTAATCTATTGTGGCACATGTCTCAGTATCCGAATCAGGTATTTAGTCGCACCCAGTTGTTGGATAGTGTTTGGGGCTTTTCTGATTTTGTTGATTCGAGTACCGTGACCGTACATATTCGCCGTTTGCGTGAAAAACTAGAGCCAGACCCAAGCAAGCCGCGTTGGTTGCTCACGGTGTGGGGGGTCGGATATAAGTTCGAAGCGACCAGAGATGGGTAATGTGTGAATCGTGAGAAAGATCACATCTTGATCCTAAATCCTGCTTGAGCCTCTCTCTACTCTTTTCTCTTTACTCCTATGATTTTAGATTCGAAAAAAATATTAGAAAACGGACCGGCCATCGGCCGGACTGTATTGATTTTGGTCACAGGGATTGTGGCTGGATTGATCGTTACCTCGTTGTTGATGGTCCAGCTTTTGCAAGCCCCCATGGATGATATATCGACATTGGTTTGGGAACTTGCGACCGTTTCGGCCGTGTCGATCGGCTTAGGCTTCGCCATTTATGTCATGATTGCCAACTGGTCCTATTCGCTTAAATTTAGCCTGATTTTCGCCTATGTTTGGACCGCCGCATTGGTGCTTTTTAACGTCTGGAACGGGGCACGGCTGATGTTTTTCGAGCCCCATGATTTTTATTTGGCGATTATTTTGCTTGTTTTTGCTGCGATTATCGCAACCGCTTTTGGCTTTTCTGTTACCGCCCGTGTCACAGATGGGCTTTCCCAACTTTCTAACACGCTTAATGATGTGGCGAGCGGGGATTTTACACAGCAGGTGCCGGTCAACGGCCGTGATGAAGTCGCCCATATCGCCCAATCGTTTAATCAGATGACCACCCAGTTGCGCGAAGCGGAGCAAACTCGCCGTGAGGCGGAACAAATGCGGCGGGATTTGGTCGCTTGGGTATCCCATGATCTGCGCACCCCTCTGACCAGCATTCGCGCCATGATCGAAGCGCTACATGATGGTGTCGTGACCAACGATGATACACGCCAGCGATATTATCGAAATATGCGTCAGGATATTTTGGCCCTTGATCGATTGCTGGATGATCTTTTTGAATTGGCTCAATTAGAAGCGGGTGGTCTTAAACTCGACATGATGGGGCACGATCTAACCGATCTGCTGTCTGGCACGGTTGAACATTTCCATCTCCTTGCGGAACAAAAAGAGATCGCTTTACAGGGGGACATCGCGGCCGATTTAGGGCGTGTTGTGCTGGATGCGCGAAAAATTGAGCGAGTTCTCAATAATTTGGTGGGGAACGCCTTGCGCTATACACCGGCCGGTGGTCGGATACAGGTATCAGCCGTGACGGCCGACGACCAACGAGGGGTTGAGGTTACTGTTAAAGACAGTGGCCCCGGTTTTCCGGAAGATGATTTAGCCCGAATTTTTGAAAAATTTTATCGTGGTGAGCAGGCACGAACCCGCGAAGCGGGCGGAGCAGGGCTGGGCTTAGCGATCGCACAGGGATTGGTAGAAGCTCATCATGGCCGGATTTGGGCGGAGAATGCCCCCGACGGTGGGGCGATTGTGTCATTTTGTTTGCCACTAAAACAAGGAGGAATCGATGAGCCAACGGTATCTGCCTAGTCAGGCACTATTTTCAGAGCTAACAGCGGCGCAAATCGCTAATTTAACGGCCGATTGGACCCGTTTTCGAGCACCGGATCAAACAATCCTTCATCAAGCCGGCCAAGCTGGAGAAACCCTGTTTGGTATTGTTGAAGGACAAGTCTTGCTGTGCGATGCCGATCACGGTCAGGTCAAACACGCTTTAGGAGCAGGCGCATTTTTCGGCGAGATGTCGCTACTTGATTTATCCCTAGAAGGGGGAATTGCCAAGGTAAACGGAGCGGCACTTCTTTATGTCTTGAGCTACGTTGATGTGTTGGCTTGGCAGCAGGGTGTGTGAAGGCTCTATGGTAAAAAATAATGGCTTGGGTGTTTTCTTGCCCAAGCCATTTGTTTCTCAGTTTAGGACCGTGCGTGCGACCCCACTGCGCATTCTGTCTCTCTACTCTTTCTTCCTACAAGAACAGTAACATCGACTTCGCTTTCTTTAATTTTGCGGCCGCTTCAGGATCGCTTTCCTCGGCTCGTTCCGCCATCGCTTCAAGTAGTTGGCTGGTTTGCGGCCGTTCCGCTTGAGGGATTTGGCGCAATACCATTTTTAACTGGTCATCCGTTTCCGCTTTAACGATTGAATTGATCAAGCGAACTTCCGGTGGAAGTTGTTTTTCCGCTTCCGCCATGAGGCCACTTTGTAACTGTTTCAATTGGAAGGCTTGATTTGAATCCCCTTGTTGTTCCGCTTGATTGATGCTTGCTTCAAGGAAATAGAGGAAGTTTTCATCGATATCGGCCGCATTATTTTGGATCGCTGTTGGCAAGTTTTGTCCGGCCGCGAGCAAAATATCTAGTGTCCCCTTCGCTTTTTCCATCAATTCTTGAGCTTGGCTTTGCATGCTCTCAAAAAGCATGAGTAATTTTTCGCGCAGTGCAACCATTTGTTCTTTGCGCGCTTCGTCTTCTTCTCCGTCGATTTCTGTGGTAAGCAGATCGAAGAGTTCATATCGAATCCCTTGTTGCCCCATACGGATGATCGAGTCTTGAACCCGCTCATTATCTAGGTTGAGCAAAAGATGTTTTAGCAATAGCTCTAGGTTTAAGCCACCGGCCGCTTGTGCCTCTTTTTGGAACTTAGCCAGAGCAACTTGAGCTGTCATAAATTCACGGCCGACCTCGGTGTTTTTGAAGAGATACGCTTGCAAATTGCTGATTTTAACGAACACATCTTGGACTTGTGGATTTTGCCCTTGTTGTTCGATCGCTTGCAAATTGCTTTGGACCATCGCCACAAATGATTCGTCGATGAGGTCCGCTTTGTCCGCTATTTTTTGATTCCGTTCTTCCCGTTCTACGGTGACAAGTTCTTGGAGAAGCTGAGATTGGTCCCGCTGGCGCTGTAGCATTTCAGGGGTAATCCCTTCTGTCTCATACACTTTTTCCATAAAGCTTTGCATAGAGAGCATCATTTGGGGCGGCCGGATCATATACCCCTTGACCTGATTTTGTGGGACACTATCAACAATCGCCTTGGTCAACTGACTTACCAAACGGTCTTGCTCATGCATCGGCAAGTTGAGTTCCATCGGGACATAAACCATCATCAGTTCATGTTCCGCATCATGATAGAGCAGGGGGGCACCGAGTGGAATTTGAGCACCACAGTTGGGGCAATTCGCGACGTTAAGAGCACCAGCTAGTAACATTTGTTTAAGCTCTGGTTGTCGCTGGGCATCTACAATTTGGAAAACTTGCGTAGGAAATGGGGTCCGGCAATTTGGACAATTTACTTGCGTTTGCATTCAATCACCTAGATGAGAGTAGAGAGAAAAGAGAAGAGAGAAAGGAGATAGGAATCTCTATCTCTCCTCTGTTCGCTGGGTTGTTAGAATTTTTAGTTGCTTAGTGCAATACCTTCGCCAATACGAATCGTCTAATTGGATTTGCGCCCCTCTCCCAACAGGAGAGGGACGTTTTTGATCAGACGCGAATTAAAAATCATTGAGCGATCTGCCTGAGATATTTTTAATGCAATGGACAAATTTACCTTAAAGGCAAGTCATTTGTCATACGTGTCTAAAAATGGCGAAGATATTGTTCGTGTAGACAGATTTTTATTTGATTACGGCTGTACAGATTGATTATTTGGGGAGTGAAAATGTAAAAGTGGTGCCCGTTTCTCCCGCTTGTGGGTCTGTGTTGCCATGGAACCAGATACGGCCGTTGTGCGCATCTACAATCGCCTTGGTTAAAAACAAACCGAGGCCAGTGCCTTCCGTTTTACGGCTTAAATCATTGTCTAAACGAGAGAACTTTTGAAAAATGCGATGGCTTTCATGGGCGGGTATGCCGATCCCTGGATCAGTGATGGAAACGTTTACGTAATCGTCTTGAATTGTACCACCAATTTTGATCACGCCACCGCTTGGAGAATATTTAATCGCATTGCTGACCAAATTGTTAAACACTTGGGTTAAGCGCCGCTCATCGGCCATGACTTCTGGGAATTTTTCTGGAAAATCCAGCTCAAAAGTATGATCATCTGTTTGGGTGCCGAATTTTTTTGCGGTGCGACGAGCGAGTGTGCTCAAGCAAATGCTATCGGTCATATTCAGTTTGAATGTTCCCGCTTGTAGACGTGAGGCTTCGAGTAGATTATCGATCAAGTCGGTTAGTTGGTCCGCTTCTTCTTCGATTACCCCCAGATACTCTTCCATAACGTCACGTGGCCAATTGGCATCTTTTCGTTTAAGTGTTCCGGCATACCCCTTGATAATAGAAACCGGCGTTTTTAGCTCATGACTGACGACCGAAATAAAAGTTTTTTGCAGTTGCTCTTCTTGGCGATAACGGGTGAGGTCACGCACATTGGCGATGATATTAATCATCCGGTCACGTACATTTAACAAGGGGGCATATGTTGCCCCAATCGTAACGACATCTCCATTTGGCTTTTTGATATCGCCTTCCACATAGAGAGAATGGGACCCCGCTTCGGGCCAGCCACGAGCGATTGCGTCGTGCAAATTTTCTTCTGTGCGCAGATTGTGTAGCTTGATAATGTCATCGTGGTGATAGTTCAGCACTTCCGAGGCACGGAAGCCGGTGATATGGCTGAGTGCTTTGTTAAACACTTCAATGTTGAGCGCGGCATCAAGGATCATAACCCCATCGGCACTTTGTTGTAATATGGCGTTTAATCGTTGCTTTTCAGAGATGACTTGTTCGTATAGACGTGCGTTTTTGACGGCGATCGCCGCCTGGTCGGCAAAGCTTTGCAGTAATTTTGCGGCATCACCGGTAAAGACGAAATTTTGATCTTGGAAGACATAGACCATTCCGATAAGGGTGTCGCCACTTTGCATCGGGAGTAAAAGGGTTTGGGAGACGTCAAGTTGGACGCTAACTAAACGGGACAGTGCCTGTATTTCTTCCCCGATGATCGGTAAAAAATCTTGTTCTTGTCCGGCCGTATAGGGGATGCCCGAAACGAGTGCTGGCTGACTTTCTATCGCTTCTTTGTGGATACCCAGCGCGGCCGCAACGCGGAAACGGTGATCGGTCGGGTCTGCCAAGACCACAAGACCGGCATAGCCAGAAATAAACTCAACTGATGCTTGCAAAATGGTACGTAGAACATCCCCTAAATCTAATTCGGCCGTTAATGCCCGACTGATAGCTAATAAAAATTCCCGTTGACGTACACGAATATCGACAAGACCTTTTGACATATAATCACCTGTGGCATTAAATCTGTGTGACCCGATTTTCCCCAAATCAGCTTACAAAAAAGAGAAAAGTTGCTAAACTATAAATTGCACGTAATTATTCAGTCGCTTTCTTGGCTCCCCTCTCTATTGAGCGAGAGGGGATGGGTGAGAGGGGAAATTATTTAAATCCCATTTCACCCAATCCCTCATCACATCATAGGAGGGGGCAAAACGAAAACGACTAATGCTGAATAATTACAATTGCACAACAAAATTGTTGAAAAGCGTCAGGTATCATACCTGATGGCAATATACAACACATAAATAGCACCAAAGCCTGTAACAATTCAAGCTACCATCAAATATTATTTTACACCGCGTCAATGAAGCCCATGGTGAACAACAAGGTCCATGTCCGTGAGATTACCGAAGACGATCTCGAAGCGATTCGCGCTTTATTTTATCGTTGCTATGGAGAAGATTATCCATACAAAGAATTTTATAGTGATGAATGGTTGAAACGAAGTATTTATCAGGATAGCTATCTCTCGCTTTTGGCTGAACTCGATGGGGAAGTGGTGGGCACCGCTTCTGTCTATTTTGAAGTGGGGGCGTTCTCTGATTTATGTGGCGAATTCGGCCGTTTGGCGGTTGACCCTGACCTGCGTGGTGATGGGGTCGGCTCGGCACTCATGCAAGCCCGTCTCGATTTCGCGGATAGGCGACTCCATTTCGGTTTGGCTGAATGTCGTACCGCTCACCCTTTTGCTCAGCAAATTTCCCATAAATTCGATTTGCAACCGATCGGGTTTTTGCCACAAAAAGTTATTTTGTATGAGCGAGAAAGCTTGGTGTTGACCGGTCAAACATTTGGACCGGCTCGTGATTTGCGCCGTAACAACCCCCGCGTGATTCCAGAAGCGTTCGCGCTCGGTCAGCTGGCGCTGGAAAACCTGCGCTTCAATGCCGATTTGATCGCTGTAGATGATGTCAATGGGTATCCGATCGATGTGACGTTCGATGTTGAGGAGCTAAAAGAGGGTGGATTACCCTCATTGTTGCGGATTGAGCGCGGCCGTTTGTCCGGCCGACAAGTGTTTGGCAATTTGCAACTGTCCTACGGCCTCTTTATGGTACAAGCGCGCAATTCCCATTATTTGGTTGCTCGTGATAACGGTCATATTGTGGGGGCTATCGGCTTTGCGATTGATCCGATCGGCCGCTCGATCAAAGTGCTTGAGTTAATCGGTTTAAGTAACGAAGTGTCCGGTTTCTTGCTCAAAGAACTTGATAATCGAGCGCGGAGTCGATACCGGGCAGAATATGTCGAAATAACGGTCAGCGCTTATGTCCCCGATATCCAGCGCACGTTAAGCAGTTTGGGGTTTGTACCGGTCGCTTATTGTCCCTCATTTGTGTTTCATGAAGTCGAGCGGTTAGATACGATAAAGATGGCCAAGCTCTATGTCCCCTTGCGTATCGATCAGGCACAACTGACCGAACCGAGTCGTGAGGTTTTTAACTTGGTCCGTAAAGGGTTTGAAGACAAGCGGATCGGGATGGAAGTGACCGAGGCGACCCGAGAAATGGTTGTTTTTACCGGCTTAGCGGATGGTGAAATGGAGAAAGTGTCGAGCGTGTGTCAAGTTCGTGACTGCCAAGCGGGCGACGTTTTGGCCCGAGCCGGTGAGCGGGGAGATGCTTTTTATATGGTGATCGAAGGGGAGTTGGAAATCATTAGCAATGATGGGTCGGCGATTTTAGGTTATATCCGGCCGGGCGAATTTATGGGAGAAATTTCACTGGTCTCTCGTAAGCCATATGGGGCCACGGCCGTGGTGCATACCGATGCCAAAGTTGCAGCATTAAAGTATCAAGATTTCGAAAACCTCATTAACCGCTATCCCCGTATCGGTATGAAGGTGATGCGCAATATTTCAATTTTGTTAGGGCATCGTCTTGACGATGTAAATACACGCTACATTAATTTGTCCCGTCACGATTTATGATTGATGCGGCCGCACGAACAACCTGTCAGAAAAGTTAACATAACTAAAAATTCCGAACAAGCATATGCTTTGTTATCCAATTTGCCCCGATTTTCGTGCCTCCGGCACGAAAATCGGGGCAATTAAAGGGGGTTTTGCAGCGGCGAAGCCGCTGCAAAACCCCCTTGGAGGGTAAAAAAATTTTGATGACAACTTGTTCGTGGACCCCCAAGATACCGCCCCCTTTGCGCTTTGGTGTATTGGTGAGAGAATAGGTTACTTTCAAGAAGCGATTTGGCTCACCCTGAATGGGCTGGGAGATTGTGACCCCACATGTGCTATTGTTGGCGGTGTGGTGTCTGGAAACTTAACCCCCATTCCTAATGCTTGGCAAGAGGCGTGTGAGCCGATTGGCTAATGAATTGTTATTCGATTAAAACGGAAAAGGATAAGTGGTATTTATGGCAGGAGTAGTAGCGGCTGGGGATAAATTAACCGCACAAGCGGGAGCGGACATTTTAGATCGAGGTGGGAATGCGGTAGATGCAGCGGTGGGGGCGTCGTTTGTGTCATTTATCGCTGAAATCGGGGTGGTCCATTTGGGCGGTAGTGGGATCGCTCAGATTTATGATCCGGCGAAGCAAGAAGGGAAAGTGTACGACTTTTTTAGCAACATGCCGGGGCTTGGTTACGGGGTAATTGATCATACAAAACTCGATTTCGCCAAAACAACGATCGATTTTGGGGCGACCACGCAAGATTTTTACCTCGGCCGTGGTTCGGTTGCTGTCCCCGGTAATATTTTCGGGTTATGCCAAATGCACCAAGAATATGGTCAGCTTTCACTGCAAGCGGTGTTACAGCCCGCACTCAAGTTAGCTAGCGCGGCGATCCCGCTTGATCAATTCCAAGCATCGACCTGTAAATTGCTTTATCCGCTCTATACCCATACAGAAAGCATGCGCCAGATTTTTGAAAAAGATGGGAAATTTATCGAAGCGGATGACCCTTTGTTTATCCCGCATTTGGCCGAGACGCTGAAACTGATCATAGAGGAAGGGGCCAACTCATTGCGCCACGGCCGTTTAGCCAAAGCGCTTGTGGCGGATCAAAAAACGAACGGCGGATTGCTGACCCGTCGTGATTTGGCCGAATACGAAGTGACCACCCATAAACCGACACGGATCAAATATCGCGGCTATGATATTTTGCTACCCAAACCGAGTTCGTCCGGCGGTGTTTTAACCGCATTTACGCTAAAACTGTTGGGCTATTTTAATCTCCCTCGTTTTCGCTATGGGTCATCGGATCACTTGCAATTGTTACTTGAAGCGATGGCTGCAACCGGCCGTGCACGTCTTCATTGGGATATGGTGCGCAAACATGTACCGCTTGAAGAAGCGACGCGGCGCTTCTTACAAGATGAATTTGTGGCTGATTTCGCCACGGTGATTATGAATGCGCTGATGCGCGGCCGGCCGAGTCGGATCATGGTCGAGCGTTCAGGGCCGAATAATACGAGCCATTTGAGCGTGATTGATGGGGCTGGGATGACGGTCGGCTTGACGACCACGGCCGGAGAATCGGCCGGCTATGTTCTCGAAAATACCGGATTTATTCCCAATAATATGCTTGGGGAAGAAGACCTGCATCCGGCTGGATTTCATGAAATGCCCCCTGGTGAACGAATCTTTACGATGATGACGCCGGTTGTCGTATTAAAAGATGGTCAAACGAAATTGGTTGTGGGTAGCGGTGGTAGCATTCGCATTCGCAGTGCGATTTTACAGGTCATTTCTAACGTGATTGATTTCGGGATGCCCTTGCAAGAGGGGATTGATGCTCCTCGCGTTCATCTGGAGAACCGCATATTGCAATGCGAGTTGGGGATTAACTCCGCTTCGATTGATGATTTAGAATCATTGGGGTATGCGGTAAACCGCTGGGATAAGCGGAGCATGTATTTTGGCGGGACACACAGCGTGGGGCGTGACGATGCAGGTGAGTTAACAGCCGCTGGAGATAACCGCCGGAACGGGGCGGTCGCCTACAGTATGGTCAACAATTCGCGTTGATTAATCGGCTTGATAATCAAACGTTAATCCCGCATTTGTTTCGAGCCGATGCAGAAGCGCGTCTCCCATGGCCACGGCCGGTGTCAATACCCCGGCCGTTTCCGGCAACTCATCTTGGGCTAAACATACGGCCGCTTCGCCCATCATTTTCGCGGTTGAGCCATAGCCGGGGTCCATGTCTCCGGTGACTTTGCCCAGTGCTTTGCTCCCGTCCGCCAAAGTCGTGTAGAAACGAAGATTATAGTAGCCGTTTTCACGTGCGCTTTGGGAAGGACCTTCACCCGGTTTGGGGAGAACAGCATCGATTGTCTTTTTAAGGAGCGAACCCGGTTTTGCACCGGCGACGATACCGAGCGGCACGGCCGCTGCGATCCCCTTTAAACGGCCGCTGACACCGGGGCCGCTCATGGTTGCTTCGTCATAGCGAAAGTTGCGGCCGTAGGGGAAACCGGCGAGCGCGTTGCTACGACGGACCACTTTGGTATTGATACCCGCCATGATAAAGGGGTAAATCCAGCCGTCGCTCGCTTCGTCATACACAACGGCTTGGAGATCACGGCCGTCTGGCCCACTGCGATAGTCGGTCGGGTTTAAGCCATAGGGGTCTATGAGGGTGCGGAATTGTTCTTTGTCTTTATACGCTTTTTCGACAGAGTCCGATAAGGAAGCGAGCGTGCCACCACTCACACCACCGGAGAAGCTACGGACCCGCATATTGATTTCTTGGGCCGGTTGGCCGGTTTGGGCCATCGCTTCTTTTTGTACGAAATAAACCCCCATGTCGGACGGGATCGAGTCGAAGCCGCAGGTGTGGACGATTTTTGTGCCATTAGCGCGGGCGGTTTCATGATGCTGGTCGATCATCTGGCGCATCCACGGTACTTCGCCACAGAGATCACAATAATCGGTTTTTTGTGCCACACAAGCGGCGACCAGTTTTGAGCCGTATTTGCCATAAGGGCCAACCGTGGTGCAGATCACTTTGGTCCGGCCGGACATTTCGAGCAGACTCGCTTCGTCGTGACTGTCGGCGAGAATGAGTGGCACTTCTCTATCGGCCACTTGGTCGCGCACCCGTTCCAACTTGGTCTGATTCCGGCCGGCCATCGCCCATTTTACCTCTTGGTCAACACCATATTTTTTATATAGATATTCGGCAACAAGACGGCCGGTAAAGCCGCTGGCTCCCCAGATAACAACATCGAATTCGCGAGCTTGAGACATTTGTGTTTTCCTGATGATTACTGAGATTTATTAGCAATAAAGGGATAGGGACGAATGATGGGGATAGAGATGAGTCTTAGCTGAGTCACAACCTGTTCATATTTCATACTTCATCTTTCATATTTTGCGCTTTAGCATAACGCACTCTTAAGATTTGCCCATCTTTAAATCTTAACTACAATGCGTTTCAAATCTTGTTTTTACAGTTGTACAAAAGTTCAAGGAGATGGTTGAATATCTGAACCCCGCAAAATCACTTTAAGCGAAAGTGAGATCCCTACACATTGGTACAATATCGTTGCCGATATGCCGAATCCACCACTGCCTCCCTTAAACCCGGGCACGGGTGAACCGATCGGCCCTGAAGCGTTAGCTCCTCTTTTCCCGATGGAATTGATTAAACAAGAGGTGTCTGGTGACCCATGGGTTGAGATTCCAGAGGAAGTACGTGAAGCGTATACGTTGTGGCGGCCGACCCCGATGTTTCGGGCCCGCAACTTGGAAAAAATACTGGATACTCCCGCGAAAATTTACTATAAATTTGAAGGGGTTGGGATGACCTCGCTGTTGCCGATGTATACGTTGGGCCATACGTTTGTTCCGGCGAAAATTCATGCGGGTGGTTTGCGTTATCATGGGGCAGGTGCTTTGATTAGCCAATTGAAAGCGGATGGCTTGATCGGTGCGGAAGCGATCGACCAGATTGAATCATTTGAAGCGGGTGTGATGTTCGCCAAAGCGGAAGGGATTATTCCTGCGCCAGAAGCGAACCATGCGGTTGCCTCTGTGATCCGTGCGGCGAATAAAGCGAAAGAAGAAGGTGTGTCTAAAACGATTCTCTTCAATATGTGTGGTCATGGCAATTTCGATATGTTGGCTTATCAAGATTACTTTGCTGGCAACTTGGAGCGTCATGAAATGACCCAAGATGAGGTCGATGCGGCCGTGGCCAAGATCGATACACCGACGATTGATTCTGTGAAAGATATGTTGGCTGGGATGATGTAGAAAAGGGAAAAGGAAAAATTAAAAAGGAAAAAGGGCTTCTCGTTGCGGGAAGCCTTTTTTATTTTTTGACGACTCCTTCGCGCCAAGCGTAGACGGCCGCTTGAGTGCGGTCGTGTAGGTGGAGCTTGCCGAGGATGTTGCTGACGTGGCGTTTGACCGTCTTGAGGCTGATGACGAGCTCTTCGGCGATGATGGCGTTGGTTTTTCCGGCCGCGATAAGGCGTAACACTTCGAGTTCGCGGGCGCTGAGTTCGGTAAAGGGATTGATTTTGTCGCTTTGGCTTCCTTTGATTTCGGCCATAATTCGATTGGCGACATGGGGATGAAGAACCGCTTCCCCGTTGGCCGCCATTTGGATCGCTTTAATTAGGTCTTGGGCATCGACATCTTTGAGTAGATAAGAAAGAGCGCCAGCACGAATGGCGGGGAAGATATGAGCGTCCTCGTGGAAGGATGTTAGGATGATGATTTGGGAGCGGGGGCTCGCTTTTTTAAGCTCGCGGGTGGCTGCGATGCCGTCCATGCCGGGCATGATGAGGTCCATGAGGACGACATTGGGGGCATGTTGTGTAGCGAACTGCACGGCCGTTTCCCCATTTTCCGCTTCGCCTAACACCGTGAAGTGAGGGATAAGCTCTAGGACGGCGCGGACCCCTTGGCGTACGATTTCATGGTCATCGACAAGTAGAATGGTGATTGTTTCGTTGTTTTCCATATCTTTCTATATCTTTTATAGATGTAAATTTTATGAGGTGACAGGAATATGAACCATAATGGTGGTCCCTGCTTCCGGTTGACTAGAGATGTCGGCTGTGCCACCTAGCTTTTGGCTGCGCTGGGTAATTGATTGCAGGCCGAATCCGGTTGCTGTTTGATGTGGCGCAAAGCCACGGCCGTTGTCTTGGACCATTAACATGAATGTTTCCGGTGTTGTGGCTAAATCGACATGTACATGGTTGGCTTGACTATGTTTGGCAATGTTGCTGAGGGATTCTTGCAGGATACGGAAGAGTCCGTTTTCTATCTCGACCGGAATGGGGGTCGTGATGGTGCTGTTTAAGTCGGCCGTGATTTGATGTTGGGTGGTAAAACCATTTAAGATTTGCTGTACGGCCGTGGCGAAATCACTTTCTTGTAGCTGAAGCGGTCGGAGCTCCTCGATGATAATCGCTAATTCCCGTTGCGCTTGTTTGGTTAAGTCACCCGCGAGTTGCGCATGCTCTTTCGCTTTGGCTGGATCGCAGTCGATCAATAATTGGGTGGCTGTTAACTGCATCGAAGCTGCGAAGAGCTGTTGCTTTGCCGAATCGTGTAAATCGCGTGCGAGCCGTTGGCGTGTATCGACTTGGGCCAACAGCGATTGGGTTTCGATTAGGGTTTCGAGCTGATTAGCCATTTGATTGAGGTCTTGACCGAACCGGCCGAGCGCATCCTGTGTGAGTTGGGGGATGCGATAAGAAAAATCGCCTGCGGCCCAAACGGTGGTCGCTTGTTGGAGACGTGCGATGCGGGCGTGGAGTTGACTCGAGACGATTGATGCTAAAATGTAACCGACAAGCATCGCTAGTGGGACAAACCAAACCAATAGACCTTGGATTAGACCGAATGTCTGCTGTTCTTCCGGTTGGATTTCTAGCATGACAGAACCGACTTTCTCTGATTTATCCGCATTAAATAGTGGGATTGTGTAGAGTGTGACCAAGCCACTATTGTTCTGTGCTTGCTCTCCACTGTTAGGACGGTAGATATAGCGATCTGGAATGGCTGATACGTTATTTGTTGGTTGTGATTGACTGAGCAATTGTAGGGGGGATATAGCCCACTGAGCGACTTGGTTGGCGAACGTGGCGGGTACGGCCGTGACCAAGCGGTCTTGGGCATCCCAGACCGAGATGGAATAAAGTTGATTATAGGCTTTTGCTGTCGATGTTCCGGTTGGAAATTCGATGAACCGTTCATTTGGATTGCAGTTAGCTAGCGCGTTTTCGCTTGTCACCCGAATCGCTGTCGGGCTGAGTGCTCGTTTAAAGTCGCAAAAAATGATGATGTCTGAATCTGACACCAGCTGGGTGAGATCGATTGTGCCATCCGCTTGGTAGCGAACCCCTTGATAAACAGTTGCTCTTAAGTCGTTATAAATTTTATCGACCTGATTGGTGCGAAGGGTTCGACTGACAGGAACGGCGAACCCGAAAATAATCGCAGTAGAAATAAGAGCTGACAAAATTACCAGTTGCCAGCGAAAGCTGAGGTGAAAAAAGGTCATTAGTCGAAAAAGTTAAATAGGATGAAAATGACAATAATCGCTAAGTTTGACAGGCAAAACAGTGTCCATGACAACCACGCTTTGAGCTCGATGACTTGCCATCTGTCCGCCAGAACTTTTTGAGTTGTGCTTAATTGCCAAATTACACGGCCGATGAGATAGCAAATGCCCATACCGAGAAGAGCAAGAATCAAGTTGCCGGTTAACCGCTCCTCTGAATAGTTCCCATTGCTCAAGACCATACCGAAGAGAAACATGGTGGGAAGTGACAAGCATATACTAAGATAAACGACCCAATGATTGAGGGTCTGGGTCAATGGTTGGCTGGAAACATACATTGATAGGCGGTTGGGAATGAGCTGGATAGAAAAAATGGCTAATGTGGCCAGAACACCGGCCGCGATGACCATTGTTTGATTTTCAGAGATGTTATAGCGCACCATAAAGAGTCGCCAATCATGATATTGAAAGGCATTGTTATCGACGGCATATCTTGCTTCGATATTTGTGATTTCCACAACATAAGGAAGCTCTCCTCCTGAGGCATGGGCGCGATAGCAGTAGATATCTAGGCCGCCCCATTTTCCGGTACATTGATTGGCGGGCCCCCAAGGGGCATATGCTGGCGTGACAGATAGACGGAGTTGTTGCCCATCGAGATTCATGTGGCAACTTGTCATGTTGGGAGTTGCCTCATCTGGCTGACACGTTAATTGACTCCCATGAATGATGGTCTCTCCTCCTATAAACCGAAGTGCGTGAATATTGTTTCCGGCGGGTAGAACAAGATGGGAACCTTGATATAATAAGAAGATAATCAGGCTAAACAAAAATATAAAGCTGAATAGGGGAATGATGATGTGGATAGTACCGAATTTATAGGTTGGGTGTGTTGCTTTTTTCTTTATGACCGAGATCGTATCGGCGGTTTTAATCATTGTGTTTCCTCCAAATTTATATTTGGTGTCCTTACTTGGTGTCCTTACTTGGTTTCTTTGGCTACCTTGAATTTAGCTGAAACAAGTGCGGTTGAAATGAGTCCAGAGACCCATTTTGTAATAGGTTTGTGAATGAGGAGGATATGTAGGCGACTGTGATGCGGAAGACGAGGTTTGCTATGCGGCTTGATTGAGGATTTGGCGAAATAGGTGCCAGCTCCCTTTGCGATTGCGGGTTCCCTTGGGGGTTCGATCGTAATAGAGATCAAAAACACGGCCGTCTGTTAGGCGCACCCGAAAATAGAAACGGCCGACCCCCCACGATCCTTTTTGACGGGCACGACGGGCGTTTTCCGGCCGCATATTGGTCTGCATCCGGCCGCGACGCTCAAAGTCGGTCCATTCACTGAGGGTGTCTGTGATGGTGTGTGTTTCATTCTCCCAAATAAAACGATTGGGGGCATGTGGTTTTTTTTCGAGAGCGGGTTCCTTATCAAATTCGACCGTGATTTCTTGGCCGATAAAGCGGGTTTCTTCGATTGATTTCATTTGGTGATCACCTCAATGAGGACGATACATCAACTCAAATGTTCTGCCAAATTCGAGCCGTTTTGCTCTTTGTTTGCATGTGAGAAACGTTCGGCCTGTAGCCCGAAATGATACCGCTCTGGTGAATGAAAATATGTTTTACGGCTTGTTTTTAAATGATTGTTCGTTAAATATGCTTGAATGCTGAATAATTGTTGCTTTGTGCGGGTTTGGAAATAATAATCGTACTGTGTGTAAACAACCTGCCACCGACCGACTTAGTAACCTTGTTCTCAAATCTTTTAGGAGAAACACAATGCAAATTTCAATAGAGCTTGTCCCCCGAAGTTTAGACTATTTAAGTGAAGAAGTTGATTTGATCCAACATCACTTTCCTGCTGTTAATACGATTAATATTCCTGATTTGACCCGCTGTAAATTGCGGAGTTGGGAAGGTTGCGCGGCCGTGTCCGCCACCCATAAGGCGATCCCCCATATTCGAGCGCGTGATTTCTGGCGTAATGAGCCAGAAACGATCTTGCAGACAGTTGATGCCTTGACACACCCGAGTCTCTTGGTTGTTGGGGGGGATCTGTTTGGGGATGAGAGTCGTGCTGAGGAGCGCCATGACTCTTTGTCATTAATGCGCTTTTTGAGCGAAACGCGGCCTAGCATAAATGTGTATGGTGCGATTGACCCATATCGGCAAAGCTTTGCGAACGAAGTGGCCTATGCTCAGCAAAAGAAAGAGGCGGGAGCGATCGGATTTTTTACTCAGCCATTTTTTGATCTACGCTTAATGGAAATCTATGCTGACTTATTGCCTGATGGTGATTTTTTCTGGGGTGTGGCTCCCGTGCTCACGGAGAATTCAAAAAGGTATTGGATTAAGCGGAATCATGCGTTTTTCCCGCCTGATTTTGATTGTACCTTGCAATGGAATCGGGATTTTGCACGAGATGCGCTCGCATTTGCACGACAAAGAAACCATCATATTTACTTTATGCCGATCTTGGCCGATGTAGTGAGCTACTTGGATGGAATCCTTTGATTTGCTGTTTAAATGTGGAAATTGCTGAGTCGTATCGTTTCGAGGATTTTTCCGTCGAAGGCAAGCTATGATGGGATCATTGCCGCTTGCGCGCGGAGCTTGCGCCGTTTGCCAGTTGATCAAGTCGATTTCTATTTGCTCTATCTACCGAGGGACATCTCGTCCGCTGAGTGGGGTGGTCGATGCGTTTGAAACATTGCGCGACTGTGGCGATTAATCTGCGCCACGTGGGGGGAATCCAACTTTGATGCCGATGATATGCAAGCTTTGTTTCAACTTGCCCAAGTTGTATATTTTGTTTTGATGTTTTATAGGTTTTTAGCAAGTTTCCACAATTGAATCAGTTTGGTCGTATTGTTAAAATCGAACCGCACCTACTTTTCCAACACCTTCACCATTTTTGAGTACCTCAATACTCTTTTAAGGCAAATCGTTTCGCTAAATCAAAAAATTCTTTGCCTGATACAATAAATTCGCGTCGGATCAAAAGCTCCCCACTCCCATTGGGAGTGGGGGAGGGGCGTTAATCCACCTCCCTCACTTTTTCCTGATAGGGGGGAGCCGATCTAATTAGGCGATTCGTATTGGCGAAGGTGTTGAAATTCCACTATGTCGTTTTTTACGACTTTTTCTGTCAATTAATAATAAATAGTAGAGAGAAGAATACGATGTCCACCATTCTAATTGCTGTCTTTGTCGCTGGTATTGCATTAACGATCATTCTTAGTCGCATGGGCAGATCAGATGAAATTGCCAGATGGCGTTTCTTGGCTTACAAGGCGTGTAGTATTTATTTACTGATTAGTATCGGTCTTGAAGGGGGGACAAAAGTGGGAGAACAAGGGCTGATGGCGGTATTAGACACCGGCATTATTAGCATCGTTGTATCCACAATTATCTTCTTTATCGCTTACACTCTTTTGACACGGTTTACACAGTTCTCTGACCAAACACGTATTTCATGGGCGGCTCATCAAGGGTCTGTTAGTGTGGGCACTTATGCTGCAGCCATTGCGATCTTTACAGAATCAGGGATTGCTGTTAATCCTCTTTCGGCCGCGTGGTTGGTGTTGATGGAGGTCCCCGCTATTATCGTTGGTCTTATATTTTTGAGTCGCACCGGTAACAGTAGTGGTGGGTTCAAAAAGCTGTTGTTTGACCGTAGCATACTGATTATGACTGGCATGCTTATTGTTGGCTACTTTTTCGGTTCAGCCACCAAAGATTTTTGGCAACCGATCTTCGATGGCACCGCTTTTTATGTCGTCCTCAGTTTCTTTTTGTTCGAGATGGGGCGGAAAGCGGGTAAATACATCAAAAAATTGGGTCAAGATAGTTTGCCCATTATCGGTTTTGGTCTTGTTTTCCCACTCTTGTTTGGAAGTTTAGGGCTGGCTATCTGTGCACTTTATGGGTTGCCTATGAACGATGTGGCGATGTTTGGTGTGTTGTTCGCTTCGGCTTCTTATGTGCTTGCCACGGCCGTGATGGAAAGTGTGTGTAGTGAAAAGGCGGCCGTTGCTCTCAGCTTGACCGCATCACTTGGCGTGACTTTGCCTTTCAATTTGTTGGTTGGTATTCGACTTTATCAATGGGTGGCTGTTCATCTCACGGCCGAAACGGAGGCCAGTACATATATTTCGTTTGCTATGCTTGGCATTGTGGCACTGATTACCTTTATTGCGTTTAGCCCGTTCGGCCTACTTGGCGGTGTCGAGCGCACTGTAAACGCAGAAGCCAATGGCGGAGATTAAGATCGGGCCCATAAGCCGAGCAAGTTGTGTGACACATAGTTAGCGTTTATTCCTTAATATTATGCAAAAACACCAGCCGCAGAGCTGGTGTTTTTTGTTGAAATTTTTGTTCTACTTATCGTAGATAATTCGGAAACGAGGCTGTAAATCATTGTCCCAGAAGTTTTGCCAATGGTGCAGAATGTATTGTTTTGCAATTCTTACCCGTTGGGAGAGGGGTAATCCACCTCCCCCACCTCCTCCTGATAGGAGGGGAGCAAATCCAAACAGTTGATTAATTGGGCGAAGGTATTGTTACGTAGTAAATAGAAATTCTAGAATAAGACTATAAGAGACGGTTGACATTCATATGAGGATGATTACCATAATTAGTTCGACATTCTAATAATCCATAAAAGTGGTTCCTATAAACAAACTTAAAGTTAAATAACATGTTACCTATACTATTTCAATCATTAGCTGTTGCGTTGCTCGGGGTACTCGCCCCAGGATCGATCTTGCTCGTCATTTTCTTGCTCATGACCGATCGAGGCTTGCGTAATGGTGCGTCCTTTGCCATCGGCTATGTGACTTCCTATTTTTTTATTGGTGTTGGTGGTTTGCTGTTGGGACGACATTTGCCACGGCCGGAACGGCCGCCACGACCCGATGAGCCTAGTGCTACAGTCGCTTTTGTACTGATTGCCATTGGCGTTGGCCTAATCGTTTTCGTTGTACGTACTTGGCGGACCCCCCCGAGTCCCACCGTGCAAGATGCGAGGCAGTCGCGATTTGCCGGATTTATGGATCGCATTACACCGATCCGCTCATTTGGAGTTGCGGCCGTTTTTTCTGTGGCCAATGTGAAGAATTTCTCCTTCTTTCTTTCAGCTACTTATGTGTTGCTCGTTGCTGAAGTCCCGTTTGCGCCCAAAGTTGTTATGTTGGTTCCGGTTACGATCGTTTTTTCGGCCGTGGTCATTATTCCGGTTTTGATCTATTTGTGGTTTCCAGATCGAGCCAGTACGTATTTGGGCCAGATTCGAGATATGGTCAATACATACAGTCGCCCCATCACAATCGGGCTAACCCTCTTGGTAGCGGTGTTCCTGATGTATCGTGGGCTTAACATTTTGTTTTAATGTCGGCCGAAATAAGCCCGCCGAGGCGGGCTTATTTCCCTTTCACATAATTCCGTAGCTTTTCGAGTGTCTGTACTAAATCCACTTGCCATTCTCGTGTCGGCCGGAGTCGATCAACCCATATGCCGGTGCGGCTGACCGGAATGGCACGGCCGACTAAAATCTGTAGACGGGTTCGGTTGGCTGTATGATAGTTGTGCAACAAGATTTTGATTTGCTTCGGTTCAGTTGTAACAGAAGCTGCATTGGCCTGCATCGCTAGAATTTTAACTCGTAATTGATAGAGTAAATTTTCAACCGGATCAGGAATCGGGCCAAAACGGTCGGATAGCTCAGAGGCGATGCCGTCGATCGCTTCTTGGGTGTCAAGAACGGCCATGCGACGATAAAGGCGGAGACGCAATGCGCTATCCGGTACATAATCTTTCGGGATGTAAGTCGCCAGCGGCAAATCAACCAACACACTATCGGGGAGCTCCATTTCAACCAACTTTCCTTCTTTTGCGGTTTTGCGCACTTTGATGGCGCGTGCCAACATGCGTGTATAGAGATCGAAGCCGATGGCGGAGATATGACCGCTTTGGCTGGAGCCGAGCAAGTTGCCTGCACCACGGATTTCTAGGTCACGCATGGCGATGGTATAACCGGCCCCTAGTTCGGTTGTTTCCGCAATCGTTTCAAGGCGAGCTTTGGCTTCCGGATTAAGGGTACGCCAAGCGGCGTGGAAGAAATAGGCGTAGGCGCGATGGACACCACGGCCGACCCGGCCGCGAAGCTGATAGAGCTGGGATAAGCCGAACTGATCCGCTCGATTGACAATCATGGTATTGGCATTGGGAATGTCTAGACCACTTTCGATGATCGTCGTGGAGAGCAAGATGTCGATATTGCCATTAGCGAAATTTTCCATGACCGTTTCTAGCTCACGTTCGCTCATTTGGCCGTGACCGATAGCGATGACCGCTTCGGGAACAATTTGTTGCAGGGTGTTGCGAATGCTTTCGATCGTTTGCACACGATTGTGTACAAAATAAACTTGTCCACCACGATCCAGCTCGCGCAAGATGGCGCGGCGTACAAGCTGATTGTCGATTTCGCCGACATAGCTCTGTACCGGCAAACGCTCGGCCGGTGCGGTCGCGATGAGGCTGATGTCACGCAAGCCACTGAGTGCCATATGCATGGTGCGGGGGATCGGGGTCGCGGTCATGGTTAAGACATCGACTTCGGTACGCAGTTGTTTAAGACGCTCTTTGTGTGCCACCCCGAAACGCTGTTCTTCGTCGATAATCAACAAGCCTAAGTCTTTAAAACTGACATCTTTTGACATTAGACGATGCGTGCCGATGACGATATCGACATCGCCTATTTTAAGTTGCTTAATCACATTTTTTTGTTGCGTCGCGGTGCGGAAGCGGGAGAGGAGCTCGATTTTGAGCGGGAAATTGTGTAGACGTTCGGTAAAGGTGACATGATGCTGTTGGGCGAGGACGGTAGTCGGGACGAGAATCGCGACCTGTTTGCCGTCGTTGACCGCTTTGAAGGCGGCCCTAAGGGCGACCTCTGTTTTGCCATAGCCGACATCGCCACAAATCAGGCGGTCCATCGGCCGTGGGCTTTCCATGTCTTTTTTGATTTCATCAATCGCGGCCAGTTGATCTTCCGTTTCTTGATAAGGGAAGCTGGCTTCCATTTGGATTTGCCAATCCCCATCGGGGGCGAAGGCATGGCCCGAAATTTCTTCCCGTGCTGCGTAGAGTTCGAGCAGGTCGTCCGCCATGTTGTCGATCTCTTTTTGTGCTTTTTTCTTGTGCTCGATCCAGCGATTGTTGCCTAAGCGATGTAGCTTTGGTGCGAAATCTTCAGAGCCGATCCATTTGCTCATTCGGTCGGCATGGTGGACCGGTACATAGAGAATATCATTGTTGGCGTATTCGATTTTGAGATATTCACGATCAGAACCGGCGATGGAACGGACGACCAAGCCGAGAAAACGGCCGATGCCATGTTCGGTATGCACAACGAAGTTGCCGGATTGCAGATCGGAAAAATAGGTTTCGGGTGCGAAGGTGCGTTGGCGGGCGGTGCGACGCGGGGCGGGGCGATTCCAACCGAAAATTTCGGCGTCTGTGAGCAAATTGAGCAAAATCGCGTCCGGTTCAATCCGCTGTAGGGTAAACCCTTCACTGAGTGTGTCGGTGATAAAGTGAATATTGGGGGCATCTTCGATTTGTGGGGCGAGCGCGAATTCCCCTTCGGTGGCGCGGTCGCGGGCGTCGTTGGTTTGCTCGTAGCGCCACATATCGGCCAGCCGTTCCGCTTGGCGGCTGACGATGACGGTCGGTTCTCCTGTTCGCTTGGCGTACTGCAATTGGAACATGAGCGGCCGCATTTGCCCCCCATAGCGTGGTCCTGCTTGGAACGCTTCGGCGATCGGGGTGAGAGGGATATTGCTTTGTTTTTCTTCGCTCCGTTGATGTTCGCCGAGAACGATGATGCGGTGTTTGGTTAAGAGGGGGGAAATTTCTTGCCATAAAAAGAGCGGGTTGGGGTAGCCGGTCGGCAAACTGGGCTGTTCCGCTTCAAGCTGTTCCGCTTGGACATGTAGTTCGGCTACGGCCGCTTGAAATTCAACCCAATCATCGACAAAGACCAGCGCGTTGTTGGGCAGGTAGTGAAGCAGGCTTTCCGGCCGTGGGTAGATGAGGGGTAAATAAAATTCCCCATGCTGACTGAGCCTGCCCGCTTCAAGTATTTCGATGTCGTCTTGCCACGCAGGCAAATCATCTTCTTTTGGCGGGGCATCGTACCGTAGGGTTTGTCCCAGTTCAATGGCATCAACAGGAATCGCTTCCCGTGCCGGAGAAATTAGGACCCGTTTCGGGGTTGGCAAATCAGGTACGCTACGCTGTGTCGTCGGGTCGAACCAGCGCAGGGTGTCGATCTCATCGCCGAAAAGCTCGATCCGAATCGGGTAGTCGGTGCCGCTGGCGGGGAAAATATCGAGGATGCCACCCCGTTGGCTAAATTGTCCCATTCGCTCCACGACGTTGACTCGCTCATAGCCCAACCCTTTCCACATCGCTTCGACTTTGGGCAGGTCGATGATTTGACCGAGTTTAAGTACGCGGGTGTTTTTGAGAAAGTTGCGTTTGGGTAGGGTTTGTTGGAGTAGGGCGCGGGTCGAGGTGACGATGACCGGCGCGGTGTCGTTGGCGGGGATGAGCGGGTGTTGACCGGCCATGAGCTGGGTTAGCGTGGTCAGACGGCCGTGGCGTGAGTTTTCACTCCACGGGGCACGGTCATAGGGCAATGGTGTTGGCTCGGGAAAGCGCTGTACCATTTTCCCCTGATCTAGCCATGTGTTGAGTTCATGGAGCATGATCGGTACATTTTCGACTTTGCTGGTAATGATCAAAATCGGTGCGGCCGGATCTTCTGCGGCGATTTTGGCGATCATGGGCAAGAACCCGTTACGAGTGAGCCCTAAGGGTAAGAAATCGCCGCGATTCTGTATTCGCTTTTTTAGATCGGCGTAGGCGGGTAAGCTGTCGAATATGGGGAGGAGTTCAGATACGTTGATATGCGAGTCGTTCATAATGGGTGCTGGGGTGTAGGGGCTAGTCGGCTAAGACAGACCCGTTATAACGAGACATCGCAAGCGTAATGCCTTCATTGGCAAAGGTTTCGACTGCGCGTAGGGTGCGGTCGAGCATATCGAGCACGGCCGGTTGCTCTTGTTTGCTAAAGTCTTGTAAGACATACCCTTTGACTTGCATTTTTCCATGGGGACGGCCGATGCCGAGCCGGATACGGGGGAACTCTTTGCCGATGTGATTGATAACTGACTTCATTCCATTATGGCCGCCAGCACTTCCTTTTTCCCGTATGCGTACGGTACCGAAGGGGAGGTCAAGTTCATCGTAGATGATCAAGATTTGGGCGGGGTCGATTTTGTAAAATTTGGCGAGCGGGCCGACAGAATCCCCACTAAGGTTCATATAAGTTTGTGGTTTGGCCAAAACGAGCTTGTGATCGCCGAAACGAACGTCACCCACAATCGCTTTGTGCTTGACTTGACTCAGCTTGATGCCGTGGGTCATGGCGATTGAATCGATCGCCATAAAGCCGATATTGTGACGGGTGTCGCGATATTTCTTGCCGGGGTTGCCTAACCCTGCGATGAGTGTTGAGTTCATGGAGCATGATCGGTACATTTTCGACTTTGCTGGTAATGATCAAAATCGGTGCGGCCGGATCTTCTGCGGCGATTTTGGCGATCATGGGCAAGAACCCGTTACGAGTGAGCCCTAAGGGTAAGAAATCGCCGCGATTCTGTATTCGCTTTTTTAGATCGGCGTAGGCGGGTAAGCTGTCGAATATGGGGAGGAGTTCAGATACGTTGATATGCGAGTCGTTCATAATGGGTGCTGGGGTGTAGGGGCTAGTCGGCTAAGACAGACCCGTTATAACGAGACATCGCAAGCGTAATGCCTTCATTGGCAAAGGTTTCGACTGCGCGTAGGGTGCGGTCGAGCATATCGAGCACGGCCGGTTGCTCTTGTTTGCTAAAGTCTTGTAAGACATACCCTTTGACTTGCATTTTTCCATGGGGACGGCCGATGCCGAGCCGGATACGGGGGAACTCTTTGCCGATGTGATTGATAACTGACTTCATTCCATTATGGCCGCCAGCACTTCCTTTTTCCCGTATGCGTACGGTACCGAAGGGGAGGTCAAGTTCATCGTAGATGATCAAGATTTGGGCGGGGTCGATTTTGTAAAATTTGGCGAGCGGGCCGACAGAATCCCCACTAAGGTTCATATAAGTTTGTGGTTTGGCCAAAACGAGCTTGTGATCGCCGAAACGAACGTCACCCACAATCGCTTTGTGCTTGACTTGACTCAGCTTGATGCCGTGGGTCATGGCGATTGAATCGATCGCCATAAAGCCGATATTGTGACGGGTGTCGCGATATTTCTTGCCGGGGTTGCCTAACCCTGCGATGAGGAATGTTTTGCCGGGCACGGCCGTTTGGCTAAATGGGTCGCCGAAGATGCGATCTAAAATAGACATAGTTTTTTAGTGACGAGTGACGAGTAACGAATTAAAGTTTGCGCTTGATTAGTTTGAGCCAGATCCAGCGGCCGACGGTGCGGACAACTAAGTAAATGGCTAGAGCGGCAAAGCTGTAAAGTGCGAGTTGGGCACCAAGCTGAAAGGCGGACAGGAAGGGGCTGGTATCAAGGTTTTGGGTTTGGTTGACGAGGTCACGGACCGGATCACTGGCTTCCTGACCTGTTTCAGGGATGATCACGCCTGATGTGGTCGGACTGCTGGTTGTGGCGATCGGAACGGTCGATGGTGTGGGGA
>WTJY01000455.1 GCA_011524645.1 Anaerolineales bacterium | reverse complement strand
TGGAACCGAGGCCACCACCGAGCCCTACACCAACCTTGGAACCGACATTTGCGGCCGAAGAGTATGTTGGTCTGAGCTGGCCCGATGTGGGTGAGAACGAAAAGTGGATCGATGTCAATTTGACGAAGCAGCATTTGACCGCTTTTATCGGTAAAACGGCGGTCTTTGATACGCCTATTTCTTCAGGTCGGCCCCCTTATTTTACGGTTACCGGTCAGTTTCGTATTTATTATCGCCTAGAGTCACAGACGATGGACGGCCGTCGTTTGGGGTTTGATTATGTCACTGAAGGTGTGCCTCATGTGCAATATTTTTACGGGGATTTCGCCTTGCATGGGGCTTATTGGCATGAAGATTTTGGTCAACCGATGAGTCATGGTTGCGTCAATTTGTCCTTGCCTGATGCGGAATGGCTTTATCAGTGGGCGGATTATGGGACATTGGTGAATGTCCACTATTAACCCGTTTCGTTATTTGAGCGATTGAGATCACTTGCTCGTTTTTGGCCTTTTGTGAGGGAGGGCGCGAAATTAGACAGGGTGTTAAAATTATTTGTGAACTAACATCAACCGTTACTGCGTGGCGTTTTTTCCTTGTCAAAATGGGAGTCTAATGCTAAATATCGTATGATCAAACGACTCTAGTAGACAAGGCTATTTTTTATGGAAGATTGTGTTTTTTGTCAGATCGTTGCTGGTTTAGAGAGTGCTGATGTGGTCGCGGAGAATGAGGATTGCTTGGCGATTTACCCGCTAAACATGGATGTGAATGATCACCTGCTCGTTTTGCCGAAGAACCACTGGGCGACTATTTTTGAGATCCCTGCTGATGAGCTAGCTTCTGTTAGTTTGTTTGTTCAAGAGGTTGCTCAGATGTTGCGTGAGGTGAGGGGATATACCGGTGTGAATCTGTTGCATGCTTCTGGTGTTGATGCGCAGCAATCGGTGGGCCATTTTCATATTCATGTTTTACCCAGAGCGAAAGATGATCAGGTGAATGCGTGGCCTGTGTTTTCAGGCGAGAGTCGGAAAACCTTAGGCTTAATTCTCCCCCAGCCCCGCCTCATAGGAGGGGAGCAAATCCAAACAATTGATTAATTTGGCGAAGGTATTGTCATTTTGAAATAAATTTTTAGGTGGAATGATCGATATGATGAACAAAAATGAATTGGCACAACAAATTAAAGCGACCGCTCAGTTGAAAGGCTCTTTTAAGTTGAGATCAGGGGCGGTGTCGGACACTTATTTTGACAAATATCTGTTTGAATCTGACCCGCAATTATTGCTGGCGATTTGCCAAGAAATGGCCAAATTACTACCGGCCGATGTAGAAATTTTGGCCGGTTTAGAGATGGGCGGGATTCCGGTGGTGACAGTTCTGAGTCAAGTGACCGGTTTACCGGCCGCATTTATTCGCAAGGAAGCGAAAGAGTACGGCACCTGTAAATATGCGGAGGGGCCGAGCTTGATCGGGAAACGGGTCGCGATCATCGAAGATGTGGTGTCTTCGGGTGGGGCGATTGTAGATGCGCTGGCAAAGCTAGATGATGACGGCATTCAACCGGCTGCGATTATTTGTGTGATCGATCGGGAGACTGGCGGCCGTGAGAATTTAGTGGCCACTGGCTATGATTTGCTGTCGGTGTTAACGATGACCGATATTCAGGGTGCCTCATAGGTTTTTGCTGATGCGGTGATCGGCTCGTGCTAACGGCCGGTTGTTGTTTTCTGAGCGCGAACCAATAAGCGCATCGGCTTTTTTAGGCTTCGCTCGTAGGAATTAAATGTCACATGATCGGGTGGTTTGATCGGCTGAGGTTCGGCGATCTCTTCAATGATGAAGCCGGTTTGCAATAGGTCTTGACTGATTTGGGACAACGGCCGACGATAAAACCGCATTTTGCCGATTTTCCATTCATCTTCGATGAGTGTGGTCGCAAAATAGTCATCATTTGGGGCGAATTCTAAATCGGTAAACGGGTGATGGGTGGAAAAGATGAGTCGCCCGCCTGGTCGCAATACCCGATTAAACTCTGCGAGGGTTGGCTGCCAATCCTTGAGATAATGAAGCACCAGAATGCAGACAATGAAGTCAAAAGAGCTATCGGCCGCAAAGGTAAGAGGTTCTGCAAGATTAGCTTGGTAGATGGTTGCACGCTGTTCTGTCCGTTGTTTTGTATGTTCGACGAAAAAAGGGTTTAGATCAAAGGCTGTGACGTGCGCCCCCTGATCGACCATATATCGGGTGTAGAATCCGGGGCCGCAACCGGCATCGAGTACATCTTTGTGGGCTAAATCGGGCAGAAAATTGAGGATACCCGGCCGTTCAAAATAGGTGCTCCAAGGTTTGTTTTCTTGGTCATCCGCATATTTTTCGGCGAGCTGGTCATAAGAGTCTCCGGTATGTTTTTTCATTCCCCGATTTTAAGGGGCTGTTTGTAGAGTTGCAACCGGCGAGGTGGCTGTTTCAGTCAAATTTCTCTCGGCATTTTTCGCGAAATAATGATGAATTTTGCTGATACTGCCGAATTTGGTGGGAGTTGATCAATTAACGATTGTCATTCCCACGAAGGTGGGAATCC
>WTJY01000488.1 GCA_011524645.1 Anaerolineales bacterium | reverse complement strand
CGGTGTCTGCCAACTCTACTCTTGTTACTTCCACGGAAATTTGAGCTGATACCTCGATATCAACAAAAAGAGTTGGTTTTTGGGATTCATGCGGCCGGAGGCTCAATCATTACCTGCATCATTTTTACTTATGCATCAGAACATGCTCATTTTGTGGATGGGCTTGATGGAGGGTATGCGATGGCCGCAAAACAGCTTAAAAAGCAACTCAAAAAGCTAGAAGAACTCCCTCATTAATAGGCTTATTTCTTACCAACCAAAAGATAAACGAGCAATCAAACGGTCAGATAGTCCAGCCTCTCGCATTTTCTTTTGTGTCCGCTCTATATCATACGGAACACGACAATGTTGCCACATCATTGTCTCTAAATCGAGCAAGGCGTAAGAGGCACGTGGATCAGAGTCACGAGGCTGGCCCACACTCCCCGGATTGATAATTCGTCGTACACCATCATCAATGTGCCAAGGTTCATCATAAATCGGATATGCGGAATTGGTTCGGTTATTGACCGTCTTCTCGAACACGGCCGGTACATGGGTATGCCCCACCAAACAGATCGGTGTATCGAAATACTCGAAATTGGCATCGGCCGTGCCAGGGTCTAACACATATTCCCAAATCGGTTGGCGCGGACTCGCGTGAGCGATTGAAACTTTCTCATGTGGCACACTAGCGGGTGGCAAACTGTCTAAGTAAACGGTCGATTCTTTTGTAATTACACCACGTGCCCACAAAACCGCGTTTTTAGCATAATCGTTGAAAGAATCGATTTCGAGCTTACCCAAAATCGCCCAGTCATGATTGCCAGACAGCGCAATTGGGTCATACGATTGCATCAGGGCCGTACACTCATTGGGATCAGGTCCATACCCGATCAAATCGCCGAGAAACCACAGTTGATCCCACTTCCCCTGTGCATCTTTCATCACCGCTTCAAAAGCGGCTAAATTGGCATGAATATCTGATAAAATCAAAATTCGCATAATGTTCTCCAAAACTCGACAATAATACCATGAATCAAAAACGTGGGTACAGTTACATATAAATTTTTGGGGAATTTTTAGACGGCCGTAGACAGCACAAGTAAAAATTTATGACAAACACAAACATTCAAATTCGCCCCATGACTTTAGACGACCTACCGGCCGTATTGGCCATTGAGCAAGTCGCCAAACCAACCCCTTGGAATGAAAAAAGTTATCGCCAAGAAATAACAGATAATGATAAAAGTTACCCCACGGCACTCGTGGTAAACAGTCAACTCATCGGTTATATCGTTTGGTGGCTTATCGTAGATGAAATTCAGATTCAGACCATCGCCATTGATCCAGCAAAACGTGGACAGGGGCTCGGCCGTGCTTTGCTCACAGATGCGCTAAACAAGGGGCTCAAACAAGGTGCTACAATCAGCACATTGGAAGTGCGAGAATCAAATGTAGTAGCCCAAAGCCTATACCAATCGTTGGGATATGAAGTGGTAGGAAAACGGCCCAACTACTATCGCGATGGCGAAACCGCCTATTTAATGACCGCTCATTTAAAATAAAAAAACCGAGGTGCTTACACAACACCTCGGTTGATAATCGAAAATAGGTTTTAGATGATTTTACTAGACTTACCATCTTCAAGAAGCCAGCAAGCGGTAAAATGTCCCTCGCCATGATCACGGAAAGGTGGAGCCTCTTGTGAACAGCGATCATAAGCCAGTGGACAGCGGGTATGGAATCGACATCCAGATGGCGGATTAAGAGGGCTAGGAACATCCCCTTCCAAAATCACCCGCTTACGCTTAACGCTCGGATCGGGAATCGGAATAGCCGACATAAGCGCTTGGGTATAAGGATGAAGCGGATTGCCAAACAAGTCATCTCGTGATGCCATTTCGACCATCTTGCCCAAATACATAACGCCAACACGATCACAAAAATGCTCAACCACACTCAAATTATGCGCAATGAACAGATAGGTCAGCCCGAACTCATCTTGTAATTCTTTAAGCAGATTCAAGACAGATGCTTGAATAGACACATCCAACGCAGAAACAGGTTCGTCACAAACAATGAATTTCGGCTTCAACGCCAAAGCACGGGCGATACCGATACGTTGACGCTGACCACCAGAAAACTCATGTGGATAACGGACCGCATGGTCTGCGCGCATCCCGACCCGAGCCAGCATTTCATAGACAACATCGTATCTTTCTTGGCGGGTCATATTGGTGTGGACTTTTAACCCTTCCGCGATACTTTCACCAATCGGCATACGAGGGTCAAGAGATGAATAGGGATCTTGGAAAATAATTTGCATATCTTTCCGCATCTGTTTCATTTCAGAATCGCTGTAGTTAAAAACATTATCATCTTCAAAAACAACACTTCCGTCAGTGTGGTCAAGCAAACGCAAAATGGTTCGGCCAGCGGTTGTTTTACCACAGCCAGATTCCCCGACAACACCAAATGATTCCCCTTCATAGATATGAAAGCTGACATCATCGACCGCTTTTACCCATGCGGAAACACGTTGAAGCAAACCGGAACGCACCGGATAATATTTCTTGAGGTTATTGACTTGGAGCAAGATTTTTTCTGGCTCTTTTGTAGTTGTCATATCTTGAGTCATTTTCCGCGTCCCTTATGCTTCTTTGGCATGTAATGTTTCTTTTTCATACAACCAGCACCGTACGCTATGGTTCGGGCCAATCACTTTTAATTCTGGATCTTCTTCGGTGCAAATCGACAAATTGTGTTCGATACGTGCTTGGCAACGTGGTGCAAATTTACAACCGACTGGCAAGTCCACAAGATTAGGAACTGAACCGGGAATCGAAACCAATTCACGATCAACTTCACCCAAAACAGGGGTCGCACCGATTAAAGCGGCCGAATAAGGGTGTTTAGGGTCGTTAAACAGGTCATCAACGCTCGCTTCTTCGACAACACGGCCGGCATACATCACATTGACGCGGTCACACATTTCAGCCACAACCCCAAGGTCATGGGTAATGAGGATTACGGCCGTGTTCATTTTCGTCCGTAGCTCCCGCATCAAATCCAAAATCTGAGCCTGAATCGTCACGTCCAAGGCTGTTGTCGGTTCGTCAGCAATGAGCAATTCCGGCACACAAGCCAAAGCCATCGCAATCATGACACGCTGTGCCATCCCACCAGAAAGCTCATGTGGAAATGCTCTTAGCCGCTTTTCAGGTTCTGGGATACCCACCGTCTCTAAGAGCTCACGCGCACGTGCCAGTGCTTCATCCTTGCTCATATTTTGGTGAATATGCAAGACTTCCGTAATTTGATCCCCAACACGGAAAACCGGATTCAAACAGCTTGTCGGCTGTTGGAATATCATTGAGATTCGATTTCCACGTAGCTTTGTCATTTGGTGTTCAGTTGTAGTCACCAAATCACTACCATCAAAAACGATCTCACCATCGACAATACGGCCGGGTTGCCCTACCAATTTCATCAAAGAAAGTGAGGTGACACTTTTGCCGCAGCCGGACTCCCCCACAATCCCCAATACTTCACCGCGCCGAACATGGAAATCAATCCCATCAACCGCACGAACAATACCACCTTCGGTGAAAAACTGTGTTTTTAAGTTTTTCACATCCAAAATTATATCTTTTTGTTTGCTCACGTAATCTATCCTACTTTTGTGCTAGCGCTCATCCACCAATTAGCAAAGATACCCATCTTCGATCACATCCGATCAATAAGAGAAGATGGGCACGAAATGACCAACGAACAACAGATCTTAAAGTTTCAAACGTGGGTCAAGCGCGTCACGCAAGCCATCACCCAAATAGTTGAATGCCAAAGATGTTGTCAAAATAAAGAAGCCGGGGAAGAAAGCTTTCCAGAAGCCAGCACCTAACATGTCGCTCTGTACGTCTTGAAGCATGTTACCCCAAGTCGCCACAGGTGGGTTGATCCCGAAACCCAAGAAGCTAAGTGCTGATTCGACAAGAATCACACCACCCAAACCAAGCGTCGCATTAACGATAATTGGAGCAAGCGTATTGGGAATCATATGACGGCCGATAATCTGCATGTTCGACATACCCAACGCACGAGACGCTTCCGCGAACTCTTGATTACGCAGACTCAAAATCATCGCGCGAGACAAACGGCAAGCACCGGTCCAGTTCAACATACTCAAGATCACAATAATAATGATCGACTGGGTCCACTCCTCCGCCAGAAACGGGATCTGAATCCCACGCGTAATCGAAGCGACCGTTAATAAAATCGGTAAAGAGGGCAATACGACCACAAATTCGGTAAACCGCTGAATGACAGAGTCAACCCAGCCACCAAAGTAGCCAGACACACCACCTAAGAACAATCCAAAGGTCTCACTAATTAAAACAACACTAAACGCAATCGTCAGTGACAAACGGCCGGCGATCATCAAACGGAACAGCGTATCACGCCCTAATTCATCGGTTCCCAAAGGATGTTCTAAAGATGGCCCGGCACGGGTTGTTAATAAGTCGATCGTATCGCGCGAGTAATTAACATATTCCCCTTGATCGGCATTGTAGTAAGTTAACTGGGACATAATCATCGGCCCAAAAATGACCAACAACACAATCGCCGCAAGTGTGAACAAGCTTACGGTCGCCAAGGCATGACGGCGCAAACGTTTCCAATAAGTAACAAGTAAAGCTTCCGGTTTTTCAATTGCGAAAACATCATCTTGTATCGCTTCAACATCGATTTTTGCAACACTCATCGTTCTATTCTCCTTTATTATTCAAAGCGAATGCGAGGGTCAACGATGGTATATAAAACATCGCCAATCAGTGTCGCAATAACTACTAAAATCGCGTTAATGTAGAGGAACCCCATGACAATCGGCCAGTCATTCCGTCCCAGAGCGTCAATAAACAAGCGCCCCATGCCAGGATAAGAGAAAACCGATTCAGTCAATACCGCCCCACTAAAGATCCCAGGAATTTGGAAAACGATAATCGTAATCAAAGGAATCAAAGCGTTACGAGCAGCATGACGATAAATGACTGTACGTTCACGTAAACCTTTCGCACGTGCGGTACGAACATAGTCTTGGCGCAAAACTTCAAGCATAGAGGCGCGCATGAAGCGGCTCCAACCAGCCAAGTAAACCAAAGTCAACATGATAGTCGGCAAAACCAAGTGAACTGCATAGTCTCCGGCCGAACCAGGATCAATCGCTAGGAAATCTTGCAAACTACCACGAGCGACACGAGGGAATGAATTTGTCCCACCTGAAGGGAAGAACGGTAAGCCTAGCTCTCGGAACTTTTGCCCAAACAAAATAATAAGCATAAGCCCGAACCAAAAGACCGGCATCGATATCCCAAAGAAGCCAAATGTCGTCACAATATAGTCGAGGACAGAATATTGTCGTACGGCCGAAATAATCCCGATCGGAATCGCCACAACAAGCGATAAAATCACAACGGTCGTCAATAAACGAACGGTTGGTGGAACTCGATCCGCCAAAATGTCAATGACTTGTCGTCCCGGTGCCACAGACCATGATTCGCCAAAGTCAAACAAAACAATACCCCGTGCACATGGACGGGACAGCCCATCGGCCACTACGAATCCAGCATTGGTTCCGCCAGCCTCTTGACAGGTTGGAGATTGGTAATCACTCCATGTTCCGGTGATAAAAAGCTGAGTCTCAGGATCACCGGGATTCCCTAGAATATCACCCAACTCATCGATCCAATACTCACCAACAGCCCATCCCAAATAGCGCAAATACCCTGGGCGATTCAAGCCCAAGTTTTGCTCCATCCTTTGTCTTTGTGCATCACTAATTTCACTTTTTTGGTCTCCATTTTGGCGACCGAGCCCATCGAGTGGTCCCCCCGGAGCGATCTGCAAAATTGTGTAAATCACAATAGTTGATACAAAGACAACCAACACCATCTGCAACGCACGACGAATCAAATAATTGGTCATTCCACACCTCTATTTTGTCTGTCATACAGCTCGATAACTGATCACAAACCCAAGCAAAACATGTTTTCTTCAGTGTGTACGACAAGTTTGTGCCCATCGCTCTTTGTAAAGTAACGATCATAAACCAATCGTACAAATCCATTTTGTCACCTAAAAAACAAAAATGGGGGATCTATCCGCATAAAATCTCCCATTTCTGTCTTTCAAGCTGGTGCTATTTAGCAAGAAGTCGTGGCAACACAACAATCTGTATTACCACGACTTCCACTTTTATTTACTCAAGCGAGTTGAGTAAAATCGATTACTCGATGTCGAGGTCGAATTCGTAGATGTTATACAATTCTGAGTTTTCGGTTGGGTCTACGCCGAAGTTAACAACTTCTGGGCGAGCGGCCGCAACTTTAAGACGCAAGAACAATGGAATCACAGGTACTTCTTGAGAGAAGATACGTTGTGCTTCTGAGTGGTTGTCGACATATTCGTCGGTACCTGGCAACGAAGCCAAAGCTGCGTTACAAGCATCATCGAAGTCTTGGTTGTACCAACCGGTTTCGCTTGGAGCACCCCAACCGCCGAATGGCAAGCCGTTTGCTGGGTTAATTTCTTCTGCTGGGCCAGTGATTTGGCTTGACAAGTACAAGTTACAAGATGGTTCAACACCGGTCAACCAAGCGAATTCACCAAGGTCGAAGCGACGGCCGAACAATACACCTTCTGGACCATCAGCGAACCATTCGCTAGCTGGTTGGTAGTACAATTCAACAGTGATACCACAGTCTTCCATGTTCGCTTTAAAGATTTGGGTCAATTGTTGACGCATTTCGTTACCGGTGGTGGTACCCAAAGTAATAACAAATGGGGTGCCATCGGTATATTCACGGATGCCGTCGCCATCGCCATCAACGAAGCCAACTTCGTCAAGCAAGCCGTTAGCCGCTTCTACATCGTATGGCCATTCGGTCAAACCGTCTGGGTAGAGAGGATGGACACTTGGAATGTAGCTGTGGATAACTTCTGAACGGCCGAACAAAATGTTATCAACCATTGATTGACGGTCGGTACACATGGTCATCGCTTGACGAACACGCGCATCTTGGAACCAGTCTGGGCGGCCGACATCGTCGCCATAGTCGCCGTAGCTGTCAATACCGAAGTCGATATGTTCGTAAACGGTACCGGTTTGGAAGTAAGGAGTCAATTCACCTCGGTTTTCCGCTTCAATCAAGAATGGAGATTGGTCAACACCCATACCATCTTGGGTACCAATGTCACATTCACCAGACAACAAGGCCAAAACAAGGGCGTTGGTATCAGAGATGAAGCGATAGGTTACACTATCAAGATATGGCAAACCTTCGTCTGCACGGTAGTAGTTTTCGTTGCGGGTCAAGTAGATGCTTTCGCCAGCGTTCCATTCTTGGATAGCGAATGCACCGTCACCGATTGGCAAACGAGATACTTCTTCAGCTTCAAGCAATTCAGCAGCGCTGTAGCCACCCCATACATGTTCTGGCAATGGAGCAAAGAAGTTGGTGAAATAAGTTGAGTCACGGAACCCTGGAATACCAACCCACTGGGTGGTCAAGTCGCCAGTTGCTTCGTAGCTTGCGGTACGATCAAAGGTGAACTTGCTCGCTGGGGTATCTGGGTCGCCCAAAACGTTGAAGCTGTAAACAGAGTCAGACGCTTTTACAGGTTCGCCGTCTGACCAAACACGAGGTTGCATGCTGAAGTCAACGGTAAGTTGATCCATCATGATCGCTTCGCCAGCATAAGCCACAGTTTCGCCGTCAGAGTTGATTACTTCAACACCTTCAGCCAATTCTACTGGGTTGCCATCAGCGCCAAGCACCATCATACCCGCTTCAACAGCTACACTGTCCAAGACAGCATCGCCATCAGACAAACTTGGAACTTTTTCGATACCTTGTGCTTGGTAGCCATAGCTCAAGGTGGTCAAGTTGTTTTCAAAGATCGCATGAGCAACAGCGGTTTGAACCAACATGCTACCACCATAAGGGTAAAGCGTATCTGGTTCTTGAGCCATACAAACGATCAAGTCTTTGCTGACCGGTTCTGCAGGTGCTTCAGTCGGAACGACTTCAATAATTTCTTCAACGATACGAGTCACTTCGACTTCGATCGGTTCACCTTCAACGACTTCAGTAATCGTTTCGGTGGTGACACGTGTCACCTCTACTTCTACAACTTGCGGTTGACAAGCTGCAAGGAGAGCAGAGAGGGCCAACATAGAAACGATGGCCAAGATCAATTTGGTTTTTCCAAACATCTACAATTCTCCTCCAAAAAATTTGGGATACTTACCATGATAAATACTTTAGGTTGTTACCAATCCATGGTGACTTATCTCAACCTTGCCATGTAAGAGTAGTTGCCAAAGCAAAAACACCCTACTTGGACGAAATTTCGTTGTATTATAGGGAGGAGTTCAACAATGTCAATTACAAGTTTTTTTGGTGACAAAATGGTGACAAAATAGTAGCACATACAAATTTACGGCGCAACAAGTTATCTTGTTCACACCAAAGCAATAATCAATTGCCTACTTTAAACCAACTCTAACAACAAAACCGGCCGACACTATTCAACAAAAATACGCTTTTTTCTTACACAATCTTTCTTGTTTACCGGATCAAACAATGTCAAAATTCACGTATATTTTGCACAATGGCCGTTTCCCCCCCCCATTCTTTAAAGAGGGATAGCCACATGAACTTACTTGAAAAATTAATTCACTACCGTACAAATTTTAGAAAACGGGTAACAGAAACGATATAGGGATA
>WTJY01000290.1:5553-8789 GCA_011524645.1 Anaerolineales bacterium | reverse complement strand
GGGAATGACAATCGTTAATTGATCAACTCCCACCAAATCCGACAGGACTAGAAATGTTGCTTTCAGGGGGCGCTTCGCGCCCCACACGACCCCATTGACAAGGATTTGTGATATATCATGGCGAAAATAGTCCGCTTTACTATCGATTTGATTTAGAATGCGATTGCCCTGCCAAAATCGCGAAGGTATTGCTATTCTTTAGGCATTATAAAATACTGCTGAGGATTTGCTGGGGCTGGAGTAGGGTAAATCCAAGCAAAGGGTATTACATCCTGAACATTACGAAAGTTATTTTGTACAATGGCATATCCTTCTTCAGGGCGAACAATTCCAATGACATAAAATTGGTCAGCAGCTATCGCTAAAATCTCCCCCATCAAGTCTTGCTGTATATCAGTGTCATTTGTTGTTCGAATTTGATTGTACAAATCAATCTGTCTCTTCACAATGTCTGGCGGTTCTTCCGCTAACTCATTGTTAGGGTTCGAAGCCCAATACCCCCAACGAACCGCATAGCTTGACTCATAGTTAACAGGAAAATAGTTGCGTGGATCAAGAATAACATCTAATCCACCTGCGGCTAGCCAAGCCGCAGCATCATGAGTATTGTCTGCCAGCGAGGCCTCCCATTCTAATCTCCCGATCACACTTAACTCAACATCAAGACCAATAGCTTGCCATGCGGGAATAATATGTTTTTCAAGAAGCTCATTTCGATCTGATACTTCAGGCACTGTGATTATTTCGAACGAAATGCGTTTTCCATCTGGCCCCAAACGATACCCTTCTGTATCGCGCTCATCATATCCTATCCCATCTAGGTACTCATTAGCTAGCTCAACGTCATAAGTTAAGTATTGAGTTGCTAATTGCTCTTGATAGTGAGGGCTTGATGGAGCGGGAGCCACTTGGTAGGGTGTCCCATTCCCATCAAAAATATCATCAATAGCAGCTTGACGATTGATGGCATGAGACAACGCGATACGAAAATCCTTATTCCCAAAAATTTCGCGAAGCACAGGATCTTCATGGTTCTGATTGAGATAGAGGACTACCGTATTGACAAAATCAGAAATAGTCCGAACAAAACGATAATCACCAGACTCAGCGTTTTCTTCAAACATAGTACGATATTCATCTGTAGCGATATGTCGCAGTTGCATATCGATTCGACCAGCCAACGCTTCATCTACCAGATCTCCTGATTCGGCGAATTTAGTGAATACAACTTGGTCGATATAAGGCAATTGATTGCCGTCAGGATCAACTTTCCAATAGTAAGGGTTGCGAACAAGTGTCACTTCATCCACTTCAGCGGAATATCCTATACCGTCGAAAACCCATGCATGCAAAGTAGGTAGATCTGGGTTCGTCCATCGACTAAGACGATCAACACTTCTCTCACTAATTTCTCCGACATTCAGCTCCATCAATTCAACCCAAGTTTCCACACCCGCTTCTGCGATAAGCAGATCAATGTCAGGATTATAATCAACATGGAATTGCTGTAAATAGTGCTTCGGCAAGCTAGTTGGGTCAGCAGCAGTTGGTTGAGCAAGGTCTTGCAAAAAGATGCCATTCGGCTGATTGAATTTAAAGACGACTGTATACAAATCAATCTTTTCTACACTAAATTCCTCTCGGGGACCGAATAATTTTACTTGTTCTGCGGTCGCAAAAGATGGGTGACTATAGATAGCATCATACCAAAACATAATATCATCTGCTGTAAACGGCATGCCATCAGACCAGCGTAACCCCTCTCTTAAATGAAACGTGTATTCTGTCGTATCGCCGTTGATGTCTACAGAATGGGCCACATTTGGCACGACTCCTGTCCAATTTTCATTCCAACGCATCAGGTTTTCATAACCAACGATACGTAGAATATTCGCATGGTCTGTGTTGCCTACCAAACCACGTTGCCATGTGCCACCATAAACACCAATCTCTTCCACAGGGGTAATAATCATGGGATTAATTGGTAACCGTTCATCGACAGCGGGTAACCCACCCGATTCGACCAAGGTCGCCAATTGTGGAGCTTCATTGTAAAAAGATGAGGTATCTAAACTTTCTATAGGCACTGTTGCTTCAGATTCTTGGGTAACAGCTTCTGTTTCAATATCTTGTGTGGGCTGAGCACAACCAGTTACAGTAATGATTAGTAATAAGCAGATGTAAGCAAATCGTAATGAAAACATATCTGTCGTGAGTGGTAGGTTTATCAATTTTTTCGCTCGCATTTTAGCTATCCTTCTATTTCGTATTAGTATCTTTAAATTAAGATTATGTAACAAACATGTTGACCAGCTTATCTCCAAAATCATCTAAAAGTCCTCCACTCATGAGGAGCAACTAAAAGAGGTAGATTTTTATAATTGCCTACTCTCAAGCACATATTCGGAGGCGAACGAGGTTCTAAATCCTTATAATTTTGAGCGCAAATCACAAGATTTAACGCCAAATGTAGAGGATGTCAGTCAAACATGAAACAAACCGACACCTAACTGGGCCAAACTTCACCCCCATTTATAATGGTCAGTAAATCGTGCGGGAACTGTCTACGATCAATAGGTTTCGAGATATAGCCATTAAATCCCTTTTGACGCACTTTAATCAACTCTATGGTAGGATCAGATGCCGTCACAGCAACAATAGGAACATTTTCTAATTTGGAGATTTGCTTAATAGCGTCAAAAATATTGTATCCATCGGCACCCCCCTTTAGATGAATGTCAAGTATAATTAAATCCAAAGACTGGTGATAGTTAGACATTGACATTAAGGTTGAATCTCCCCAATGATCATATGCTACGGTCGCCCCATAGTTAGTTAGTAAAACACGAATCACAGCTAAATTTACAGGATCATCTTCCACTAAAAATATACGTTTATTACGAAGAATCATTAGTTGTCCTTTTAATGATAAATATCTTTAGTCAGGAAGGTCAAAGAAACATTTTTGACCATTGAATAATCAATGTTGTTTATGAAGTTGAATTAATAATTATTATGCCAACACTTTCGCCAAATTAATCAACTGTTTGGATTTGCACCCCTTCTATGAGGAGAGGTTGGGGGAGGCAGATGACCCCTCTTCCCCAGCCCCTCTCCCAACGGGAAAAGGGTGCTTTTGATCCGACGCGAATCAAAAATAATCGAGCGATTGGCTAGAAATATTTTTAATTTGATGAACAAATTTACCTTAAAGGCAAATTATTTGTCACAGAGGT
>WTJY01000290.1:0-5453 GCA_011524645.1 Anaerolineales bacterium | reverse complement strand
GAGCATAAGTATCATAAATCCGGCTAATCTCAGCGGCCGCTTTGCCATCCCCACTCAGAAATCAAAAGGACAAAAGGAGAAATAAAATGAGACGTATTTTACGATGGATCGGAATCGGTGTGCTATCAATTGTCGTGCTGGGCGTGTTTTTGCTCGGCGGACCGATCGCTTGGGAAATGGCGACAGGAGTCAGCGCCACTAATTTTACCAATGTCACCTATAGCGCGACCGACGGCACAGAACTACATGGCTATCTGGCCACACCGGAGGAAGAAGGAAGTTATCCGGCCGTTTTGCTCATCCACGAATGGTGGGGACTCAATGAAGACATTACCCATATCGCCGATCAATTGGCAGAAGAAGGGTATATCGTATTGGCCCCAGATGCGTACCGAGGCAAATTAACAGCACAAGTACCGCGTGCCCTATACATCACCCTCAACATGTCCGCAGAAATGGTCGAAAGCGATTTAGATGATGCGCTGGCCTACTTACGTGCCCACCCCGATGTCGATCCCGAAAACGTCGCCTCTTGGGGCTTTTGCTTCGGCGGCCGACAATCGATGTATCTCGGCACACGGCATGGTGATTTAGCGGCCGTTATCACCTACTATGGCGGTGGCCCCATCACAGATCCGGCCGAACTCGGTGACATGAACGGCCCCGTACTCGGCATTTGGGGAGCCGACGACCAACAAATCCCGCTCAGTGAAGTAGACGCTTTCCAAGCCGCCCTAAACAGCCGTGGCATCGAAAATGAATTCACCGTCTATCAAGAAGTCGGCCACGCATTTCTCGACAGCGAAAACCTCAACGACCCCAATCACCCTGCAAGTGCCGCCTGGGCCCAAACGCTAGCATTCCTTGATCGAAATATGGAATAAAGAACAAGAGTAAGAGTAAGAAGAGATTCTGCAATTCAATTCGTAGCGAGCTTGCAAAACCAGCTACTATCTTCTTACTCTAAGCGAAGCGTCTCTTACTCTCTACTCCACAAGAAAAATAGGAAACAAATAGGATAGCCCCACCCACACCAATCAAATGTGCTAAAGTTCTAAACTAGCAGACCGAACCATAAACTGCTAAAGTTCAAAAATAGACGGTCGTGAGCAAATCAAATCGAAAACGAAACCCGAACCACGACCCGCAAATCACTAAAAATTACAGGAGGTCTTGTGTACCAACTTAATGAAGACGAAACAACAGAAGACGGGGCAGCTGAAGCGAAAGACGCACCCAAAAGTTTGATGGAAAAAATGATGGGCACCCGCACCATTTTGATTTATGGGGAAATCAATCAAAAAGTTGCGCGTGAAGTAACAGAGCGGCTCATGTTGCTCTCGGCCGAATCAGATGATGACATCAAATTGTTCATCAACTCTCAAGGAGGCCATGTCGAATCAGGCTATACGATTTTCGATATGATTCGCTTTGTCAAACCCCGTGTCAAAATCATCGGCACCGGTTGGGCCGCCAGCGCAGGTGCTTTAATTTACGCATCGGTCCCGAAAGAAGACCGCTTTTCACTCCCCCACACCCGTTACATGCTTCACCAACCGATGGGTGGTGTTCGTGGGCAAGCATCTGATATCGCTATTGAAGCGGAAGAAATCATGAAAATGCGGGAAAACTTAAACTTGCTCTTTGCCGACCAAACCGGTCAACCGATTGAACAAGTTCGTGAAGACACGGACCGCAACTTCTGGATGTCAGCCACAGAAGCCCTTGACTACGGCCTTGTAGGCAAAATCGTCAATAGCTCAACTGAACTCGACGAGTTATAAAGTTCAGCAGTTTCTATCGATGAGTAGAGCAACAACGACTTGTTGCTCTACGCGAGCCTACACCGAAGCCTATTACGCCTACTCCAACCCAAAATCGGCCGTATCCCTCCGCTCCAGATCATAATAGCCCCGCTCATAATCAGCGACATACAGCTCATAATCTTGCACCGTACGCGCCGCCATTTCAAAGGCGAACTCAGTCATCGATTCCTTAAACGCTGTATTTTCTTCAATCGCCTGAAAAATAAGCGGCTCAACCTGCTTGTCTCCCAAACCGGTGTCCATATCGGACCGCGCATGAGCCTGCGCCAACACTTGCCCACAAAACTGAGCATAACGAGCCATCTCTTTGCGATTTAGCTTCTCCCAATCGATCCGGCGTTTATACGGACTCAACTCCCGCACCATAAAACTCTGTGAATCGATTTCGACATGACCAAAATAAGGATCTCCCCCCACAATATGCACATCATGCGCCGTGACCATTCGCTTCGCATGCCAATTGTCCGGCATTTCATTACCGGGGACCAACCCGTAAAGCGCCGGCCGACGTGCCAACTTAAACTCTAAAATAATGTCATCCGTATCCGCAATCGTCGGTCCTTCAAGCAACACAAGATAGCGCATCTGCCCAAAACTAGCCGTCCCACTCGCCTTTTTACGCGCCACATCTTTCACCCGAAAAAAACTATCCGGCCGGTCCGGCAAAATCTCCGATTGCTCCCGATACAACGCCACATATTCTTGAAATTCAGCCACACGGTCAGACAAAATCGTGACCTCATCGGTCTGATTAAAATAGCCAAATTCCGCAATCGCCGCCAAAAAATCAACCCGTGACTGAATCGATTTTTCTAACAGTCGGCGAATTTTCTTCGGACTATTATCGATCCGCCATGTCTGCCACTTTTCATAATCGTTATGGCTATACAGCTTAATCGCCTCGATATAGCCATCAAGAAAAGCGTTCACGATTTTGCGCTGACGTGTTTCGGAAAAACCATTCTCTCGTGCAGTCAAGCAAAAACCGGTTACCCCGCGCCGCAAATCATAAGCAAATGGGGCAAAGGCCGCCTCATCAAAGTCATTCAGCCCGAAAAACGGAGCGCCATCATCGGACGGCATCACACCATAATTGGCCGGATGGACATCACCAACACAAAAAACATGGGGCATATCTAAATCATAACCGACAATATCACGATAGAAGATGAGGGCGTTGCCGCGAAAGAAGGTGAAGGGGGATTGGGAGAGTTTGCGAAACTTCGCTTTGGTTTCGGCCGGATTGATGATAATGCGCTGGTGATTGTCTTCCAGTAATGTATCGCGTAAATAAACACGCCGCTTCGGTGTCGACAAAGTGATCGGCCGTCGCAATGTATGCCCTGTTGCAAACTTTTGTGCCAAAATGCGAAACGCATGGGAACGGTCTGGATCAATCATAAAACACTCACACTATCTTTTAAAAATTTTGGGAGGAAGCACATGAGCGATATATCAAAGTTGAGACTCATGCAAAACAAAACTAAGTTTCGCTATGATAGCATGAATAACACAGCGTGAGGATAGACAGTTCAAACAAAAATGTACGCGCCCAAGATAGAAACACCCCAATTCTGCCCCTCAACGAGGCCACAAACCGAGACTGTTTCTAGAGTATAAATGCCCCAGCTAGAATAACGGCATACGGCCTTAATAAGGGCGTAGGCCGTTGCTTTAGCCGTAAGATTTATCTCACAGGCGAAAATTCGCGACATTTCTACAACGTGCATATCTCCCCCGGGCACCTCATTGGCAATTGGCACTTGGCCATTTACCATTTACGATTGAAAACTAAAAGCTCCCTACTCGTCCTTCGGTTCCCACCCTTCATTCTTAACCAAATTACTCAACCGTTTACCGGTATATTCAGCTTCAATTTTGGCAACTAATCCATCCAAAAATTCATCCACATTCCCTTCAATCGCCATCCACTCCGTCGGTTTCCACTGTTCCAAATACTCATCCGTATCGGTATCACCAGACCGCATCGCGGCCGCATCAATCGTTTGCAAAAACCGTTCCGTCAAAGCCCGAGACACCCGCTTCCGGCCGACTTTCGCTTTAATTTGGGATGGAATATCCCGCCAATAAATGATTTGATATCTTGCGCTCATAATTGTCCTTCTTGTTAAATAGATTTTGGCTCTTTACGCGTTTCAAGGAGCTACAGATTCAAGCGGCTTTGCTCCCCTCTCCCTTGAGGGAGAGGGGCTGGGGGAGAGGGGAAATTCTTTAAAATTCCACCTCCCCAACCCCTCCTCATAGGAGGGGAGAAAGACAACTAGATTTTTATGTCAATCTCCTTGGTTTCCATTAAGATCCTAGATTTTTTATAGACAGGCAAATCCACATCAGAAACCCTATCCAGCCAAATTTTAAGCTACCCGCCCCCATCAAACCAAAAACTTACACATCTCATCTACGATATAATCCGCAAAATAAACGGACCCGATTCCGCATAAACGAAGAGGTCATCAGAAACAGTGTGAAAAATGTCAAAATTTGTCATACTTCATACTCCATATTTCATATTTCCAAACATAAACAGTATGTAGAACGTCAAAATTTGTCATACTTCATACTTCATATTTCATATTTCATACATTCAACCCATGTCTCCAGTCAACAACCAACCCAAACCTTTTGAACTCGGTCTATACACCTTTGTCGATTACACACCGGACCCCTTAACCGGCCAGCAAATCAGCGGAACCCAGCGGGTCCAAGACCTCATCGAAGAAGCGGAGCTCGCAGAGCAAGTCGGCCTCGATGTTTTTGCCATCGGAGAGCATCATCGTGAAGACTATATCTCGTCAGCGCCCAGCGTCTTACTGGCTGCCATCGCCGCCCGCACCGAGAAAATTCGCCTAAGTAGCTCGGTCACCGTTCTCAGTTCTGACGATCCGGTGCGGGTCCACCAGCGCTTTTCCACGCTTGATCTAATCTCAAAAGGTCGGGCGGAAATCATCGCCGGCCGTGGCTCTTTCACCGAATCGTTCCCCCTATTCGGCTATGAATTAAGCGATTACAACGAGCTATTTGAAGAAAAGCTCCATATGCTCGTTCAGCTCCGCGAAGAAGAAAAAGTCACTTGGGAAGGAAATTTCCGGCCGTCTTTCCAACAGCGTGGCGTATACCCACGACCGCACCAAGAGCAGCTCCCACTATGGGTAGCCGTCGGTGGCACCCCACAATCGGTCGTCCGTGCCGGAACCTATGGGTTACCGCTTGCGCTCGCCATTATCGGCGGTCTGCCGGAACAGTTCGGCCCGATGGCCGACCTCTATCGTCGGGTCATGTCCCATTACGGCCGTGACGAATCAGAGGTCCTAATCAGCGTCAACTCCCACGGCCATATCGCCGACACACGCCAACAAGCGACCGACGAAGCATTCCCCTACTTCAAATATATGATGGACAAAATCGGCCGTGAGCGGGGTTGGACGGGCATGACTCGCCAGCAATTTGATGCTTCAACCGATTTACGCGGTGCAAACTTTATCGGTAGCCCAGACGAAATCATCGAAAAGATTCTGTATCAACATGAAATCTTTAACCACCATCGGCTCCTCATCCAGCTCGGCTTATCGACCATGCCCCACGATAAAATCATGCGGGCCATCGAAC
>WTJY01000082.1:7751-8852 GCA_011524645.1 Anaerolineales bacterium | reverse complement strand
GTGAAGGGGTGATTTTGCGTTTGATAGATGGTGAGTGGATTTCTATGGGAGTTTTTCCTGATGATCCGATTATCCGAGAAATTGTGGCCGGTGAGATTAATGGCCAAGAAATGATTGTGGCTCGCGGTCATAAACGGGCTTATCTGTTTGATGCGGCAAAGGGGGTATGGGATGTCTTGTTAGATCAGCCGGTGTCTTCCTTATTAATTTCTCAAGACGTGCTGTATCTTGGCACGGAAGATTCCCGTTTGTTGGTTCACCGTCAGGGTGATTTTGAGTCGTTGCTGCTTGCGGCTGAAGCGGATGGTATTTTTTTGCTTGATTTAGCTATGTTACCAGACGGGCGTTTGTTGGCGGGCACACAGGCTGGTGTTTATGTGATTGACTTGCAATCGGGTGAGATACGACATACAGATCAGAGGGGTGTGAGTGAAAGTCGGACACAGGTGGGGAAACGAGCAGCACAGATGCCGGAAATTGTTTGGTGTAATCATGGAGGTTTCTATGATCGCAATTATGTGTGGTATGACATTGGGGAACATAATATTAACGGTAATTCGACTGCGATAGAGTTTCAGATGGGGGCATATAGCTCTAACAACCTTGATTTATATCCGTGGCATTCGGCTGTAGGTGAGGCGCGGAAAGTGATGTGGTATTGTGATGGGAGCCAAGTGCGGGCACGGAGCTGGAAGGGGTGTAACGGGTATGATGATTGTTACGACCACATGATCTTGTCTGATCATCTTAATGGCAATGGGGATCATGTTGGCGGTGGGGTCTCTTGTAATCATGATTATTATGCGGCCGTTTGGTCAGACATTCCGGGGTATCAATTCCAAATCGGCCGGACGGTCGGTAAAACAGATGTGAACGGCGTTACCACGAGTAACAACAATCGTTACAACGCGGCGGTTGAGCTTGTGCCTTCAGATTTTGGTGATTTAAGGGCGGAAGAGGAGAGCGATTTTCCGACAGCCGATGTATTTTTTAGGCAGCATGTGGCGCATACGGAAACAGCAGATCAAGTTAGGAGTGGTGATTGGAATGGTGAGCAGTTGCCAAATTATGAAGATGGTGATGATGATGGTTTAGAGGTTT
>WTJY01000082.1:0-7651 GCA_011524645.1 Anaerolineales bacterium | reverse complement strand
CTAACGGTGAGTGGGGGGACAGACCTTGAGGTGACCAAGATAGACACGGCCGATCCGGTGATGCTCGGGGATATGATCGATTATGACATCACTGTACAAAACAATGGCCCTGTGATCGCCAATGACGTGCGCTTGGTGGACGAATTACCGGCCGGAACCGAGTTTGTTTCCGCTACTGGCGGGGGCTTTGCTTGCACCCAAAACGGGGATAGCACAGTGACCTGTCTCCGAGATTCTATCGCGGTTGGGGACGCCCATACTGTTCGGTTGCGATTGCGCACGGCCGATGAAACGATCGCGCAAGTGACCAATGTGGCGACCGTTTCTATGTTGAATGATGATTTGGTGCCTGAAAATAACCGTGACACAGAAGTTACGACAATCGAGCAGTTGGCTGATGTGGCGATTGACAAACAGGACTCGGCCGATCCTGTTTATCCCGATCAACCCTTTCAATATATCCTCACTGTGCGCAACAACGGCCCCCATACCGCGCGCGACGTTACGGTGACCGATACCGTGCCGAACGGGATCGTGTTAAACCGCGCAACCGGTAGCGGTTTTTCTTGCCAAATATCAGGACAAGCACTTCGTTGCACTCGGCCGTCCTTGTTGGCTGGGCAGCAAGTGGCCATTTCTGTTGACGTTCTTAGCGGTGATCAGATCGGTGTGGTGACCAACACGGCCGAGGCCACTACGAGCACACCGGAACAGATCGTTTGGAACAATACCGCTACTGAAAACACAACGATTTTAGAGATCACCGATCTTGAGATTAGTAAAACTGATGTGCAAGATCCGGTTGTGGTGGGGGAGACGCTTCAATGGCGTTTGGTCGCGACCAATGTGGGGCCACAACCGGCCGAAAATGTGGTTATCGAAGACACCTTGCCTGATGGGTTGGTTTATTTGAGTCATCGAACCAATTTGAATGATGGTGCGACCGATTGGAGCTGTCAGGCTACGGGAGGAGCGGTCCGGTGTGTTACGCCGCTCATGCCGGTGGGACAGGTGGCGACGATTGAGATATTTGCGGCTGTGCCGGGGGATTTCACGGCCGATCGTGTGGAGAATCTTGCGACGATTCAAACGACAACGGCGGAGACAACGTTGACCAATAACACCGGCCGTGAGACGACCGAGATTTATCAATTGATCGATCTGGTGATCGAAAAAACGGATAATATCGATCCGGTCATTGCAGGGGATACTTTGATTTGGTCCTTTGCGGTTTCGAATAATGGGCCGAGTGTGGCGCGACAAGTTACGTTACAAGACACATTGCCTCCTCAGTTGACACCGGCCGATGTCCAGTTCTTGCCTAATTCAAGCTGGACCTGTACGGCCACGACGATGAGCTGTGTGCTCAATGATGATTTGCCACCTAACAGTTTTGCACCCTTGTTACAGTTAAGTGCCGTGATTACCGATGCATACGGGGATGAACTGATCAATAGTGTGGCGGTCACGGCTGTCGAGCCGGAGTTTGATCCGAGCAACAATGTTGACACCGAAAGCACCATTATCGGCCAGTATATTCGACGTGTGCCCCCCAGCGGCTATTTGTTCCTTCATGCACGGTACAGTGAAGAACTCGGTTGGGCTGATGAGGGGGAAAGGGGGGAAGAAGATTATTTGGCTTCCGATTTGATCGTTAATCCGTTACAGGTGCCTGTTGATATCGGGTTGGCGTTCCATGCGGAGGAGGCAGCCTATCTGTGTTTGAGCTTGATCGATCCTTGCCCTGCCGGAGAGACGATTTTGGGGGTGACCGAGGTGCTTAGTTATGCGATCGATTCGTTTGTGGCGATTAGCCCAACGGCTGCAGTTGATGTGACATACATTGGAGAGCAAGGGGGGCAGATCGGCCGTATGGCTGAAGCCAATTTTGTGAATTGTACCGGTGATTGTGTCGCCTATGGCTTGCATCAAGAGCCTAACTATAGCTGGGCAGAAACCGCATATTATACTTTGGTGCAAACGAGCCAAGGTGGGCGACAAATTGAATGTGATCAATGTGCCCATATGGCGGATGCCGCTCCCGGTTATTATCAGCTGACGGGAACGGTTTATATTTCTGTGTCTTATCCCAGTTATGAAACGCTCAACCAGCGGTATGAGTTACCGGGGGTATTTACTTTTCAAATCGTAGCTCCGTTTATCAATGACCGCTAAGTTGTGCCAAATGTGAGTAACGGCCGAGAAATAGGAGAATTTGGGCCCCTTTTCACGACATGGGATAGGATTATTGCTATAATCTGGCAGGAAATCTGTATTTCCGCTGGATGACCTATCCCATACCAATTAACCCAACCGAAGCAAGAAAAGGTTACTCGATGGCAACAAGACCCACTTGGATCGGCCAAATTTTGGGCGACCGATATAAATTAGAGAAACTTTTAGGCCAAGGGGGGATGTCCGCTGTTTATGAAGCAACTGACCCCAATCTTCGCCGCACTGTCGCCGTTAAATTGATTCATTCCCATTTGGCCTCTGACTCAGAATTTGTGCGCCGTTTCGAAGAAGAAGCGGCCGCTGTGGCACAGTTACGTCATCCCAATATTATTCAAGTCTATGACTTTAATCATGATGATGAAGTCTATTATATGGTGTTGGAATACTTGGCTGGGGAAACCTTGGGAGATCGGCAAGATCGCTTGGCTGCCGCAGGGCAGCAATTGTCATTTGAGACAACGATTGGGTTGATGACTAAGCTGACGACGGCCGTTCATTATGCACACGAGCAGGGGATGGTACATCGTGACCTGAAACCGGCCAATGTGATGATCCGCGAAGATGGAGAACCTGTCTTGATGGATTTCGGGATTGTCAAAATGGTCCAACAAGCGGAACATACCGCGTCCGGTGTGATCATGGGGACGATGGCTTACATGGCTCCTGAGCAAATTCGTGGAGAGAAAATCGACCATCGCATCGACATTTATGCGTTGGGTGTGATGCTGTTTGAGATGTTGGTGGGGTACAAGCCGTTTGACGGCGAGAGCACGGTCACCACGATGATGATGCATTTGAATGAGCCACCACCCGATTTGCAAGATATCGATACTGGTATTCCTCATCCATTGGCGGAAGTGGTGTATAAGGCGATGGAAAAGAATCGGGAAGATCGCTATCAAACGGCCGCAGAAATGGGGCAGGCACTTTATCGAGCTGGGATTGCGAGCGGGTTGATGAGTGGAACTGAAATTAATCTTGACCAAACGGCCGCATATTATGATGCGACTGAAGTGTTTAAACATTTTCCGACAGAGGCAATCGCTCGGCCGTTAACTCGGAAACATGCAGCTCCTGCAACGCAATCACGTTATGCGGTCAAAGATCAAACTGAGCAGATTGTGGCTCCTGAAGAGTTGAAGGAAAAAACAGGGTGGACGCGACAACAATTGTCGATCGTGGTCGCGGCGTCTATTTTGGCCTTATTTTTAGCGGTGGGGTTGCGGTTAGCGGTGCAGGCTGCGCCGACATCACCTGAATTAACGAATATCGTATCGTTGGTGATGAACACGAGCGATTGGGATGGGGATGAGGATGGGTTGACAAATGCGGAAGAGGCTGAGTTGGGAACCGATCCTTTTGATGAAGATACAGATGATGACGGGTTAACTGATAAGAATGAAGCGGCCGTTGCGTGCTTAAACCCGCTTTCATTTGATACGGACGGCGATGGTATCTTAGATCCGGCCGATCCGGACCCGTGTGAAGCCTCGCCCGAGTTTTTCGCCACGATTGTCGATATCGGGGTGGTGGAGATGAGTGTCCAAGGAGGTTCACGTGGCGGTTATGACTATGGCGTTGGTGGCTATGGATATGAAGATGAACCGGAAGACGCGACTCCTACGCCGGAACCGGCCGGGCCTGAATCGGAATTGCGCTATGTGATTGCTTTTGAGACAGATGGTTTTGATCCGGCACCGCTTGATCTGCATGTTCATTTTTATTACAACACTGTTTCAGAAGAACATTCCGGTAATCCGGGTGATGGCCCTTGGGAGATTCACCAGACGAGTGAGCCATTTACTCGGTTTGTCGTAGATGACCGGCCGGAAGGGGCTACTGAGATCTGTATTATTGTGTCAGATGCTAGTCATAGTTTCTTGTCGGGAACTGGTGGATGTGCACCGATTCCAGATTTGGATCAATAGAATGAAATGTTAGGCGGGCTTTGAGGAAATTGAGAATATGTCTTTTACTAAAATGCTAAAAGAAAATGGCTGGTTGGAAAACCAGTAAGCAAAAATTAATTAGACTATCTTTATCAAATCATTTTTTGTTACAATAACGAGATGACATCAATTACCATACCACTAACAGATGATTTAATGTCCAAGCTCAAAAAAATGGCTGATTTTCACCAGATTGCGCCCGAGGAACTGGTGCGTGCGACAGTTGAAGATTTAGTCACCACACAAAATACTACATTTGATGATGCGCTGGATTTGGTTTTGGCAAAGAATGAAGAGCTTTACCAGAGATTGGCCAAATAATGCGCTTTTTGACCTTCGCTCAAATTCTAGAAATTCATAAAAGAGTGATTGCTCAAGCTGGTGGTTCGATAGGTGTTCGAGATATAGCTGGCTTAGAATCGGCGGTTGCTCAACCCAAAATGACATTTGGTGGGCGTGAGCTTTATCCGCACTTGATAGAAAAAGCGGCCGCTTTGGGGTTCTCAATCGTACTCAATCACCCATTTGTTGATGGAAATAAAAGAACTGGGCACGCCTCAATGGAAATCTTTCTTGTTTTGAATGGTTTTGAAATTGATGCATCCACTGATGAACAAGAAGAAATCATATTGGGGATTGCCGCAGGCAAAATTAAGCGCGAACAATTCGTGGCATGGCTTGAATCTGTAACTGTGCCGCGCCGGTAGCCAACTAGCCACCTAACAAGAGCTTGCACCGGACCTAACGGCCGGTGAAGCAGCCGATAGCTGGTTCTAATTGTGATAGGGACCAGCTTTTTTTTGCCGATCTTTTTATTTATTTAAGCTAACCAATACCTTCGCCATTTTTAGCGGTCAATACTGAAAGATTGTCCTCAAAGATAGAATAATGAGTTGAATTAAAAATAGTGCAAATTATTTTTAATTCGTTACCGATCACATGCTCCCCTCTCCCAACGGGAGAGGGGTTGGGGGAGAGGGAGAATAGCACCTCCCCCAGCCCCTCCTCCTGATAGGAGGGGAGCAAATCCAATCAGTTGATTACTTTGGCGAAGGTATTGCTAACACATTGAATATATTGGAATCTGCATGATTGATTGAATCCCCGTGAGCCTGTCATTACAATACGATGTGTATCGGATTCAAATTTAGATATTAGAGGATAAAACGATGATGCAAAATTACCCCCTCATTGCAGGAGTTATTACGGTCGCCTGGCTGGGATTGATCGGATACTATATTTATCTGTCGCAAAATCAAAAGTCGTTGCAAGACGAATTAGTAGTCTTGCAAAAACGGCTTGATAAACAGCTAGGAGAGGATTAAATGAATAGATACCGTGGGGTGTTGGGGACGATTGGGGCGTTTTTTTTGCTCTTGGCCGGATGTACCGTCATTGAGACGACGCAAAATAGTGACTGTAACAATGACGGCATGCTTTTCTTTGATGATTTTAGCGGCGAGATTAATTGTGGCTGGGTTGTTTATGAAGAATTGGGTGGCTCGGCGCTGATTGCTGAAGATGTTTTGGTGGTGTCTAGTAAGGAAAAAGAGCAATTTTGGTGGACTAACCCCGGTAAAGATTTTGACAATGTCGAAATTAGTGTGGATGCATCGCAAATTAGCGGTCCAGATGACAATGCCTATGGGGTGATTTGCCGTTATCAGAGTCCTGAAAACTTTTACATGTTTTTGATTAGTGGGGATGGGTATTATGCGATCGGTAAATTCCAGACCGGTTCTAGCCAGATCGTCTATCTAACCGAGAATGGCGAGTATATCTTTTCCGATGTGATCAATCGGGGGAATGCGCCTAACGATATTCGGGTTCGTTGTGTTGGGAATGAATTGTCGTTGACGGTGAACGGTATTTTGTTGGCTACAGTGACCGATCCGACCTTTGTCAAAGGGGATGTCGGTGTGGGGGTGACTTCATTCCAACCGGGCGCGGCCGTTATCGAATTTGATAATTTCCGTGTATTGGCACCACAATAATATGATTGAGCGGAATCGTTTTTCTCAACTGAGCAGGTGGGGGGGGCTTTGTTTTCTTTTGCTGATTTTAGTTCTGAGCGGTTGTACATTACTCGGCAACGATGTTGTGGTGCTCAGTGGTAGCATCTTGTTTGAGGATCAATTTGTGCGCGGGCAAACCGGGAATTGGTTAACGGAAACAGATGTGGCTGGGCAATCTCTGGTGATCGATGAAACGCTTGTTATACAAGTGAGTGAACCGAACACGGTGCAATATGTGACCCTGCAAGACCCTGAATTTAGCGACTTTATCCTAGAATTTGATGTGACCCAGTTGGAAGGGAGTCGAAATAGCACCCACGGGGTTTTGTTGCGTGTCACGAGTAGTGAGCAGTTTTACCGTTTTGTGTTGACCGGAAATGGAGAATTTGCGGTTGAAAAATATATGGCCGGTGGTGGCTGGGATCGGCTCACTGATGGGTGGCTTGAGACTGGGGCGATTCTGCGCGGGAACAATCAAACTAATCAGGTCCGTATCGAAGCGATTGGTGTCAGTATGGTGTTTTATGTCAACAGCCAATTGGTGACGCAGATTGTTGATCCTAGCTATGAGCGCGGCCGGATCGCTTTTTCGGCCGGAACCTTTGGTGTGCCCGGTTCGCGCGTGGCGTTTGACAATGTTATGGTACGCCAGCCATAGACGGTAAGCACGCTCCAGAGTAACATTTTATCCCAAATGGAAGTAGTGAAATGCATAAAGAATTTGTGATGACCACGCATGCTTTACCGCCGATTTGCCTGTTTGAAAAAGCGAAAAAATTGGGCATTTGGAATCCGCGAATTGAAGGCTCTCGCGGGGTGACACTGGCTGAAATTTCGGCCGTGACTACCCAAGCGATCGCCGATAATGATGCCTTATGTCTCGTCGTCTAACAGATATTTATCCGATTGGTACGGCCGTTCAAGTCTTTTTCCCTCAAATCGGGATTTGGCTAGATGGCGATATTGTCGCTCATGCACATCCGGCCGTTTGGGTGCAAACGGCTGACGGCCGTCGCTGGTTTGTCACCAACAGTCGGCGAATCAAACTTAAAGAGTAACGAATAATCATCCCATTGTTTCAATACCTTCGCCATTTTTAGGCATATATGACAACCGTCTTGCCTTTGAGGTAAATTTGTTCCTTGAATTTCTCTACCGGACACCCCTTAAAAATGCCCGAGCTAACGATGAAGTCCTAAACGCTTGTCCTGATTTTTCGGCCGAAGGCCGAAAAATCAGGACATTTAAAGGGGGCGTTTTGGCGGCGAAGCCGCCAAAACGCCCCCTTGGGACCAGGAATTTGCTTCATTCAGGTGAATAATGATCCGCAAAATATGAGGTGTCTGGTAGAGAACCTTGAATTAAAAACATCTCGAGCCGATCGCTCAATTATTTTTAATCTAGCCCTGTCGGATTTGGTGGGACTTGATCAATTAACGATTGTCATTCCCA
>WTJY01000467.1 GCA_011524645.1 Anaerolineales bacterium | reverse complement strand
CACCTACCCATTCTGACGAGCCGCACGCGCCCGTTCAATCATCCGAATCGATGACATCAACTCTTCTCGCTCCCCATAACAGGTACGAATATGGCGACGCCCACCCGCAGTCGGATCAAACGCCCGACGGCCGTGCAACGCGCGACGATTGTCCACAAACGCCACATCCCCTTCAACCAGCTTCCGCTCCACTTGATTCTCCCGTGCCGCTTTCAAATCAACAAACGTTTTATAAGCCGCAAACAACTTCGGCACCATATCAAACTCAAGACGAAGCGGCTCACGCAACCAAGTTGTGTCGCGCACGGCCGTAATATTCCCTTTGATGTCCAATTCTAAAATCGGTGCGGTCCAACGATAGTGGGTCCCTTTAGAACGATTGGCAAATTCCCAAGGCACAGTCGTCAACAACTCATACTGTTCAGGGTATTGCTCTTTCATAATTTCCGCCACGCGGAAACCATCTACCCAAAAACTTTCACCACCGGGGGTCGTGTTCTCCACACATTGAAAGATTTGGAATCCCGGTTGATATTCACGAGTGCTCGCATCACTATGTGCATCCAGTGCCAAGCCACGATTCGCCAAATATTCACCGGCCGGTTTCGGCTCAATCTCAAATATCTTCCCCCAATTCATATCGCGCAGCAGGCCGATTTGCGAAGAAATCCGCTCAAACGCATCAAAATCTTTCGGCATATCGGTCACAATCGCCAACCCGAGACGGCGAATCGCCACCAAAAATTCGTAGCGGGTCTCTTCATCGTTAAACACCGCATCGGCCGAGAAAATAGGCAAATCCTCTTCTAGTTCTTGCCCCCATGTCTCAATCGGCCACGATTCAGTCGGCCGTGATCCATTGCTATAGTCAAATTCCCGCAGCCAGCCGGGATGATAGTGGCTGGTCAAATCACCGGGCCATTCGATTTGCAGCCCGCCCGCCTCACTCACCATCACGCTCAAAGGCTGAATATCATTCGGAATCGCGCTCAAGCTGAGCATCCGCTCACGCGATACGGTATCGACACTTTTATCGGAAGCGCAATTGTCACGCAACCAAATATGGTGGTAGCGGCTCGTCCGGCCGTCTGACCAAGTAATATCGACGGTATCATCCGTCGCGGCCGCGCTAGCAACGAGCACGTCCATACTATATGTTTCAAAATCTGGGGTTGGGATAGCAGTGGTCATGATTCTCCTGTATTTGGAGCAGAAAAAAGTTGAGATACCAAGACAAAGAAAAACATGTATCGGCCACTCGCTGACCCTAATCAATACTTTTCTCTCTTCTCTCTTCTCTCTACTCTTTACTTCATCCTGATAAGTTGACAGAAAACAGATTAATGGGTATGTTTCACTCAGTGAAACAATCTCGACAACCGAGACAATTTCGGACAGTTTAATGGGATTTATAGTTGATGTCAAGAGGTTTTTATGCAAGCGATTGAGCGAACTTTTGCCCTTTTACGGGTGATTGCAACAGAAGATTCAGGGATCGGTGTCACACGGCTGGCAGAGCGGGTCAGACTGCCCAAAGGCACCGTGTCTCGCTTTCTGCTAGCACTCGAAAATGAGGGTGCCGTTTTGCGCACCACAGAAAACCGCTTCGTCTTGGGTGAGCTGGTACGGGGTTGGGGAGAACCGGCCACGAACGAAGCACGCTTGGTGCTACGCGCCCAGCCGGAAATGGTTCGGCTCAGCAACGCGACCGGTGAAGCGATCGCCCTCTCCATTTTGGAAGGAAATACCGTGCACTATATCGCCCATGTCGCCAGCCAGCATCAGGTACAAGTCGTCGATTGGACCGGCCGGTCGATCCCGTGGCATACGTCATCCTCTGGCAAATTACTGGTCGCGTGTGGGGACCAAAAAGCATGGGAACCGCTTTTGGCCCGGCCGTTGCATCCCGCCGCCAGCAAAACATTAGTAGACCCCGATAAGCTACACATCCAATTAAAGGGGATTCGCACCACCCAAGTGGCCCGTACCGATGAGGAGTTCGCCGATGGTGTGGTCGGGCTTGCGGTCCCCCTATTTGATCCAGAAATAAACGAAAATGAGCCGATCGCTGCACTCACCCTGTACGGCCCCAAATACCGTTTAGGCCAGCGGATACAACAAGCGGACATTGTTAGCTTGATGCAAGAAGCGGCCCACCAAATCACCTTGTAATTACTGTACGAGCATGCAAGTCATGAACGCAACAGCCTGCACACCTCCTCCTCAAGGGCGCAGGCCGCAACCCTAGGCGTGAAATTTATCTCACCAGTCCCCCCTGAAGACAACATTCGAAGCAACGATGCTATCCACCACTCTTCCCGAAATTAGAATACGATTGCCCTGATATTGGGAGCATAAATGGCTCCAAGTGCGTGGATTTCTTGTTAACATCTCTTGTTTTGCCCCACAAAACCCCTTTTTAAAGCCTCCCGACAGCCAAAGGGCGTCGGGGGGCAGAGTTGCAGAACCTATCAACAAAAACGCCACGCACCCAATACCCCACACCTATTGCATTTTACCCATCCCATGCCACAATTAAATCATGGCAAGACAAAGAACCTTACGAACAGATGCGATTGTAATGCGTCGAACCGATCACGCAGAAGCGGACCGTTTACTGACGCTCTTCACGCGAGAATTTGGCAAACTAAAAGCGGTCGCCAAAGGGGCACGCAAGCCACAAAGCCGAAAAACCGGCCATGTGGAGCTATTTATGCGAACCCAATTTTTATTGGCGGTCGGCCGTGGTGCCTATTACGTCGCCACCCAAGCGGACATGATCGAAGCGTATGAACCGCTACGCCATGATTTAGTGCGAACCACCTATGCGGCCTATGCGGTCGAATTGCTCGATAAATTCGCGGCCGATGAAGACAAAAATATCACCCTCTATGATTTACTCGTTCAAGCGTTAACCCGCTTTTCGACAGAAGAAAATTTATTGCTCGCCGCCCGATATTATGAATTGCGCCTGCTCAGCGCGGCCGGTTTTCAGCCCCAACTTTTTCGCTGTGTCGCCAGTGACGAGCTAATCGAGCAAGAAGATCAATATTTTAGTGCTGAACTAGGAGGGGTACTCAAGCCACAGGAGCGGTTTGCTGATCGACGAGCCAAGCCGATTTCGGCCGGTGCGGTCAAAGTACTCCGCTATTTGCAAACAAGAAGCTGGGACACGGTTCAACCCTTGCAATTGCGCCGCTCACTCCATAGCGAATTAGAAGGAATCTTGCACTATTACATCACCCATTTGCTAGAACGGAATCTGCGCTCGGCCGATTTTTTGCACCGCTTACGCCAAGAAGCGAAACTGTTCACGGCCGAATCCCCCGCAGAAGAATAAATAAAGATAGGGACAGAAGATTAGGATAGAGATGAGTCTTGGCCAAGAAGATTTCCCTATCCCTATCCTCTATCGCTATCAAAAAACATTGATAGAACTGTCCCCTACCAACACCTTAATAATGAAGCCTAAATCACACCACCCTAACGCAATGCCGATTCTTTTATGCTAACGTCCCCCTGTAAAGCTGAAATTCAGGAGAATAAAAATGCGACGTCCAACACCGATCAAACCACAACCGGGGCAAGAATCAGTCTGGGATTATCCACGCCCTCCTCGTCTAGAACCGACCCCCAAACGGCTACAAATCATTTTTAATGGGGTGACCATCGCCGACACTGTCAAAGGGTATCGGGTCTTAGAAACAAGTCACCCCCCCACCTATTATTTACCGCCCGATGACATTGAAATGGGGTATTTCTACCACGCCGGCCGAGGCTCGATGTGTGAATGGAAAGGCGCGGCAAAATATTACACGCTGACAGTGGGAGACAAAACGGCCGAGCGGGTCGCATGGTATTACCCGACCCCCACACGGCCGTTCGCTCCGATCAAAAATTACATCGCCTTTTATGCACGAGCGATGGACGCTTGCTATGTTGCAGGGGAACAAGCAACCCCACAGCCGGGTGGATTTTACGGTGGCTGGGTAACAAATGATATTGCTGGCCCAATAAAAGGTGAACCCGGCTCAAGTTGGTGGTAATTCCGTACCCAATTCACAATCAGGACTCTAGGACTTCCCCCATCTTTCTTGCTATTGCCCCTCTCGTTCACTAGAATAGACTTCCTCACTTACAATACTTTTGCCATTTTTAGACACATATGACAAATGACTTTCCTCTAAAATAAATTTGTTCCTTGAATTAAAAATATCTAGGGTTGATCGCTCAATTATTTTTAATTTGCGTCTGATCAAAAACTACCCTCTCCCAACGGGAGAGGGGTCATCCACCTCCCCCAGCCCCTCCTGATAGGAGGGGAACAAATCCAAACAGTTGATTAATTTGGCGAAGGTATTGTTATTTATATCTATAACCGATGGGCTAATTTTAAGGAGACATAAACAGCTTATGAGCGTGATTAAAGTATCTGCTAAATCGCGAACAGCTTCCGTAGCTGGGGCGATAGCAGGAGTCATACGAGAACACGGGCGCGCAGAAGTTCAGGCGATCGGCGCCGGAGCTGTAAATCAAGCGATCAAAGCGATCGCGATTGCCAATGGATATCTGGTTGAAGAGGGAACATCGATCTCTTGCACGCCAGAATTTGTAGACGTAGAAATTGATGCCAATGAACGAACCGCACTACGGTTGTTGATTGAACCGAAATAGATACGACTACATCAAAAATGACAAAATGGCCGTTTAGGAAAATCCTAAACGGCCGTTTTGTTTTTAAGGGGACGGTGTATAGGCAAAATTATCAAACTCTACCGTCAACGCGCCATCTTCAAGCGTTTCCACCAAGACCCCGATCGCCCCACTCGATAAGCGGCCATCGGTCCCCTCTCCGACAAGCTCTCCATTCACATAAAAGCTCATCTCGCCGTCCAATATGTCAACGGCCAAACGATTGGTCTCATTTAATCCTTGATTAATCGCGTCTGAAGCGAACCACCCATCGTCAACCAACATGGCGATATTCAAACACCCCTCATCGCAATAGCCGATCCAGACGAAGCCATCACTGCTAATTTCGAAGAGATAAAAATCATCATTTGCGTTATCGTTTAGGAAAATCAAGCCCATCCCGTTGTTTTCTACACCGTCAATTGCTGTGACGTCGATTTCATAGCGGCCGTTCCCCAAATCAGCTTCGCTGGTGCTCCAATATAGACCGGTCGTAAAGATATCAAAGGCCATTACCCCATCCGCAACGGTCACCGTCGCATTCACCACATCTTCTTCATCAACGACATCCCCCACCAACCAATCTCCGGCCCGATCAAAGCTATCGGTATAGCCAGATGATTTACTCGCATCGAGCGAAACTTCAAGGGTCGGTAGCAACTCACTTTGTTCGCTACTGGGTGGCAAGGTCGGCAAAGCGAGTGTCGGAATCGCATCGGGATCAATGGTCGCGATATCCACCGGTTCAAACTCCGGAGTTGACTCAGAAACGGGCGCATTGCTCGCTTCAAAGGTCGCTAAAAAACCTTCCGGATCAGCCAGCAAGCCACTTTCTTGGGTGCTTACATATACCAAAAGCCCACAGAAACAGAGTCCGCATATAAAAAAGAGGGCCAGCAAGCCACCTACGATCCAAACCCATGTGGGAACACCGCCGCTCCCTTCTTGGGCTTCAATTTCTGCTGTCTCAAATGAATCGAATGTATTAAATTGATCGTCGCTCATCAATGTCATCCTTATATTTATTGTTATTCGGCCGGAGTATAGTCATAGTTGTCAAAGTGAACCCGCAAGCCACCTTCACCGATCGTCTCGACAAAGACCCCCACATCACCAGATGAATAGGTATTATCAAAGGCACGGCCGACTTGTAGCCCATTGACATAGAAAACCATATCCCCTTCAAGCACATCGACACGTAACGTATTTGTCTCATTCACCCCTTGCCGGATCGCATCGGAAGCGAACCAATCACGATCAACCAGCACCGTCTCTTCCTGACAGCCAGCCTCACAACGGCCGATCCAGACATAACCATCACTGCTAACTTCGAAAAGATAGAAATTGTCTTGATCCATATCCGCATTAAAGATCATGCCATATCCGTTGTCTACAGGGCCATCAATCTGGGTCGCTTCAACGGTATAGGTACCATCAGCCAAATTTTGTCCGGCCGTTGACCAAAATGAGCCTCGGCTCGACTCGACATAGAAATCGTAAACGCCACCGGTCACAGCCCCACTCACATCGGCCGCTTGGCCAACCCCCCATGATCCTGTGTCATCAAATGTTTCGGAAAAAGCGGAACTACCACAGGCACTAAGCATTAGAAGTAGCAGGGTAAGCAAGCCGACTCTGACTATTTGTTTTGGGTTGTTCATCTGAAAACTCCTAGATTTATCCGCACGCGGTTAATTGAAAACAAAAAGGCGGAGGTTCTTAAAAACCTCCGCCTTTGATTCTAAACGTTTTTAGGGGAAACGGCGATTAGTCAGCCGCAACACCTAGCGCTTCCTTATCCATCGCTTCGACAACAAGCTCCGCCACGTCTTTGACTTGCATCGGCGCACCGGCCGCGTCGTTGGCATCGTTCATCATCTGGGCACAGAAAGGACAGCCCACAGCAACCGTCTCCGCACCTGTTTCTTGTGCTTCGTTAAAACGATTGATGTTAACCGCTTCATCACCATGTTCTTCTTCTTTCCACATTTGGGCACCACCCGCCCCACAGCAGAATGAATTACTCTTGGTCCGTTTCATTTCCATTAATGTCGCCCCCGCTTGTTTTAAAGCGGTCCGTGGATCATCATAAATATGGTTATGACGGCCGAGGTAACAGGGATCATGGAAGGTAACCGAATCCAATACATTGTCTTTCAAGGTGAGTTTGCCACGGCCGACCAAGTCCGCAATCATTTGGGTATGATGCATCACTTTGTAATCACCACCCAACTCTTTATATTCAGAGCCCAATGAGGTGAAACAGTGTGGACAGCTGGTGACAATCATCCGTTCGTTAACTTTATATGAGTTCAACGTGTTGATGTTTGAGTTAGCCATTTCATAGAACAAATACTCGTTCCCTGAGCGACGCGCCGAATCACCGGTACAGGTTTCTTGATCACCCAAAACGGCGAAGCTGACACCGGCCGAATGCAAAATCGTCGCCACGGCCCGAGCGGTCTTTTGCGCACTCGGATCAAATGCCCCCGCACAACCGACCCAGAACAACACTTCAAACTCTTTGTTTTCACGAACAGTTGGCACTTTGAACGGCAATGGTTCCGTCCAGCCCATCCGGCTATCAGGGTTGTTCCAAGGATTCCCCGAACGTTCCATCCCGCGATACGCCACTTGCAATTCATGTGGGAAGCTGTCTTGCATCAGCATCATGTCACGACGCATGTCCAAGATATCGATCATCGGTTCGTTGCCGACCGGACAAATATCGACACAGGCGGCACAGCTCGTACAAGCCCAAACCGCGCTTTCGCTGATCGCATAATCAAGCAGCGGGGCGGTTTCCATCCCCATCGCAATATCGTGCATATGATCTTTGATGTAATACCGCTTGTTGATCTCTAGGGCGGCCGGTGACAGTTCTTTACCGGTGTTATACGCCGGACAAACCTCTTGACAACGGTTACACATGATACAAGCGAACGCATCCAAAACTTGTGATTTGCTCAGATCGGTCAAGGTATTCGCACCAAACTGTTCGATCGATTCATCTTCAAAGTTAAGCGCGTCCAAAGCACCTAAAGCACCACGATCTTTTTTCGTCACGTAGTTGATCGGCCCCATGAAAAAATGAGCATGCTTAGTGTAGGGGAAATAAGGCAAAATTAGTAAGATCAAGCCGAGCGCGGTCCACCAGCTAAAATGAATCCAGAACTCAAATTGCTGGTAAGCCGCTTCGAGTCCTTCTGGTCCGACTTCGTAAGCACCCGCCAGTGAAAGCCAAACGACAGAAAGCGTGCTGGCAAACGGTTGCCACAGATCATAGTGTCCGGCCGTAATAAATTCTTGCGCCACATGAAAACTTTCCCCGATAAAGCGGAAACCCAAGTGAAGCAGAATGAAGACGATCACGATCAGAGAGTCGGTACGCACCCCTTCTTTCGCTTTGGGGTGCAATTTAACATTGTCCCGAACGCGCAACGCTTTGTCGTCAAACACGAAGCGACGAACCATAAAATAAACCACGCCAGCTAAACCAAAAACACTGAGAACATCAGCAATCAGGCGATAGACCCAGCCGATAGGGCCGAAGTCATCTGTATGGAAGTCGATAAAACCGGCCGCGACGTCAACCGCATTGACCAAAAAGTAAAACAAGAAAGCCAAAGCGATAAACCAGTGGAAAATCGACGACCATTTGCGGTGGCGAATGATATTTCCTTGGGTAATCAAGGCCCAGAACCCATCCCATAAGCGGCGAGGGAGTTCATTCCAATGCAATGTGCCTTGGCCACGGTTAATGACCATAAACATATCACTGAATGTGTTATAGGCTGCTACAATGCAGATCACATTGAGCAAAATAAAAATGAGTCGTTCGGTAGTACTTAACATAATCTTCTTCTTCTCCAACAGCGGACGATGATAAGTCTCTTGTTGCATATGACACTATGCGTCATATGGTATCCTAATCAAGCGATTAGTCAATAACTATATTGTGCAAACTATCAGAAAAAAAGCGCGAAATCAGATTGATTTGCACAAAACGTACAATTTTTGACATACACATATGTCATTTATGGTGAGTCAAATTGTGACCGGCTACCAAGCGGCAACATAGGGGTTAAGACCAATTCAAATTAATGTAGTAAAACATTAATTAATGTAGTAAAATATTAATTTATATACTAAAATATTGTCAATATAGCTAACTACAAAAGATATATTTG
>WTJY01000347.1:7043-8903 GCA_011524645.1 Anaerolineales bacterium | reverse complement strand
AGCTTTTTTGTTGCATCATCTCAGAAATCTTCAGAATTTTTACAATTCATCTGTCTTGCCCCCCTCTCCCGTTGGGAGAAGTGCTGGGGGAGAGGGGAATTTATAAAATCCACCACTCACAGCCCCTCCTCATAGGAGGGGAGAAAAAAACAGATCACTTTTGAGACGATGTATTTATTTGTTTTCTAGCAAACAATCTCGTTATGATTTCCATTCTTAAAAACAAACGGATCGTCTTGGGTGTATCCGGATCGATCGCCTGTTACAAAGCGCTTGATTTAGCATCTAAGCTAACCCAAGCGGGGGCCTTAGTCGATGTCGCTATGACCGGTGCCGCCCAAAAATTTATCACCCCTCTCGCATTTCGCTCCATTACCGGTCGGCCGGTCTATAGCCATATGTGGGATGAAAGAGAACATGTACAGCATGTCAACTTAGGCGAAGAAGCGGACTTGATGGTTGTTGCCCCCGCCACCGCCAACACAATCGCCAAACTCGCTTATGGCCTAGCGGATGACATCGTCTCATTAACAGCGATCTCGCTTCGAGCGCCGCTCTTGGTCGCCCCCGCGATGGATGGCGGCATGTACGCCCATCCCACCACGCAAGCCAACGTCGCCACCCTAATCAGCCGAGAGGTCGAAATAATCGGCCCGGCCGAGGGGCGTATGGCATCCGGATTAGTAGGCAAAGGGCGTATGGTCGAACCAGCCCAAATTTTAGCGCGCGCTCGTTCTGTTCTGGGACAGCAAAAAGGGACGTTGAGCGGCCGTCATGTCGTGGTTACGGCCGGTCCGACCCGTGAACCGATCGATCCGGTCCGTTTTATCACCAATCGTTCCACCGGCAAACAAGGGCTAGCCTTGGCCCAAGCCGCCCTAGATGCCGGTGCAAAGGTCACCCTCATCGCTGGCCCGATTGCCGCCCCGATGCCACCCGATGCAGAGGTGATTCATGTCACATCGACTCAAGAAATGCATGATGCCACAGTAAAAGCTTGCCAGAATAGCGACATCTTGCTAATGGTGGCCGCCGTAGCAGATTTCCGTCCTGCAACCATCTCGAATCAAAAAATCAAGAAAACAGCGGCCGAAGAATGGGGCATGGCGATCAGTTTAGAGCGGACCCTTGATATTCTAGAAGCGATTAAACAACGGCGTGCAGATTCCGGTTCCCCCAAAGTGGTGGTCGGTTTCGCCGCAGAAACACAGAATCCATTTGAATACGGCCGTGGCAAGCTGATTCGCAAAGGGCTTGATCTCATTGCCATCAATGATGTCACTGCGACCGGCGCCGGATTCGGAGTTGACACCAACCGCGTTTTGCTGATCAATCGCAGTGAAGCGGTAACAGATCTGCCATTAATGAGCAAAACGGCCGTTGCCGAGCAGATTGTCAGTATGGCAGCCGGTATTTTGGCGGTAAAAGAAAACCAAATGTAATCCAATTTACCTGATGAATATACGACAAATCTATTGTCCCAACGCCGTTCAATTTATACACTATAGCGTGTGGAAAAGGGTTACATATAATTTATTGCCCATTCCACCCAAATTGTTTAATATGGAAACAGACTTGTGCATCTAGTAGTATTCAGCACTACATCAACATAAGAAAACAGGGGATACAGTACATAAAATCCACTGTTTTTATGCGATAAAGAGAAAAATAGCGTGCCGATCTACAACATTAACGGTCAAGAAATCAACGTCATAGAAGCGGGTCATCCCAATCGACAGGTGGCTATCCTCATTCATGGATGGTCTAGTTCATGGTATGCGATGTCCCCTATGGTCGGGCTATTAAGCCAAAGATTTCGCTGCTTAGCCATCGATTTACCCGGCTATGGAAAATCCCCCA
>WTJY01000347.1:0-7033 GCA_011524645.1 Anaerolineales bacterium | reverse complement strand
AGACAAAAGAACCACAATCAGTGATTATGCTGATTTAATCGCCGATTTAATCGAAGAAGTTTCAGATGGTCCGGTCGTTCTCGTCGGCCATTCAATGGGAGGCATGATTGGCCTAACCATTGCTCAGAAATATCCGGTTCTCGTCGAGCGTATGGTGCTCATCTGTCCCACTATTTCAGGCAACTTATCGACTTTTATCAATTTAGTCGTTTCTCCGATCACATTTGTTGAGCGGTTTATTTTTGGACAGGTTTTATCGGTCGCCGTGCAGCGAGTCGTCGTCGGAATTACGGATCGGATCATGCGACCGGTTTCGTTTGCGGATCGTACCGGTATTACCGAAGAAGATTACGCCCGCATTCGTGCAGACGCACGACGCCCGGACCAAGGGCGGGTTCGAGCGGAATGTTTTACCGCCATGCGTGAACACAATTTAAGCGGCAACTTATCCAAGCTCGATATCCCATCGCTGGTGCTTTGGGGCGCGGAGGATAACACGGTCCCCTTGCGGGACGCGGGTGTCGTTGCGGACGAATGGCCCGATGCAGATTTGCGTATCTTGCCCAAAGCGGGCCACTGGCCACATTTCGAACGGCCGGAAGTGACTTTACGGCTCGTCGCCTCATTTTTGGGGCTATCTGTTTCACGCAACAAACTATATACACCGGTCGAAGATGATGAGCTACAACAGATTCAAGAAATCGCGCAATTCTTCGCCCACTCCGATGTCGGTAACAATCTAAATATCACGCAAAGAGCGCGGTTAGCGGCTCAATGCCAGCGCAGGACCTATAATCCGCAAGAAATGATTGTGCATGTTCGTGACCAAGGAAACGAAATGTATATCATTCAAGATGGGACAGTCGATGTTTGGACCGACCCTTCTGGCGCGGCCGAAGGCAAGACCTCTCGCTTCCGTAAAATGGCAACACTCCGGCCGGGGCAAATCACCGGCGAACTCGCCCTCTTTGATGAAGGGTTACGCAGTGCGAACCTTGTCGCAGGTGATTCAGGGGCGATTGTTTTGGTGCTAAGCCGTGAACAAGTACAGGCGCTAGCCGATGACGACCCGACATTAGGTGCGAAGTTCTTGTGGAATATGGCCAAGGCGCTCTCCAACCGGATTCGCTTTATCCAGTGGCAAAATCGCCGCATGCAAGAAAAGAACGCGACCGGAACCTTCCCTCTTAGTTTGGTGACCAAAGTCACGCAAGATCTCAATGATCGTATAGGAAATTAAAAATAGGGATAGAAGATAGAGGTAGGGAGATCGCATCTGTAAAAACATCACTTTCGCCCTATCGTTTATCGATTTGTAAAGCCAATACCCACCTAATAATCACTCTTGTGAGCTTGCTCAGTATCGGCCGTGCGCGTTCCCTGATGTCCCCAAATCCATTTATCAACCATACAAATCGTTAAATCTTCATGCAGTTCAATCTGGCATGAAAGGCGAGGGTAGCCGAAGGCATCGGCCGCTTTGTCATGCCAATGCATCGGCACAACTTGACCGGGATCGAGCAACCACACACCACAGGTCGCACACAGACCACGGCCGCCGCAATTTAAGTTTTGGGTTATCTGAGTATAAGGGGTGTGTCCTATTTCGAGCAGAAAGAGGCGCAAATTCCCCCCCACAGGGGCTTGATGTATCGTGCAGGTTCCATCTTGATGCCAAATGGTTAACTGAACCATCTTTGTTTATCCGTTACTTCTTTTTACCTAAGATTCCTTTTTGGCGGGCTTCATCAATCGAAATACCAGGTAGTGTTTTACTGAGCGCATCATTGATTGATTCTTCGCTCCATAGCGCATCCAAATCAGCATCATCATCCCCACCTTCTAGGGCAGCCAAGAAATCATCATCGATACCAGAGCCACCTTCGGCCGCTTGTGATAACGCATCATTTGCAGCAAGACCATCTTGCATCGCTTCTTCAAATGATTTGCCATTGACGGTTGATTTTTCAGTATTCCCTGAAACCAACATATTCCAAAATGCCTCTTCCTCAGCTTTGGTGTCGGTGTTTTGTTTCGCCGGTTTCTCTTCTTTTGGCGCGGGGCTACTTGTCGCCAAAGCTTCCAACGCGGCTAAGTCATCCTCAATCCCATCGTCCGCTTCACCAAGGTCTAGCTCAATTTCATCATCATTGGCGACAAACAGATCGGCCGGTGCCGCAGATCCACCAACCAAGCCTTGTTCCATCGCTTCTGCGAATAACATCCCTCCCGCATCGGCCACAGGAGCTGAGCTGTCTGGAACTGGGCCAAGCGCCAATAAATCAGATAGATCCTCCCCGCCGCCATCATCGGCGACATCGCCAAAGAGGTCAAGACCGGCCGCAGAATCATCCGCGTCTTCTTCAGCAGAGAAAAGCGGGTTGCTCGCCATATCACCACCGAGAAGCCCCTGCTTCATCGCGTCTTCAAATGACAATTTTTGCGCCGGTTCTGTAGACTCTGCCACAGCGACCGCGCCAAACAGAGCGTCTCCATCACCATCGTTATCAGCAACATCACCGAACAGATCGATAGCCGGTTCAGCATCCCCATCACCGCCTAATTCTTGGCCAAGATTGCCTAAGAAGCCTTGTTTCATCGCCTCTTCAAACGACATCGACTGATTGCCAGAAAGGCCGGTCGGCATGTTTGGTGGTGTCCAAGCCGGTTCGATTTCCGGTTCCGGTTCCGGCTTCGGTTGCGTTTTTGCTTTGACTTGAGGCTTTGTTTTGACGGGTGCAGGTTTAGGCTCTGGTTTAGCAGAAACGGCCGTTTCGACCGTTACGGCCGATCTAGCGGCGGGTTCAACATCAGCGGTCGCAGCGATCGGTTCAATATCGAGATAAGGGAGTTTATTTTTAACATCGGCTACCCCTCGTTGTAATGCGCTCCAAATCATCCCAAAGCGGCTACGGCGGGAGCGCACATCGAAAAAGAGCGCGATATAAAAACTTGGCCCGACACTTGCCACATAAGTTTCAAAACGTTTACTGGTTTGATAATGCAAGGATGAGGGCTCATCGCTTTCCATTTGTGCAGCCAACTCGGCGCTACCGCGCAAATTACGTGCAATCATCGGGGCCAATACATTAATATCCAGCCCGAGTGTGCCTTTCGTTGTAAACGGAATACGGCCGTCCATTGTGCCGAGAATCAAGCGTAGGGCACCTGTATCGGAGCGCAGAATATCGAGACGTTCTTTGACTTCAGGCGACAATCTTACTTTGGCAAGCGCCGCAACTTTGTGGGCGACAGCCGCCGGTGGGGGAGCCACCTCAACCTCTCCATAAATCGCTCCCCGAATAGCTGTTAAGACTTCATCTTGAATAAATGGCTTTTGCAAAATGCGAAAAACCGCCACGTCCCCCAACGCCTTTTTCGCTTTTTCTAGTCTATCATCAGAGACGATAATCACCGGCATATCAGGGTTACGTCGATAGACCCACCGAGCGACTTCCGGCCCATCGATACCGGGCAAGCGTAGATTGGTGATCAACAAGTCGAAATGTCTGGTCAGCAATTCAAAGTTCGCTTCTTCACCCGAGGGAACGGATGTGATTTGGAATGTGTCAGCTTCGCGTTGCAACACCTCTTGCAACATGCGCCCCAAGTTAAATTGGGCATCAATCACTAAAATCTGTTTTTCGTTTGCCATCGTTTTTTTATTGTCAGTCTAACTTCGCCACAGTTCAGTTTGAGAGGAAATACCCCACCACAGATTATAGGATTTTCGCAGGCAAAAACCAATGTTAACCGCTATGTTGGCTAGGAGATCAGTCACATTCAAAATAAAACTAGATCAATTTTAGTTACATCCCATTATTCCTGTGTATCACTTATAACAAGACAAATCGGTTTGCCTCTTGATTCGTCCTTATCAAGCAAAATCAGCAGAGACATCAATGAAAAATATAACGATCTGGCTCATTTTTTGTGGGCTAAGTATCTAAGGCTTCTACTTTAATCAAGGCTTTTCTCTGCAATTCTACAATCTTGAAACAGTAGAGGTAAAGAACAAAACTAGCAGTAAGCACTTTAAGCAACTTGTAATCATTCCTTAACCATTTCCAAGCCTGTCCTATGCTACGCTTGACTAAAATGATCTAGGAGGAAAAACATGTTAATGAAGCGAATCGGCAGTGTATTAATCACGGGCGCTTGCACCTTGCTTATGGCCGCCTGTGGTAGCACATCTGAGCCGGAGCAGAGTGCGGTCCCAGTCATACCGACAGAAGCGAGCACAGCGGTTGCGGCCGTCCCAACCGGCGAGACAGAGGTACAAAGCGATAGCGATATCTCTGAAGAAATAGAAACGGAGGGATCAGAAGTCGCCACGGTGACATCGGTCCCCGCAACAGCAACCGTGCCACCGGCCGCAACCGCCACCCCGAGTCTAAAAGAACTGCTCCCCAGCCAAGGGCTCGCCCCCGAGATCAACAACGAGATATGGATTAATAGCGATCAACCCTTACGCCTCGAAGAGTTAAGAGGGCAAGTCGTTTTGATCGAATTTTGGACCTATGGTTGAATTAACTGCCGCCGGGTGATTCCTTCGGTGAAGGAATGGTACAGTAAATATCATGATCAAGGGTTTGAAATTATCGCAGTTCACTATCCCGAATTTACCTTTGAAGAAGATTTCGACAACGTGGCCTCGGCCGTGGAAGAGTTTGGCATCGAATATCCGGTCACGCTCGACAATGACGGTAAAACATGGCGTGCTTATAGCCAACGTTATTGGCCCACTCGCTACTTAATCGATAAAGAAGGGCATATTCGCTATATGCATATCGGTGAAGGGGCATATGATGAGACAGATCAATTGATCCAAGCCTTATTATTGGAGTAGAATAGGAGAGCCTTCTCTTGAACACAAAGGCGCAGTTAGAAAATTAGTGTTCAACTTTATCAACTTCTACTCAAAGGATATGTACTATGTCAAATTCTCTTGCACGTCAAAATGGGGTATTAGCCGGTGTCTGTGGTGGCCTTGCAGAGCGTTTCGGAATAAGCGCATTAATTATGCGTATCATTTTTGTCGCTCTAACACTTCTTGGTGGTAGCGGCGTCTTTGTTTATCTGCTCTTATGGCTACTCATGCCAGCGGCTGAATAATCTCTCTATCGAGCCTGCGCACTCACAAAATCCTATTACTTACGCAACCGACGCACACACAACACGTACAGGCTTACAAATAATAGTTTATGGCACCCCGTCATAAATAACTAACAAAAATAAACCAAGTAATTTTAGGATCAATCAATGTCAAACAAACGTACACTTTCTCGTCAAAATGGAATGATCGCCGGTGTGTGTGGCGGCTTAGCGGAACGATTCGGTATTAGCCCACTATTGGTGCGCATCGCCTTTTTATTATTGCTCATTCCAGGTGGGATCAGCCCGGTTATTTATCTCATTTTGTGGTTCGTCATGCCCAACGGGGAGTAAGGTCGTTCGCTTAGATCGGCCGTTTAGCCGATCTACTTCAAAATCATTTTCTCAAACGGCCGAGGCCACGCGAAACTAAGAAGAGGTGGTTCCAGATGCGAATGCGTTCGGGACCGCCTCTTTTACTTTGCAAGCGAGCTTATCCCTGCAGGGCAAAGTGCCCCTACACATAAAATACACCCACAAAACAATTAAATTCAGACTTGCCTTCTTATCAGTTTTCAGGCACAATACATTTAGTGTAATTGATACAATAAACATTCAGCTGAAACATTTATGGTTCAGTTTTACCAACAAAAAACAACATGTTACCGCTCATTTCACAACAGCCCAGACCTGATCTATTACAAAATCTGCACATCAATACAGAGATAAGCATCCCAGTCCTTGTCGATTTCGTGCGCAACGAAATTAGCAAAGTCGGCTTCAAAAAAGTCGTTTTAGGATTGTCTGGTGGCATCGACTCCGCCCTATCATGTTACATTGCGGCGCAAGCGATGGGGGCAGAAAATGTGCTGGCTCTCAAATTACCTTATCGCGCCTCATCGAGCGACAGTTTGCTACACGCCGATCTCATCATTGAGGATCTCGGCATTCGTAGTGAAACGATTGAAATCACCGAAATGGTTGAGCCATTTTTTACTAAATCAGCCGATATTTCGCCCTTACGCAAAGGGAATGTCATGTCCCGCGCCCGTATGATCTGTATCTATGATCGCTCGGCCGCTGACGGGGCACTTGTTATCGGAACCAGCAACAAAACTGAATTATTGCTAGGCTATGGCACTATTTTTGGTGATTTAGCGTCGGCCGTGAATCCGATTGGTGATTTATACAAAACCCAAGTACGCCAAATGTCGCGAGCCATCGGTGTTCCTGCGCCGATTATTGACAAGCCACCATCGGCCGATCTGGTGCCGGACCAGACGGACGAAGATGATTTCGGCTTTAGCTATGCGGAAGTCGATCAGCTACTTTACTTGCTTATCGATGAGCGTTACACCCCACAAGAGGTGATGAATACCGGTTTTGCGCCGGATTTTGTCAATCGTGTAGCCCGTATGGTGCAACGTGCCCACTATAAACGGACAATGCCGGTCATTCCGAAGATCAGCGGCCGTTCTATCAATCACGATTTCCGCTATCTGCGCGATTGGGGGAGTTGAGTATCTTTTGCCTGTGGGCGTTAAATTAACGCCCACCCATACACTCAACAACAAAGCTATAATTGAATCATGCATAAGATTCAAAGCTGGCTTCCGATCTTGTTTACCTTTTGGTTCATAGCGGGATGCCGTCAAGCCCCTCCATTACCGGTCATTGACCAACTACCAACATTTACCCCAACCGCCTCCAATAACAATACCCAGTCGGCCGCCACACCAGCACCGCTCGGCACAGAAGTTCCCTTAGGCGTCACCTTTGCCACCATCGCCCCCCCCACGGCCGTGGTCATCCAGACCACACCAAGTCCCTTACCCCCCCCTACAGCGACCGCTACCCCCACACCGATCATCTACCAAATCAACGAAGGGGACACCATTTTAGGGATCGCCATCGACCAATTTACCACCACAGATAATAT
>WTJY01000408.1 GCA_011524645.1 Anaerolineales bacterium | reverse complement strand
GTATCAGCATAAATCCTTGTCAATGGGGTCGTTTTTGCGGCAACGGTCGCCTACGGCGACAATAAAAAGCGATTCCATTGGTTCAGCTTGAGAATTGCTGTATTTTTCACAAAAACTTGTAGCATCCCAGCATCACCTATACACTATAAATTAATGCAGAGCCTACGAAATGTAACCATTATTGGCAGGTAGTATCGTAGCCATAACACCCAGTTACAGGCAATTGCTATGACCCAAGACCCTCATTTATCCGATAAAGAGACGATCATACGTCTCAAAAATCAAATCGCTCATAAAGAAAAAGCACTGCATATTATTCAGGAAATTGATCACATTCGAGATCAAACCCAGAATCTAATTCCGATGTTATCTGCGATTGTAAACTTGCTCGCAGACGAGTTTAACACGGCTCTTTGTTTACTCGCTTTAGCGGATCAAGATAGTGGTGCAATCGAGCTTAAAGCGGTTCATCGGCAACAGCAAACAGGCAGTGATGTCAATCAGTTGATTCAACGGGAATTGGTTGAGAAAGCGGTTTACTTAAAAGAAGTGACGATTTTAGATCACACTAATCTGATTAGTCATGTTGAGTTACCGGATGATCTCTATATCACGGCCGTGCCGATCGCCCTTGATCCAGAACATCCGCTGGGAGTGCTTTTGTTGGCTCGACGACAACATGCATTCACGGTCGCCGATGTCGATCTCTTATCAATCGCCGAACAGCATATCGATTCGGCCGTGATTCAAGGGCATGCCCATAACGAACTCCAACATCGTTATCAGGAACTCGATCTGATTTATCGTATCGACCGGATTCGGGATCGCCATTTACCACTGGACGATATGCTAAACGAAATCTTGCAGATCGTACAAAAAGCGATCCCGTCAGAGATCGGATTCGCTATGCTTTATGATCCGACCGGCAAACGGCTCGGTATGCGGGCCGCAACGCGCGAAGACCTCTTTCATTTGTCTCCCTACACCCAATCAATCGAAGAATATGCACACAAAGCGCTTGAAGATGCCGAAATTTTGCGACTCAATGATCTTACGGTCAACGGGTTACGCTCTTTTATGTGCTTACCGCTAATTTTAAACGATCGGATTATCGGCGCGTTGGGGGTGCTTAATCGCTACAATCAGCGCGGATTTACCTCTCAAGATGAGCAGCTTTTGTCAGCCATTGGTAGCCAAATGGATACAGCGATCTATGAAAGTTTAGAACAACGCCATTTGCGCGAAGTACTCGGCCGTTCAGTAGATCCGCACATCATGGAACACATTTTGTCGGCCGACGAAAATGTTCTCAAAACGGAGCGGATGTATCTTAGCGTCCTCTATGCCGATCTGCGTGGCTCGACCAGCCTGGCGGAGCGAACCGATCCCGATACGCTAATTAGCTTTATCAACGATTATCTTTACGCCATGACCGATGTTGTATTTGAGCATCATGCGACCCTCGACAAGTTTGTCGGGGATGAAGTCATGGCCCTATTCGGAGCCCCATTCCCCATGAAAGAACATGCGCTTACAGCGATCAAAGCGGCACTCGATATGCAAAAAGCGCACAAAGCGATTATGGAAAAATGGTACTCAACCGGTATCATGCCCGCGCCGGTCGGCATCGGAATCGCTACGGGTGAATTAATTGCGGGCGAGGTCGGTTCGAAAGAGCGCGCAGATTATACGGTCATGGGTCGAGCGGCAAACTTAGGAGCACGTATCTGTAGTGCGGCCCAAGGGGGGCAAGTTCTCGTTTGTGATGAGACCTTTAAACTGATTAAAAACCAAGTGCGTTATAACGCGATTTATGGGATGCAGTTTAAGGGGGTTGATCGGGATATGGTTGTTTATGAGATTTTGGATGTGCTATAGGCAGAGAAAAGAGTAGAGAGTAGAGAGACAGAGTAAGAGTAAGAGAAAAGAGTAAGATATGAGAGCGGTTTATTATGAAGCGTATCAGGGGAATATAGAGTTACGGACGGTGGCGGACCCCACCCCCACGGCCGACGGGGTGGTGATCAAAGTTGAAGCGACAGGGGTTTGCCGTAGCGACTGGCATGGCTGGATGGGGCATGATCCCGATATTTCGTTGCCCCATGTTCCGGGGCATGAGCTAGCGGGAACGATTGCAGCGGTCAGCCGTGATGTGACCCGTTGGCAAGTTGGGCAACGGGTGACGGTTCCACATGAGCTAGAAATTTTAGGAAGCCACGGCATGCAAACCCACCGCTACCCCGATATGATGTCTCTGATTTTGGCGGGCAAACTACAGCCCACAGAATTAATCGGCCATACCAGTTCATTAGAAGAGGCGCCGAAAGCCCTACAAGAAATGGACAATTTTTCGGGGACCGGTATAACGGTGATCAATTTACAAAACAGCTAATGAGTGACGAATGACGAATAGGTTTCGTAATTCAACATAAGTCCGCCAAGCGTCTCGTACTCTTTTCTCTTACTCTTACTCATACTCTATGAAACTGTCTCCATTTCACTACGTTTTTGACAAGCTTTATCCGCTGATTCGTTTTACTTACGAAAAAGTGCGTGGACACAATTGGTATGATCAAATTACGGATCATTTGTGGTTAGGAGGGGCTCCGACTTATGATCGGGACTATGCCTTTCTATTTGATCACGGAATTGGGGCGGTGGTTGACATTCGGAATGAGCGGTCAGACGACCTTGCGCTATACGAAGCGAAAGGAGTGACCCATCTCAAGTTGCGGGTTCCTGATATGCATATGCCCCCGCCAGACACGCTAACCGAAGGGGTGCGCTGGATGAAAGATCAGATCGATCAAGGTCGGGTGGTCTATGTTCATTGCGCCAAGGGGCGCGGTCGCTCGGCCGCTTTGGTTGCGGCCTACCTGATGAAGCATCATGAAATGAGCTATGAACAAGCGAAAAGTTTGATGAAAGGGATACGGCCGTTGGTCAAGCTAGAAGCGCGTCACGAAGCGGGCGTAAAAAGTTGGCTTGCCGCCGAATAACACCAGACAGCACAATCTTAAAATAATCGCCTTATGAGTAGTACAACGGCCGTTTCACCCGGCAAAATCATCCTATTTGGGGAACATTCAGTCGTTTATGGGCAACCGGCGATCGCCGTTCCGGTCACCCAAGTTGTGGCCAAAGCAACAGTTACAGATGCCACCCATAACGAAGTTTTATTGTCAGCACCCGATTTAGGGCAAGACAATTGGCTCCATGACGTGCCAGAGAACCACCCATTAGCCGCCGCTGTGTGGGCCTTGTGGCGCACCCTACCGGCGAACACACCCCCACCGGAGCGGTTACATATTACTGTCACGAGCACAATTCCGATTGCGAGCGGTTTAGGAAGCGGGGCGGCGATTGCGGCCGCGCTTATTCAAGCCTTGGCTCACCATATCGGCCGTGATGATTTGGCTCAACCGGCCGTAGTTTCTCGCCTAACCTATGAAGTTGAGCGGATTCACCACGGCGCGCCCAGCGGTATCGACAATACGGTGGTGAGTTATCAGCGACCGGTCTACTTTGTCCGTGATTTAGCGAAAACAGAGCCGCAAATTTACACACAACTCCTGATGGGTCGGCGATTATCGATTCCAGCGGCCCGTTTAGATACATTTTCTAGCCAGCAGCCCTTACATTTTCTAATCGGGGATACGGGGATCAAAGCACCGACAAAAGAAGCGGTTGGGGATGTACGACAGCAATGGCAAGCGGACCCAAAGTCATTCGAAAACTACTTTGCGGGATGTGGTAAGTTGGCGAAACAGGGGAAAAAAGCGGTAGAAGCGGGGGACATGATCGAACTGGGTCAGCTTATGAATGAAAATCATGAGCTACTTAAACAAATCACCGTCTCATCACCGGAGCTAGATCGATTGGTGCAAGCGGCCCAAAATGCGGGTGCGTTAGGGGCAAAATTGAGCGGCGGCGGCCGTGGAGGAAATATGATCGCCCTTGTTCAAGAAGACGAACTTGAACAAGGGGTGGTAAAACAGGCATTATTAGATGCTGGTGCTCAAAAGGTATTAAGGACCGTATTGGCTCCCAAAGTGTAGGCGCAGGTTTATTCGTCGGAGGCAAGCCCCATAACGGCCGTTGCGAGTTGGGTCAAGTGAGTCGGGAAGGTCGATTTCGCGAGGGTCAAGGCCAATGGGGTCCCTTGGGCCAAGGCACGCGCTTGATTGGCATCATAAAAGATGTGATGTTCGAGCGTGGTATTGATCCCACGTTCGACCGTTGCTTTAGAAAGTTGGGGTTCAGAGCTAACTTGGTTAAGCAAAAAGCTGTTGTATTTCATGCCGGTTTTTTGGCGTAAGAATCGTTCAGCCCGCACGGCCGTTTGCACCGTCATGACATCTGGCGTGATCACATGGAAGCCACAATCAACCTGACTCAGCACTTGGCGCACAGCCGGTGAATAGACAGAGGGCAAGTCGATCACCACATAATCCATTAACTCACTTAACACTTCTAATATTGCGGCCGCTTTTTCTGCAGACAGAGCGGTCGGGTCTTGCAAGATAGTTGGTGAGGCTAAGACAAGCAAGCCGGATTTATGGCGCACCAGTTGGGCCCGTAAAATCGCTTCATTGATATTGGGTACATCTAGCAAGCTGGCCCATGAATTTCGCGCTTGGAGGCGTAAATGCATGGCGGCTTGGCCACTTGACAGAGAGAAGTCAACGAGACAAACCTCTTTTTGCGTTTCACGGCGCAAGGTCGCGGCCAGATTAACAGCCAACGTGGTACGGCCGACCCCACCAGCGAAACTGTAAAGTGCGGTCATCATGGCCGGTTTTGCCGCAACCGGTGCGGCCTGCTTTGATGTGAGTAATTTTTCGACACGCGTTAATAGCTCTTGAGAGGTGACCGGTTTGCTCAAATAATCGTCGGCACCACTTTGCAATGCGGTATCTTTGTCCCATTCTTGGGCACGAGCCGTTAAGATCATGATCGGCAAATCTTTGGTTTTCTCATACTCGCGAAGAGCTTGGCATACATCATGGCCGTTCATCCCAGGCATCATCACATCTAAGATCGCCATATCGGGCAAATCTTCCTTAATCAATTCCAAACCTTCGAGCGGGTTGCTCACAAGGGATGCGGTATGGCCGCCCCGTTCGAGCATTAATCCAACCATACGTAAAAGTTGTTCGTCATCGTCTACCACGTAAATATGTGCCACGATCTGTCTACCTTTTATTACGAAATTTACTACTTAAATTAGGTGTTTTCCCAGCTATTTTTAGCCACGTGTAAGGGTATTAACGAAATGATTATACACGACTTTTACCTTTACGATAGCCTTAGTCAAAACGGAAAACTTGGCAATTAAGAGGTCAGCAAAACCTGTTTTTACACTCACAATCAAGCAAAGTGTCCACCCAATTATTGCGGGTTACTTAATAGCCGGTTGCACCGGTCGAACCGCCAGTTACGATAGTCACACCAGCGCTCGCGCCGATCCGTGACGCACCGGCCGCAACGATTTGTAGTGCGTCTGTATAAGAGCGAACACCACCGGCCGCTTTCACACCGATATCGGGACCAACGACTTGGCGCATGAGCGCGACATCATGCACGGTGGCACCGGTCGCATTGAATCCGGTTGACGTTTTAACAAAGTCGGCACCGGCCGCTTGGGATAACACACAAGCGATAATTTTTTCTGCATCGGTCAGCAAACAAGTTTCGATAATCACCTTAACGAGGGCGTTATGGGCATGGCTGGCGATGACTACGGCCGCGATATCCTCATAGACCGCTTGATTCGCGCCACTTTTAAGCAACCCGATCGGTAAAACCATATCGATTTCGCTCGCACCATGGGCGATAGCAGCTTCAGCTTCGGCGACTTTGGCAACGGTCAAGCTAGCCCCTAAAGGAAAGCCGACCACCGTGCAGACAGCGACATCGCTACCCGCAAGTGCCTCGGCCGCTTGAGCGACAAATATTGAATTGACACAAACGGAAGCGAATTGGTGGGTCCGTGCTTCTTGGCACAACAGGTCAATCTGAGCCGAGGATGTATCTGCTTTAAGCGCAGTATGATCGATCAAGCCTGCGATTTGGGGTAGAGTAAGGGTCGCCCCAGTTGAAATATTGGCCGAAAAAGGGAGGAGGGTTGAAACAAGTTGTTGACAACGGTCAAGAATTTCTTTTTGCATAGGGGTATTGTAGCCACTTTTAGATGGTTAGGCGTGAAGAAAATCAAAATATTAAGCTTGATAGTGCCAGCGAACTATCAGCTATTTGTGTTTGATAGGTTTAGGTCCTTTATGTAATCATACTCTCGGGCAAAGATATTAAAATCGAGGGAGGTATAGAGCTTTTGCGCAGGCAGATTTGGGCTTTCGGTATAGATCCAAGCTTCACTCATGCCCCATGTTTGCATACGAAAAAGCCCCTCATAGATGAGTGTTTTGCCCAGTCCATGGCGACGAAAATCTGGATGGGTGCCGATCGGCTCAAAAAAACCGATCCGATTCACCGAATCAAGCCAACACTGTGCAAATCCGGCCAAACGGCCACTGGGGGCCACCGCGACCAAATCGAGGTCCGCCATATAGTCGGGAACAGTACGGACCTGTTGGTAGCTTTGCTCAGTCACCGCATCGGTACCAAAGGCGACATTATAGAGAGCCGCGCGCGCCGCAATATCAGCTTTGGTTGTCGCACGAACGTTAAAGCCAGAAAGTAGGGAGCGTTTTTTGACCGCACGGGTCAACGGCCGTGAAAAATGAACGTAGTGAAATGGGTCTTTTTGGTAGCCCAGTCTTTTTAGCAAGTCTTGATTCAAATAGTCATGATCGAAACAGCCGATACGCAGAATCGAGCCGGCCGTTTTTTGCCGAATTACCGATTGGTATTTTTGTTCGACCCATTGGCAGATTATCTGACGCAGGTTTGAATAAAAATAGTCTGGATGTACTTGAATTGTTACGCCATTGTGGTCTGGGGTAAACCAAGCGAATCCAATTAAACGGCCGTCTAGGTCTTCCCACAAGTCTAGGCAATCAGGGATCGATTGGTTAGTGGCGTGAGTTAAACGCCAAGAGACATCACCGACATGGAGAAAAGCGTAATTTCTTTTGCTTACTTGGCGCCCTGTTTGGACAAAAGCACGCAAAGCGAAAAAATCTCGGGCTTGACTATACGGGCGGCACCGTATTTGGTTTAGTTGGACGGTCTTTGTTGATACTGCCATAAAGACGACCTCATGTTGTGGTTAGTTGTTTCAGTCAAGTTGCTCAGCAAAGCTATTTTACAATACCTTCGCCAATACGAACGGTCTAATTGGATTTACGCCCCTCCTATGAGAAGGGGTTGGGGGAGGTAGATTAGTGGATTACCCCTCTCCACCAGCCCCTCTCCCAACAGGAAGTGTTTGTTTGATTCCGGCAAAAGCGCGAACGGGTTAGAGCTGGTTCATATGGTTTTTATAACGTTACAAATTTAAGTCAAGTCGATTTTATTGTTTAAAGGTTAAACATTTTCTTGCTAAATAGTAAAAGCTGGCCTTGAATAGATTGTCTTTCTCTAATTACGGTGCTCACCCTAATTATTCAATATAGCTTCAATCAATAATTTTTGAGGCTCTTTATGTGTTTCAAGGAGCTACAGATTCAAGCGGTTTTGCTCCCCTCTCCCTTGAGGGAGAGGGGAAATTCTTTAAAATTCCCCCCCCCTCCTCATAGAAGGGGAGAAAGACAACTATGTTTTTATGTCAATCTCCTTGGTTTCCATTAAGACCATTTTTGATAGATTTTAGCCCCAATGTCATATCGTATTGACAAGCAATACGGGATACCTGCCCCAAGTTCTAGCCAGCTTAGAAGGTGTGGCCGACAAATTATAGGCGTTATAAACTTAGCCTATGGAATTTTCGCCAGACAATAAGCTCGGCAAGCTGGTAGGCTTTGTACTCACATTGCTCATTGCCGTTTTAGCCGCAGGGATTTTCGTAATCGGGCGGGTTCTACCGGCCGGTTTAGAATCGCTGGCGGTAAAGATTCTGGGATGGGGGTTTGTCTTGGCTAGCGGATACTATGGTTGGCAAACATTTTGTTTACACCGCCTCCGATATCGCTTGAATGATCAGGGAGAGTTGGTGATTCGCTTTGGGTTCACTGAAAAAGTGTATTCTTTGATTTTGGCGCAAATCAGTGATCCGGCCGAGTATGACTACGTTACCCGATTTTCAGGGATGCGGTGGGCAGGTTGTTTTGTTGGCACAGGGGAAGTCGTAACGGCCGACGGGGAGCACATCGCGGCCGATTTTTGGGCGACAGGACCGCTAAGAGAGCAGCTACTATTACAGACAACAGAGCTGGTTTTGGGGTTAACAGCCCCCTTACCAAACCAATTTCAAGATCGCTTAGAGAGTGCGCAACAAGGGGGAGAAAGAACGAGAGTTCAAGCAGGAGGGTCTGATGAATCGGCCGTGTTTGAGACCCCGATGCGTAGCGATTTAACAGATTTAGGCGAGCCGACAACCCGCAAGCGTAAAGTCGATTTACCGTGGCAAATAAGTTTGGGATTATATTTGCTCGTTTTGCTTATGGTTCTAGCCACTCTAATCTGGGGAGATCAGCGTATCAATCTAACGATTCTGGGGCGAACGATCGGCACGCTCGAAGGGTTTGGGCGGTCGTTTTTATCGATACTCGGTGGGTTTTTCTTAGGACTCAATTGGACCTTAGCAAAGCGATTAAAATCACTCGCCCCCAACACTGCGCGACTCTTGGGTATCGGTTCGATGTTAGGACAACTATTACTTTTAGGATTAATGATTCTTTTTTTGACTTAGATAATGATCGACGGCTGGCATGATTGCGCCACCCGATTCAATAAGATAACCGCTTAACATGGCACTCAATATATCGCACAGCCCTAGTGCCGTTCC
>WTJY01000269.1 GCA_011524645.1 Anaerolineales bacterium | reverse complement strand
GTGGAATTGTAAAGCCAATCTAAATCCCAAAAGTTAATTTTATTGAATCGCCCTGTGAACGAGTCTTTCCATTGTCAATTAGCCATGGACAATTTACTATTGGGGGCTATAAAATTATGAGGTGCTATGAGCGATAAATACGAAAAATTGTGGCAAGAAAAAGGGGAAAAAATCGCCGAAATATTGGAGTCGTTATATCCTGATCCGCCGATCCCTTTGGATCATGAAGATCCCTATACACTTTTGGTGGCTGTGTTGCTGTCGGCGCAGTGTACCGATAAGCGCGTGAACAAGGTGACACCGGAGCTATTTTCGATGGCGAACACGCCTGAGGATATGGTGACCCATTCGGTTGAAGAGATTAAAGCGATTATCCGGCCGTGTGGGCTGTCCCCTCGCAAGTCGCAAGCGATTTATGATTTATCCCATATTTTGTTGCGAGAGCATGGGGGAAAAGTGCCACAATCACTGGTCGAGCTAGAGAAATTGCCGGGGGTAGGGCATAAAACCGCTTCTGTGGTGATGGCGCAGGCGTTTGGCGAGCCGATGTTTCCGGTCGATACCCATATTCATCGTTTGGCACACCGTTGGGGGTTGTCCAATGGGAAAAATGTAAAACAAACGGAAAAGGATCTAAAGGGGATTTTTCCTGAAGAGATTTGGAATGATTTGCACTTGCAGATCATTTTCTACGGCCGTGAGTATTGCCCCGCGCGGGGGCATGATGTGGCTGCATGTCCGATTTGTCGATACTATGGGACTGATGAAGTGAAGGGGATGATGTAGGTGGGGTAAGGTTGTGTGTGCGCTTAAATCTGGCTGCTAACCACTTGAATGAGAACGAAGCCGGTTGTGGCGAAAATGATGCCACCGAAGACAACTGCGAAAATAATTAAACTAGATTTTTCACCGAATGGTTTCTCTGACCACCAATCTTTTAAATTTCTGTTCATAATTACTACACCCATTTGAATTGATCAAATATGATTGACTAGATTATCAGAAATAGTTTAAACATTTTTATGTGGAGTTCCTATTCATTAAATTCACGAATTTTAGCGTGTGATTCTTGGGCAATAGTACCTGTTTGAAGAGTTAGGGGCGTTTAGATATTTTACTGGGCTTGTTGGGATTAGGAGACTAATTTGTGTCGTTAGGCACATAGGTTTCGGGGATTGAGTCATTGTTTAGACAACCTGTGTGGTTTAGATATGCGTGGAGAAAACAAGACGGTATTGATTGAGGTTCCGTATCACAAATTCGCGCATTCCCCAAGGGTAAGCGGTGGGTTCATGCTCGATTTGAGTTCTTTTTTCGCGTAATGATTCATATGGCGTGTCGAGTGAGGTGTCGGTGACGATATAGATATAGCGGGTGTGTGTGGGTCTCGCGGCCGATCTTTGGGTAGATGAGTGAGTTGAAGGATCACCATTGCTCCAGCCCTCCCCGCGAGAAACGGTCGCATGATCGGCCGGTTTGCCGAATATAAAATCGATGTCGAAGCTGAGCCTGTCTCGATAAAATTCGGCCGTTTGTTGTGCATCTTGAGTGGGTGCATTTTGTAACATGCTGATCTCACTTTATAGAGGGGATTGTAAACGGAAAATATAAAAACAAACGTCTTGTGTATCTTATCAACTGTTTGTGGGTTAATTGAAACGGAAAGCCGATTTTTATATAGAAAATAAAGGAGTAGAAAATTGTGGTAGCAAATGTTGCTGATATTTGGCGGCCGGATAACCGGTCGAATGCGATCGCTTACGACATTGCGATGGTGATTGCAGGTTCACTTTTAATTGCACTCAGTGCACAAATTTCATTTAACATCGGGCCGGTTCCGATTACAGGACAAACCTTTGGTGTTTTGTTAGTCGGGGCACTGCTTGGATGGAAGCGGGGTGGTGCGGCTGTGTTGGCTTATTTGGCAGAAGGGGCGAGTGGCTTGCCTGTATTTGCCGGAGCCACCGGTGGTGCGGCCGTGTTTTTGGGACCCACGGCCGGTTATTTGGCCGGTTTTGTCCCTGCGGCGATGCTGGTCGGCTGGTTGGCTCAACTCGGGTGGGATCGCCACTTTGGGTTGACGGTTTTAGCTATGATTGGCGGGAACTTAATCATTTACCTATTTGGTGTGCCTTGGTTGCGTACCGTATTGGCGGTTGATTGGCCGACCGCATTCTCTTATGGGTTGACCCCATTTGTTGCAGGTGACTTGGTTAAAATCTTGTTCGCTGCGGTTGTCTTGCCCTATGGCTGGACGATTTTGAATCAGGTACGCCCTAAACAATAGAGGCTTGCCCAATAGAATTTAAGTATTTTAATATCGGTTTTTTCTCACGTGTCACGCTTTTGTGATGATTTACCCCCACTATTTCCCAGTTTTAATTAAATCAAGTTACCAATACCAATACCTTCGCCATTTTTAGACCTCTGTGACAAATAATTTGCCTTTAAGGTAAATTTGTTCCTTGAATTAAAAATATCTCGGGCTGATCGCGCAATTATTTTTAATTCGCGTCAAATCAAAAGCTCCCCTCTCCCGTTGGGAGAGGGGCTGGGGGAGAGGGTTAATCCACCTCCCCCAACCCCTCCTGATAGGAGGGGGGGAAATCCAATCAGTTGATTACTTTGGCGAAGGTATTGTAAATCGTGTCTGACTAAGATTAAAACCTATTTTGCTTGCGCATAAGCAGTTGAATGTGAGCCAAAGGTCTATCCACAAATTAATCTTAGCCTAAACTTAGACGATTTTACATCTTCTAATCTATACACCTGAAAAGTGATGCACACTAAACTTTTTACTATGAATAACCGTCCCCCCTTGTCAATTTCACACAATATAAAATTCTGGCTTTTTGCCGGATTCATCGTATGCTTTTGCGCATTTGTTATTTTAGCAAATACAACATTCGGCCGTACCGCTCGCGCGTTTAACCCGTTTTATGTGACTGATGATAACGCATATTTATTGCAGTACACGCTTGATCGCACGGCCGTGCCCGATTTAACCTTTAATGATCTGACCGTTATTGTTGATATCGGAACCACATCTGACTACTCGGTCTATGTTGATGGGAGTGAGATTGCCACTTATAACTATGATGGTGCGACCGGGGAGCTGATGATTACGACAAGCGGGGAGGCTTTAAATGTTTGGGTTAACCATGATGGGCCACCGGCCGCTGGATTTGGAGATATTCATGCTAGTCTCTTAAAAGATGGCAAGAAGTGGGCTTGGTCACACGGATTTGATGACAACACTTTTCTGGAAGGGGGGGCGGATTTGTTTGAGGCGTATGGCTGGCAAAGTAGTTTTTTCATTATCGGTAGCCTTGTCCAAGAAACCCGAGATGAGTACTGGATTTTTGATAAGCCCGCATTAACAAGGTATTTGGAGGCGGGCTGGTCGCTTGGGGGTCATGGGTGGGGAACCAGCTGTACCGATACCAATCAAACGGCCGTTGAGCAGTCCTTGGATTTGCTAGAAGGGATTATTGCGGAGTCTACACGGCCGGACTATAAGCTGATTTCCTTCGCTTCGCCTTGCTTTGTGGCGGAATACCACCCGATCGTGATAACGATTCGTGATGAGGGGAATTACGATTTGCAGATGAATGAGAGTGGTGGCCGGTATTTAATGAACCTTGATACCAATGTGACTGCTGATTACACACAAGATGGTCAACAAGTAAGTCATTTTGATTTCGATACCGAGATCGGCCGTGATCCGCAAATTAGCTATGCCAACGCTTCTACGTCGACAATCGAAATATTTGATTGGCTGGCTACCCATGCCTCTGCTGATGAACCCTTTTGGTACAACACATTGGCTCATGGGAATAACGAAGACAACATCGAGCCGGTTATCGATTATGTGTATGATAATTATGGCCCGGCCGGTACAGATGAAGCATGGGTTGTGCCTTCTGACCATATTTATAGCTATATGTTGGTGCGGGAAAACACGATTATTACCCAAATTGGAGAGACTGAATTAACGGCCGGTGTGACACCCCACCCGAATCCAACAGTCGCACCATCCGCAACCCCCACGATTACACCCACCCCCATCGATACTGCGATTCCTGTGCCACCGACAAGCACCCCCACACCGACCGTGACTGATTTAGCGGCCGTTTCGATTGTCGATGCAGCAACTGACAGCGTGATTCACACGGTTCGGTATAACGAAACGGTCGTGATTAATTTGGCCCACTTTGGCGAAGGGTTGAACTTGTCTGCCGTTCCGAACGATGGGTTTGTCAGCGTCGTGTATGATATTACGGTTGACAATAGCTGGCGCTATGACCGTGTTCGAAATAGCTTTCCTTTTCCCTTTTGCGGTTTCACCAATGGGGATTATGAAGGGTGCGCTTCGAACTTATTTAGCGAGGGACATAGCTATGATTTCATTGTCACTCCCTATTCAAATCAGTGGGGGCAAGGAACGGCCGGTATCCCCTTTGTTTTTCGGATTGAAGTCATTGATGATGACACCATTGTGGCAACCGCCACCCCAGATGTAACTGCGACGCCGATGCCTACGGCAACACCCATTTCTGACGGTGGGGGGGCGGCTACGATGACACCGACTGGGGCGGCCACTTCTATTTATACCGCAACCCCTTCCCCAACTATGACACCAACGCCATATGGCACGGCAACTGAAACCGCTACGGTGACGATGACCCCGACTCCCGATGGGACACCGACCCTGACGCCGACACCGGGTGACCCAGCGTTGGATATCACCTCGCTTAATCTAATCGATGCGGGTACAGACACGGCCGTTCGCTCTGTGATGCCCAATGAGCATTTGGTGCTTAACGTGAGAGAATACACAAATGGCGTTAGTTTCTCGATTGAAACAGCTGTGAATGTATCTAGTGTGCGTTATCTGATGACGGTCGATCAATCATGGAGCGTTTCCTCCGTCCGAAATGGCACACCATACGCCTTCTGTTCCTTTACAGACCTTGACTATCATAGCTGCTTTGACTCAATGTTGAATGTAGGCCATTCTTATGATTTTGTGGTGACCCCATATGAAAGACAGTGGGCAACCGGTACCCCTGGCTCTGTTTTCATGTTTAGTCTTGAAGTGGTTGATCAGGCGATTGTGGCTCCGGCTCCAACACCGACACCCACAACCGTGCCGGATGATACGGTTACGGAGATTGTCCCGACAAACGCCATTACACCGAGCGATGATTTAGAATGGACTTGGGATGATTCTGCCGATTCTTGTACTTATCACTTATACGAGGAAAACTTGCCATATGCCGATTTAGGGACTGCGGCCTATCTCGATATTTCTTCTGGATTTGGTGTGACCGGCGTGATCGATAGTGATCAGAACCACTTTTATATATTACAAGCGGACTGTGGAGATTATACAGTTGAATCGAATGAGATCGGTGTCGTGAATTTTGAACTAACTGCCGATTAATTCGGCTTCTGGCTCAAGGTGGCAGACGTGCAATCGAGCGATTCAATTTTTTGAAATGGGCCGTTCATATCATACGGCCGTGGATGATACAGATATGAGAAATTCCATGCTCACTTTTGTTGCCATTTGCCCTCTCTGCTACAATTCCGACCGGTATGATGAATGATAACAACTCCCCCCAACACGATGACGCAGATGAGCTGATCTATCGTTGTCCCCACTGTGACTCTGTGGTGCAAGATGGTGATATTCGCTGTTTGATGTGTGGGCAGGAGTTAGATGAGTCTGTTTTTGCCCAATCGACAGAACCAACCAAAGCACCACCTCCATTGGCTTATATTCGCCAAATCAGTCAACAAGATGTAGAACCTGAACCGGTACCGGCCGAACCACCCGCCGTGTTGTCAGACGAGCCACCGGCCGTAGACACAACGGATCAACCGGCCGTGACAGAGTCGCCACCGCCAAAACTGGTTCGTACCGGCATGGTGATTGATGACTTTGATCCCAATGGGCCGCTTGAAATGGATGGGACTGAAGCGGATCAGGGCCAGAAAGCGTTGGATGACACGCCCAAATTGATACCAACCGGTCTAGTGATCGATGATTTGGGAACCGATTCGGTGGCTGAACCGAAGCTAGTTTCGACCGGTATCGTGATTGATGATGTCGGGTCAGATCTGTTGTCTAAACGGCCGATTGAGCAACCGAAAGCGGCCGTTACTCACACAGGGGCTAAAGAGGTAGTCACGCAGACCGCTACGGCCGGTTCACACCAGACCGCTTTTCGCCTTTTCCCCGATGATAAGCCGGATGCGCCATTGGCTGCGATGGTGGCTTTATTTGCGATTTTTACCTTGTGCGCGGGGAGCTTCGCCTTTTTCCGGCCGCAAGTGGTCGCTCCGATTTTGGCTCAAGTTGAAACGTGGACACCGACCGCTACCGCGACACTCGTGCCTTCTAGCACCCCGATTATTTTTCCGACCGATACACCAACCCCCACTCCTGAAATTTCCAATACGCCGACCGCCACGTTTACCCCTGCGCCAACTGATACGCCACAACCTCCACGGCCGTATACGGTGGAAGCGGGGCAAAATGCGTTATCTATTTCACTGATTCATGGCGTGACATTGGGCAGTTTTCTGGAAGAAAACGATTTTAGTGATAATCCGATCCTCTTCGAAGGGCAGGAAGTGTTCATTCCTTGGCCGACCGCCACGCCTCCGTTGGCGGCCGTAACCGCTCAAGTCGGTGAGGAAATTTTGGTCGTAGACCCTAGCAGTTGCCCCCCGTTCTATGAAATTACGGATGGGGACAATCTCTTCCAAATCGCGGCCGATAACCGGATTCCGTTGGAAGCGATGTTGGCGATTAACTACCTAAATCAAGATTCAATTGTGCAGCCGGGGGATGTGATTTGTATTCCTGAAGTGACCAGTGGCCCCCTGCCCCCCACACCAGGACCCTCCCCAACCCCTTCGCTAACACCCTCGCCACGCGGACCAGAAATTCTCTATCCTCACGATGGGGCTGTGATTATCTCCCCAGATCAACCTTTCGCCTTACAGTGGTTAGCGGTCAAAGATTTAGCTGAAAATGAATGGTATATGGTTGAATTCATTGACCTAACCAACACCGATGCCTATCCACGCCGTGGTTTTACCCGAGCCAATGCTTTCCGCGTTCCCACCGATTGGCGACCTGAATCTATCAATGATCAGCCCACAGATCATCAGATTCAATGGCGTGTTTCGATTGTGCAGGTGACCGGGGAACGGGCCGACGGCCGTTTCACGTACACCTATGGTGGTGAAACAAGCCGGAGCAAGACGTTTCTTTGGTTAAGCCGATAGGGAGTGGTGTGTGACAAATAAAAAATGGCTCGCATCGAGATGAAATCTCGCGAACCACTTTTTGCCCGTTGCCTTTTGCCTTTCTACTTCTCTTCCGCCCAGAGCTTTGCAATTTCCAAACAGATTTCTGTTGCCAGCACCATATCTTGAACGCTGACCCATTCTGTGGGGCTGTGGAAGTTTTGCATGCCGGTGAAGAGGTTGGGGGTGGGGAGTCCCATTTCGGTTAGGCGAGAGCCATCGGTTCCACCGCGAATGGGGGAAGAGACCACTTTGATACCAAGGGATTCGACGGCCGTGCGGGCGATTTCTACCGGCCGCATGTCGTTTTCTAGCCAGTAACGCATGTTGCGATATTGCTCAATGATTTCGCAGCTCATCGTAGCGCGCGGCTCTTCAGCTTGGAGTTCGGCAACGATTTGCTTGATGAGGTTGCCGTGGGCGGCCAGACCCTCCCGCTCAAAGTCGCGCAAGATCAGATGGATTTCAACGGCCGTTGCGGTCCCTTTGACTTCATAGGCGTGTACAAACCCCTGACGTCCTTGGGTCGTTTCTGGTGTTTGATCCCTCTGTGGTAGCTTGTTAAGAAACTTCCCTGCAAGATAGAGGGCGTTAACCAATTTTCCGGTGGCGTATCCGGGGTGAGCGGCAACTCCGGCAATTTTAACGATCGCTTTGTCGGCCGAAAAAGTTTCATAGATGACTTCCCCACGCACACCCCCATCGAGCGTGTAAGCCACATCGGCGGCGACATCAGCTAGTTTGACATTGCTGACACCACGGCCGATCTCTTCATCGGGAGTAAATGCGACCCGAATCGGACCGTGGGGGATTTGCGGATTGGCCAAGAGGTGCGCGGCTAGGCTCATGACGATCGCCACACCCGCTTTGTCATCTGCACCGAGCAATGTTGTGCCATCGGTTGTAATGATGTCTTCCCCGATTTTCTGCGCCAAATAGGGGGAATTTTCAGTATTGATGACGAGATCGGTATTGCCCGATAGCACGATAGGAGAGCCATCATAATTTTGATGGATGATCGGCTTGACATTGGCCCCGCTAAATGCGGGAGATGTGTCTACATGGGCGAAAAATGCGACGGTTGGGGCCGCTGCTTCGATTGTGGCCGGTATTGTGGCGTAAACGACCGCATAATCGGTCAAGACGATATCGGCCGCTCCCATGTTTGTCAGTTCCTCAACTAACAAGTTAAGAAGATCGTATTGTTTGGCGGTGCTGGGCACGGCCGTTGAAAATTCATCGCTTTCTGTATCGATTTTTACGTAGCGGATGAATCTTGCTACGATATCGTCTTGGAGTGAAGTCATGTTAAGTTTACGGTTCGTGCTGAACGATATGCGTCGCTCAGTACGAGATTGGATTAATTTAATCTTCTACAGGGTATTTAGCGGCTGACCACGCGAGGATACCGCCTTCCATGTTGCTGAGATTGGTGTGTTGAAAATATTGTTGTAGATATGCTTGTACTTTGCCGCTACGTGCCCCGCTACGGCAGGTCAATATGACCGGTTTGTCTTTAGGAAACTCAGCTTCTCTCCCTTGTACTTCGCTGAGTGGGATGAGCGTAATGCCTGGGATATGGCCTTGGTCATATTCATGTTGCTCCCGGACATCGATAAAGAGGACATCTTCACGGCCGTGGAGATCCTTCGCTGTTTGGACATCGATTTCATCAGGTAAGTTGTTTAAGTCAAGTTGAGTCATGTTTTTTTTACTTTGTTAGTGATTGGGGTTCAAAAATATGGGTGTTGTGATCTTCATAGAGTAATTCCCAGTTGGGGCTTGTTTGTAAAAGCACTGAGAGGGGAGAGTTTTTACGAATAAGAATCAGTTCTATATCGTAATCGTTTAGTAACTGCTCCCAATTGGGACCACCATTGTATGTTCCCATGTAAAGATAGATAAATTCATCACCGAATAAATCGGCACGGCCGTCGATAAATGAAGGAATGCCTCGCCAGATAAAATAACCGCCCCAAGCATACTCATTGTAAATGCGCTTATCTGCTAGCCCTTCCGCTTCGAGATAATCGATTGAGGCGATGGGGAAACTGCTATCTAACTGTTCTTGCATATCCCCAAATTCATCAAAACCATAGGCCGTTGCTCCGGCGATCATCGCAAGGAGTACAACCCAGTTGACTAGTTTCATTTGAGGTGAAAGATACCTTTCCGCTTGCTCACCGCTTAATATTTTGTAGTAAGAGGTTCCTTGGAAAATCCCCAAGAGATGCTTACTCATAATGGGGACCGCAACCAAGACGAAAAGAGGGATATTTCTCTGCGATTGAAACGAGGCGTAACCGGTACCGATAATAAATAAGGCATCGGTCCAAGAGAAGCGGCGTTTACTGTAGGTCGCAAATAGCCATGAAGCGAAAAACATAAACCCGAAAATCCAGAAATAGCCGAAATGGAAGTTGGGTGACTGCCATTCACTAATGACCTCTTGCATCGCTTCGCTGGTGAGCGTTGTGGCGATCGCATAGGTCCACATTTGATAGGTGTGAGGATTTACGAGAGCGATAAAGAACGAAGCGATTGTCGCCAAGGTCAAGATTTTTACTTGTTCCCATGTGAGTCCTTCACCCTCTTCTCGTGCTCCTTGTAATAGCCATTGTGCACCATCACCGACTACATAAACCCCCATAATCACAATGCCGAGCAAGAATCCGCCATGCATATTGACCCAAATGAGAATGATTAAGGGGATTGACCACAACCAGAGGCTGCCGAGTTCTTTTCGCTTTACCTTCTCGACAATATAGATGACCAATGCTCCCCAAAGAATATTAAACATTTGCGGTCGCGAATTGAGGAAGGGAAGTGACGAGGCGATCCCCCAAAAGGTCATGAGCCCCGCGATATAAGGTTGCCCTTCGCTGGCGTAGAAAAGCAAGGCGAATGAAATGGTGATAAACAGGGCGAAAATAAAGCCCAAACCAAGCAATCCCATGCTGTCATAGATCCAATACATCATGATATCGGTCAACCATTCATGGGTGATCCATTCTTTTCCTTCCATCGTGTAGGAGAAGGGAGGATCTTGGTAGGGGATACCATTTTCGATAATGTATTTGCCTGTCTCTAAATGCCACCACATATCAGGATCGAGTGGGACACGAATAGAAAAGGCGTAAAAGGCGACAAATAAGAGGGCGATAAAAAGTCTGCGAGTTGACATAACTAGCACTTCTTGGCGTAGACGGTGAATAAATCCCCGAAATTGATTGGAACCGGCCGTTCTGCGATATTCAGCGTTTGAATGGTTTGATCGAATATTGTGCCTAACGTTGAGTTGAGTCCACCGATGCGAGAGGATAGATAGTTAAGTCGTAGATAGCGACCTTGAGCGCCGGACCAGATAATTTCAAATCCGACCTTTTCGAGCATACGACAGAGTGTCGCTTGGCTGAAATAGTGGATATGCATCGTCATGAGCCACGGCCAGCGCGCGCCGGTCGCTTTCGCCATTAAGCTGTCGATGTCCATGGTGTGGACGGCGATAAAGCCACCCGGTTTGAGATGGTCATACGCTTTTTGTAGCTCGGCCGTTGGGTCAGCTACATGCTCGATCACATCCCACATGGTAATGACATCGAATTCTCGATTAATGAGTTCTGGCGCATCTAGTGTGCCTTGGATGATGGGCAAGGATTGTTCACGTGCGTGTTCGACCGCCCATTCAGATGGTTCAACACCGATGGCATCCCAGCCAGCACGTCGGGCGATGTCGACAAAGATGCCGATATAAGCGCCGACATCAAGCATATCACGGCCGTTACCAGCACCGGTGATCTTTTCTAGATCTTCGAGATGCTTGGTAAAGGTAAGTTGTCGGCCGATACGCTCTGTTACATAAGTTTCATCTTCGACTTCGCTGTACAAATGAATCAAGTCGTTTTCGTCCCAGACCGGATTGGCATAGATATAATCACATTTGTTGCATTGTACGATTTGCGCGTGATTGCCATAACCGGAACTTGTACAGCGAAAAGCGCTGGCATCTGGTGCGGTGACGTCATGTGGTTCGATAGTTGAGGGATAACGCACTTCCCAATCATCTGCTCCACATAAATTACAAACTACATTTTTCATGAATTAATTGCCTTGGTGCTTTGTCTGGGGGTACGGCCGCTAATACGGCGCATAAAGAGCCGAAGAAGTGTGTATTGCGCTTTCCAGACCTCTTTTTGCGAGATTTTTGTTGTTCCAGCGCGTCGGTCTTCAAACAAAATCGGAACTTCTCCGATTTGCCAGCCCGCTTGTTGGCAGAGGAAGAGCATTTCGACGAGGAAAGAGTAACCACTAGAAAAAATTTTATCGAGCGGAATCGATTGCAAGACTTCTCGGCGATAAAGGCGAAAACCGGCCGTGCAATCCATCGCTTCTAAGCCTAGAATCGTTTTGGCAACGAAATTCCCGACCTTACTGAGCACAATGCGATCCCAAGGCCAATTGGCGGTGCCCCCACCAGGGACATAGCGCGATCCGATGACCAAATGTTTATGGTTGCTTAGCTTAATCATCGCTGGAATATATTTGGGATTATGGGAGAAGTCTGCATCCATCGACATGATATGATCAACATCTGGCATGGTGAGCGCTGCACGAAATCCGGCGATATAGGCGGTTCCGAGCCCTAGTTTCCCTTCACGGTGAATCACATGCACATGATCCGGCCGTTTTTCGACCCAAGCATCAGCTAAAGCCCCGGTGCCATCTGGTGAATTGTCATCAACTACAATCACGCCAATGTTAGGGGCTAGTGCTAGAATTTGGCTGATGAGATCGTCTAAATTATCCGCCTCGTTATAGGTGGGAATAATGATTTTCGTCGTTACATTTGTCATAGTTATTTACCAGTGGGGATTGTAGCGATATTAAGTATGAGGGGCAATGAGCAGGGTCCACGAACAAGTTGTCATCAAAAATTTTTTACCCTCCAAGGGGGTTTTGTAGCGGCTTCGCCGCTGCAAAACCCCCTTTAATTGCCCCGATTTTCGTGCCGGAGGCACGAAAATCGGGGCAAATTGGATAACAAAGCATATGCTTGTGCGGAATTTTTAGTTATGTTAACTTTTCTGACAGGTTGTTCGTGCACCCCAATGAGCATAGGCCAAACGGGGGGGAGGGTGTAAATAGGAAGTAGGAAGTAGGAAATAGGAAGTAGGGGTGTTTTTTGAGGTTTGTTTACGACTCGCAATTCATTTCTATTGGGCTGATTGTTTTCGTTCTAGCTTATAAATCGCTATAGCGATCAGAAAAGCCAAGATTCCACCAATGACATACCCTTCCAAAATGGTTGCTTGGGTGACGAAGATGGCGATCAGGCCGAATGCGCCTCCGAATAGGTAGAGGAACATAACCGATTCGCGCTGGGTAAAGCCTAGCCCTACGATACGGTGGCTTGTATGGTCTTTTCCGGCCGTTGTGAGCGGGTTGTCACCCCTTTTGAGTCGTGCATAAGTTACAAGGGAGAGGTCAAACAATTGGACCCCAAGAAGGAGCGGCGGGACCATCCATGTGACAAAGTTGCTGTTATCGGGGAAACGAAGTTGTAGAGAGAGGACCGCTAAAATAAAACCTAGGAATAGGGCACCGGTGTCCCCCATAAAAATGGTCGCTGGCTTAAAGTTGTAGCGTAAAAAGCCGAGACAGGCGCCGAGCACGGCGGCCGCTAACCCTGCGACCAACTCTTGTCCGTTAATGGCGGCGAGTAGGGCGATAAATGCGGCTGAAACCGCGCTAATCCCCGCACATGATCCATCCATATTGTCTAAGAAATTGGTGGCGTTACTGATGATCATGATCCACAAAAATGTGGCGACATAGTCTAATGATGTGGGGAGAAATGGGACGCGCGCATAGACACCAAACGAAATGAGGATCACAATCGCTAACGCTTGCCCGCCGATCTTCGTGAGAGCACTTAATCCACCAGAGCGATCATCAACTAAGCCGACCAACATCATAATGGTCATGGCGATACCGATTCCCATGACATCATTCGAGATGGCGTAGAGGTCAAGGACAAAAAAGAGGACGATAAATGCGATAAACGCACCGCCGAAGATGGCGACCCCTCCCATGAGGGGCATCGGCTCTTTGTGGAGCTTACGGCCGGCCGGCGCATCGACAAAACCGATCGCAATCGCTAAACGGCGAATGTAAGGGGTGCTAAAGCCGGTAATCGCTAAGGAGATGGCAAAAATAGCGAGAAAAACACTCATCCTAACTCAGTCCTCAGTGTAAATGGTGGCACGGCCGGGGAAAGACTCCGGCCGTTTTGTTTGTGCGTTTATTAATTCCCTAAATCGTTAATGAATTGCTCGATTTGAGGAGCGAGATCGGCTGGCGCATTGGCCAATGATTCGGTCGCCTGCTCGCGTGCTTGATCAATATCACCCGCATCTGCGTAGCTGGTGGCCAGTAGGTATTGCATTTGCCAGAGAGGGCTTTGGTTGTCTGGGTATTGCATCGCTTGTTCGTAAGCGCGTGCGGCGAAATCGAACTCTCCCGATTGTTGATACGCTTGCGCGGCGCGTAGCCAGCGTTGCGCAAATCCTTGTTGAGATCGGGCGATGTCGATTCCCATTTCGATTTCACTGAAAATGCGCTCAGTGTATTGTTCTCGCTCGGCCGCATCTGCGGCTTGGGTCAAACAAATGCCCATAATTTCCGCCAATTCAAAGCGGGTAATGCCGTAAGTTGGGTCGGCGAGAATTGAGGCATCATAAAGCGCAATTGTTTGTTCACAATCTTGTCGATATGAGTAGATCATGCGGGCATGTTCATTGCGAATAACCGAATTTTGTGGGCTGAGTTTCGTTGCGGCTTGATAATAATTATCGGCCGTTTGGAGTAATTCTTCTTGCTTTTCGCCAGATTCTAAACCGGCCCAACGCGTATGTAAACGGGCAAGGTTGGCGGTATGGTCGGTGTTAAGTGGGTTAATTGTCTGGGCTGTGATCAAACTTTGACGAGCCGTTTCTAGAATTTGATCTCGCTCTGGCCCCTGCAACAAGCTTGATTCTTCGAGATAGGCACGGCCGAGCCATAAGAAATAGAAGTCTTCGCGTGGTGTGAGTTCCAGCGCATGCTCATAAATTGCGATCGTATTGTCCCATAACTGGCGCGCGACATCTTGTGCTTCCGGATTATTCATGGCACTACCGGCCTGTTGGTCCCACGGCTTCCCCCGCTTGTAAACCATGTCAGCCCGGATAATGTTGAGATTGGTCGTATTTACCAGCCAAAACGCGACCGGAATCAGAACGAAGAGCGCGATGATGCCGTAATTATGGCCAATTGATGATTTGCTCGTGAAATATTGCAGGGACACAAAGATACTGGCGACCATGATGAAAAAGAACAGGAAGACGTAGAATAAGGAGAGCAGGTCGGCGAATTGGATCGCTTCCGCGACGCGACGCATCGTTTCAGATGTTGCATTGGTGACCCCAGCTGGGGTGATAAAGTTCGAGGCGATACGGGAGGCATGAAGATAGGCAAATAAGAGACCCATGCTCAAGCTAACAAGCGTTAGAATGAGCGTCGGCCGTACCATATCCGACATGCTTTTGTCCCACAGCAAATAAAGAATCGAGATTGAACCACCCAAGATAATTGAGCCGACCCAAGTGCCTAAGCCTCCGGCAATCATGATGGGGAGGGCGATGGCGACCCCGCCCATGGCGACCCCCGTCGCGATGGCGAACCGGTTTTCCCGGCCGAATAGTAGCGAAGTGCCCGCAAAAAAGGCGGCGATCGCTCCCAGCGGCGATAGGGTTAAAAAGCCGACCCGCTGGGTCGGTGAAATCGGCTCGCTGAGGAGTTCGAAGTATCCGACAAAGAATAAACCGGCGAGAACGATGCCGACGACAATATAAATAATCCCGATCGACTGCGCTGGAATGACGGTTGATCCCCCTTCGTTAATGGCAAATTTCCATTCTTTATTTTTTGCCATTTCGCTCAAAATAATTAACGATCCCAAGGCCCAACTCATCATGACCATCAGGTAGATAAATGGGGATTCACTAAAATCTTGGGCTGGGTTGACGAAGAAGGCCTGCTGGAAGATTTCACCAGCGGTTGGGACATCCGCAAGGGTTTGGATTTGAGTGCCGGGTGGGGGGGTGTAAATCGTAAAGTTAAAGGCGAGCGTGGCGATCACTAGACCGAGTAGGAAGGACCAGATCATGATCGGAGAGAACCAGTCGGCGACTTTTATACCGGAGCTAGTGCTACGAACGGCCGTTTCACTTTTGCGACGACGGCGGCTACCACGTCCTTTTTTGCTTGATTTTGTGGTCGTTGGGACCACTTCTTCCACGACTTCAGTCACTTCGCTGACGGCCGGTTGGGCCACTTCTGCAACGGCCGATTGACGCCAATCGGTGAAATAGTGGCCTAGAGCGAGTAGCACACCGGTGTACACGAAGAAATAAGTTCTTGTGGCGGCGATGGCGATCCCAAAGTGAATTTCAACATAGAAGGCGACAATGACTGCGATAATCGCCAAAATGAGCATGAATTCAGATTGGAAGGGGTCAAGCTGACGCTGGTTGGCTTGCGGCCGTGTTGTAATGGCATAATAAATCAGGTAAATAATTAACCCGATAATGCTACCAAAGGGGAAGGCTACGCCGATAAACGCAGGCTCTTGAATCGTGGCAAATAGATAAGCCAGAATGGCCCCCCCACCAAACCAGAGTCCGATGAGCAAGATTGTGTCGCGGCGTTGGCGTATAATGCCAAGCCAGCTAAACGTATGGTAGAAAACACTGAGATAGAGCCATTGCCAAGTTAGATACCCCAGCAAGCCGGTAATCACAAAGGCATCCCAAGTTTCATTATGAGATCGGTCTGGGGATGCGTTTCTCGCTTCTACCGTACCGAGTTCTGGCCGGTAGAAATTGTTATAGGCGACATACATCGCTTCTGGACCATATCCGATAAAACGGCGCAGGCTAAAGTAGGGGTCTGGTTCCCCATTAGGGAAGGTGATCGGCTCATCGGCTTGGATCATGTCCACCACACCACGCCAGATATAAATACGGACCAATGCGTTTGTACTTTGGTTTTCCAAAATTCGACCAAAACGGCCGACGGTAGGCAAGCCCCGCCATTCATCAACCATTTCCACGATATTGCCTAGCACTGGGGTTTCCGCATAGCCATTGTCAATCAAGTCGTCGGTGAAGTTAAATAGACCTAGCCAGACCGCCCCCCAAATTGAGAGCAACATCCAACTGAGCCAAAGCCATTTCCAGCCGATACGCAAGGCAACTAAGACGAAAATGGCCAAGGTAACAATGCCGATAGAGCCTAAGAAAAGTCCCATTTTCGTTAATGGGGCGACCGTATCAGGTAGTGTAGAAACAAAGAGCAATACGCCGATAGAGAAAAGGGCCCCTAGAAATGAGTAGATGATTTCGGCAGTCGTGTAGCGACTTTGATCTTCCGCGTTATTCCGTAATGAAATGAGGAAGATGACGATAAATGCGAATAAACCGATCAGTAATCCGAGTAGTGGACCCCGACTACCGGACATGTAAAGTGCGATAAATTGAATCGCCAGAGTAAAAATATAGATTGATGAGCGAATGATGTCGGCTATATTGAGTTCTTCATCACTTAAGATGTTGGTAAATGCGGTAATGATTCTCGCGAGGGTCAGTGGGATGACCATAATCAAATAGGCGGCAATAAAGATCGCATTCCCCATATGGCCTGCGACACGTCGTACAACATTCCCCCCCCAAGGGAGTGGATCTAGGCCGAATCGTTGAAGCATGGCGTAGAGCGCTACGGGAATACTGACCACAATGGCGAGCGTGGCGATTCGCTGAATTTGTTGGGTATTGCGGATAGCATAGACCAAGCCGAAAAAGATAATGATATACGAGAGTGTCGTGTATGTTCCTTGCAAACGTTGATACGAACCGGCCCAACTGACGCTCGGGGTGACGGAGAAAAAGTTGGAGATTAAGTAGGTTGCAGAAATCGCCAAGATCGGGGCGACAAATGGCATACGCCAAATGCTGGCGGTATCTTGCCATGTTAATCTGCGCCAATGTTGCCACCCTTGGTTATCTATAAACTTAATGAGGAGGAGCGCGGCCGTGAGTAGCGCGAGTGAGCGCAGGAGCGTTAATTTATCCGGTTCGAAAACGCGATCTGAATGTACATTAAAGAATAGGGGGGTTAAGATGAGTGCTGATAGCCAGCATAGCTCAAGTAGTGCGTCGCACCATGCAGAAATTTTTGATTGTGTCATGAATAGCTGTCTCTCGTTGGTGGGGTTACCCCAGCACGGTATCATTGTGCCAACACCAAGAAGTGGTAATCTTTTTTTGATACGGGGTACTATCTTATGCGTGTTTGGAAAATAGGCAATGGGAATCAGCGACTGTTTAAGCTTTTTGAGGCAATTTCGTTTCGATTTGAGCCACATAAAACCGGCTAGGCCTATTTTGTACGGCCGTTACAATGCATCAAATCACGAATCAGATAATGGTTAAGCGAAAATAGAGGTCAGTGATGGGTATTTAATCCTATCCTATCCTATACAATCCACTGTACTATGTTTTATTTGTCTAAACTTTTGCCCCTTTTTGTCTATCCGGCCGGTCTGGCTTGGCTTATTTTGCTAGGCTTAACAGTTTTTGATCTATGGCAACGGCAATGGACCGGCCGTAGTACGGCCGTTTTTGTTGCCATGCTCGTGTTGTGGTTAGGTGGAAATCATTATGTTGCTCATATTTTGATGCACCAGTTGGAAAAACAATACCCCCCTTTAGAAATTGAACGGTATTCGGCCGAGACTATTGTTGTACTTGGTGGATCGACCCGTTGGCAGCTTCCTCCTCGGCAAATCCCAGAGATTAACGAGCGTGGTGATCGACTGATTTATGCCAACTATCTGTATCAACAAGGGGTTGCTGACCAGCTGGTGTTAACCGGTGGTTGGGTGACTTGGGAAGATATCGATGGGGATGACCATTCGGAAGCGCGTGATATGGCTACCTTGCTGTCGTTGATGGGGGTTCCGGCCGAAGATATGTGGTTAGAGCCTGAGTCGCTCAATACATATGAAAACGGGATTTATACGAAAGCATTGCTTGATGAAAAAGGGATTCTGCGCATTGTGTTGGTGACCACGGCCGCCCATATGCCACGCTCTGTGGCGGTTTTTGAACAACAAGGGTTTGAGGTCATTCCGGCACCGGCCGATTTTTTTGTGACCCAACCGCTCGAAGAAGAGGGGGATCGCTTTTCTTTTAATTGGCGATATGAACTTTTATATCTCGTCCCCCAATCTGAATATGTAGAAATGACTACATTTGCGCTGAAAGAATATATCGGTTTGATGATTTATCGGTTACGGGGTTGGATTTGAGATCGTCACAGTTGGATGTATTTACGTTAGAACGTAACTATTCAGCCGTTTTCTGGCTCAAATCGAGTCAAAAAGGGGTTTTCTGGCGGCATTGCCGCTAGAAAACCCCTTTCATTCCGAACCTCCGAAGGCGGCGAGGGGACTTCCCGCACAAAACGACAGAACTAGGAACTTTTTATTCCCTAGCGCGTATCGTGGAATAGATATATAAACAAATCATTAATGCATATGATGCAAAATTAGCGCAGTGTCTCAGAAATTTTCTGAATTTTTGCAATTCGTCTGTTTTGCCCCCCTCTCCCAACCCCTCCTATGAGGAGGGGAAAAAACAGATCACTTTTGAGACGCTGTAATTAGCCATTTAAGAGAGGTTGTTATGGATTTCGGAAAAGCTTTGAGCTTTGTTTTTCAAGATAAGGATTGGTTACGCAAAATCGGTATGGCCAGCCTAATCACATTTATCGGGATGCTTTGTTTGATTTTACCCGGTGCCATATTTTTGAGCGGTTATATGGTCACGCTCGCACGCAATGTGAAGGATGGGGTAGAGCACCCATTGCCAGGCACGGATGATTGGGGATCGATATTTAGCGAAGGGGCTCGTGTATTTGGCATTATGATTGTTTACAATTTGCCACTGATTTTGCTCAGCTGTGTGTTGGGCGGTAGTGGCGCTTTCTTGCAGTCGATGTCAGAAGATGGTGGTGGTGTTGGTAGTGTGTTGGTTTTAATTAACAACTGTCTATCATTGCCTTTGGGTCTTTTGACCGGTTTGATGATGATGGCTGCGTTAGTTCGTTACATTCAATTTGGCGAAATGTCGGCCGCCATGAATTTCGGGGCTACTTGGCAACTATTGCGTAGCAATATCGCCGATTTCTTCTTGGTTATTTTAATGAGCATTGTGGTTCAAGTGATCGCGCTGTTAGTTGTTAGTGTTTCTGCGGTTACGATTTGTGGCCCGTTTGTCCTGATAATCCCAGCCTTTGTCTGGCGACAATCAGTCATGGGTTACTTGTTGGGTCAAATCGCCGGCCGTGATGCGATGAGTAACAAAGAAAAAATGTATGGCGACGAGTTCTAATAATCGATAGCGTCGAAAATCGTTTTTAAGGGGTGTGTTGGTGATTTGATCACAAACACACCTTTTTTTTGTTCTGTGCCATGACTTTCGGGTAGACCTATTTGATATAAAAGTTAGCACAAATATTCGAGTCTTGTCGGTTTCTCGCTATAATAGGGGCATGTCGTACCAAACCCCTGAACATATCAAAATCATTCTGAGCAAACTGCCTACCGTTCCCGGTGTCTATATTCACAAAGACGAAAACGATGTCATTTTGTATATCGGTAAAGCGATTAATTTACGGAATCGGGTTCGTTCCTATTTCCAAAAAAATGTCGATTCTACAAAAACGGAGCGGTTGCGTCGCCGTATTCAAAATATCGAGATTATTACGACCGATACAGAGTTAGAAGCGTTATTGCTTGAAATGACGCTAATTAAAAAGCACAAACCGCCGTACAATATTCGCTTAAAAGACGACAAGCGCTATCCGTATATCAAAGTTCGTTGGCAAGATGATTACCCCAAAGTTTTGGTTACCCGCCGTATGGATCGGGATGGTTCTCGTTACTTTGGACCATACACCTCGGTTTGGGCCGTACACCAAACACTTGATTTGATGCGTAAAATCTTTCCGTTTTTGACTTGTGATCGAGAAATTACGGGGAAAGATTCACGGGCCTGTCTCTATTTTGATATTAAATTGTGCAATGGACCTTGTATCGGAGCGGTGGATCGGGAGGGGTATCGGGCGATGATTCAGCGTTTGATGGATTTTCTCAACGGCCGGTCTGATCATATTGCCAAAGAAATCGAAGAAAAAATGATGGTGGCCGCAGAAAAGATGGAATTTGAGAAAGCGGCCCAATATCGGGATCAGCTAAAGGCGATCGATGTGATTGTGTCGAAACAGAAAGTGATTTCGGCCGCGACAACCGATCAAGACATTATCGCTTTTGCGCGGGAAGATGGGGATGCCTGTGTACAGGTCTTTTTTGTGCGGTATGGGCGTTTAATCGGCCGTGAATACTTTCTGCTCGATAATACCGAAGGGGAAAGCGAAGAAGAGATTTTACGCGAGTTTATGACCCAGTTCTACGACGATGCGGCCCATATTCCCAAAGAAGTGCTTTTGCCCAACGAAGTCAACGAGGCCCATGTAATCGAATCATGGTTGCGCCAAAAGCGGAGCCAAAAGGTCACGATTCAGGTGCCGCAGCGGGGGCAAAAGAAAGAATTGGTTGAAATGGCGGCCCGTAACGCCTCTGATACGTTGGCGACTTTGCGCCAGCAATGGGCCTCTGATCGGTCACGCCATGTCAATGCGATGAACGAGTTGCAAGAGCGGTTGGCGTTACCGAAACCGCCGGTGCGGATTGAATGTTATGACATTAGCCATACACAAGGGACTTATACGGTCGGCTCGATGGTTGTTTTTGTCCAAGGGGCTCCCCTTAAAAAAGATTATCGTCGGTTCAATGTTAAGACGGTAACCAATGACGATTATGGGGCGATGAAAGAGGTTTTGTCGCGCCGTTTTCAGCGTTATATCGATAGCAAAGTTGGAGATCGAGAAGATTCGACAGAAGCCCTAGCCCAGGTGGGTAAAAAAGTGGACAATTCTTTTGCGATTCTGCCTGATTTGCTAATTGTCGATGGTGGTAAAGGGCAACTTGCGATGGCGATTGAAGTCTTGAAAGAATTCGATTTGGGTCATATCGTTCCCGTGGTCGGTTTAGCCAAGCGAGAAGAAGAGATTTTTAAGCCGGGTGAAACTCGTTCTGTCATGTTACCGCGCCGTGCTGAAGGATTTTATTTGGTTCAGCGGGTGCGGGACGAAGCACATCGATTTGCCAATACCGGTCATCGTCAGCGACGCGCCAAAGCGGGTGTCGCTTCAATTTTAGATAGCATTCCCGGAGTCGGACCGAAGCGGCGTAAAAAACTATTGGCCCGTTTCGGCTCCCTTGAAGGTCTGCGTCAAGCGACAATGGAAGAAATAGCGACTGTGCCCGGCATCCCTTCCCATGTCGCGGCCGCAATTAAGGCTGGATTGGATTAATCAAGAGTAGTGAGTAGAGAATGATCCTGTAATTCTGCTGGTCATATGCAAGTTGTTTCTTTTCTCTGACAATGTGTTTCTCTCTTTCAAAAACCACTAGGAGAATTTCCCATTATGTTGTACGAAGTTTTTATCACGGCCGCGATTACTGGGGCCGGAGCGACCCAAGACAAACACCCTGATTTGCCGATTACGCCGGAGCAAATCGCCAATTCGGCGATTGAGGCGGCGAAAGTTGGAGCAGCGATTTGCCATTTCCATGTTCGTGACCCCGAAACCGGTGTCGGTTCACGCGATGTTGCCCTCTATCGCGAAGTGATGGAACGAGTTCGCGCAGCCGATGTTGATATGATTGTGAATTTTACCGCAGGAATGGGTGGAGACCTTGTTTTTGGTTCCGGTCACACGCCGTTTCCGCTTAACGAAGAAGGGACCGATATCGCACCACCATTGGAGCGTTTGGCCCATGTTGAAGAGCTATTGCCTGAAATCTGCACGTTGGACTGTGGAACGATGAATTTCGCGGCCGGTGGTGACTATGTTATGACCAATACACCGAGCCAATTAGAAATTATGGCCAAGCGGGTGCAAGAATTGGGTGTTAAGCCGGAGCTCGAAGTTTTCGACTATGGCCATCTTGTTTTTGTTAAACATTTGATTCGCCAAGGGTTATTAGACGACCCGCTTTTGATTCAGTTGTGTATGGGGATTCCATATGGGATGCCAAATGATGCGATGACTTTGGCAACAATTGCGAATCAGGTGCCCGATGGGGCGGTCTATTCAGCTTTCTCGATTGGGCGGATGCAATTGCCTTATGTGGCGATGGCGGCTTCTGTTGGGGCCAATGTGCGTGTGGGCTTAGAAGACAATCTGTATTTGCAGCGGGGTGTTTTCGCGTCAAATGCGCAGTTGGTTGAGCGCGCGGTGAATATTCTTGAAAATATGAATGTGCGTGTGCTCGGGCCGGAAGAGGTGCGGGATAGATTGCAACTCGTTAAGCGGTAGATCCGCTTTGTGCTGGTTTGTGCATGGTGGTGGGATAAATCCCACCGCGATAGCAACGCCCTGCGGATTGTGTTAGGCGGTAGGGCGCGACTTTATATTTTGGAATAGATGTTAAATAACTGTCATATTTGACTTGTCACCGCCTATGGTGGCTCGTAAAGATGTTTATTAGGTTTTTTCGGTGGCATTGCCACCGAAAAAACCTAATTTAAGATTCTCTACCGGACACCCCTTAAAAATGGCCGAGCTAACGACAAATTCCTAAACTCTTGTCCTGATTTTTCGGGCGAAGGCCGAAAAATCAGGACATTTAAAGGGGGCGTTTTGGCGGCGAAGCCGCCAAAACGCCCCCTTGGGACCAGGAATTTGCTTCATTCAGGTGAATAATGATCCGCAAAATATGAGGTGTCCGGTAGAGAAAAAATTACAAAATTTCTGAGACGGTGTGCTTAGTATTCAAACTGAATGGCTGGCTGTTGTTGGACGCAGCTGCTATCCAATGAGCCAGTGGGGTTGTCAATAAAGTCACTGGCGAGCTGCATGGCGCATTGATTGGTTGATAGGAGAGAGTGCCCACCCCCACCAAAGATATGTAATTGACCATTGCTCAGCGTATCAACTGTGAGCTGTCCCCAAACGGGCGGGGTTGCAGGGTCGAGTTCGCCGACCATGACCAGTGTCGGAATGTCGCTGACCACGGCTGCATTGACAAATGGATCGGCCGCACCAGCACCCCATTCATTACACAATTCAAAGAATTCAGCGGTTGCGGCACTTAATGCGGTACGGAGTTCTGTGGGAACCGCATCGGCCGTTGCATCTTCCATTTGATCGAGTGACGAGAAGACAAATTCATCGTGACACATGACTGAGGTGTACATCCCTTCACTATCGCCGTCATTTTCATATGATTGGAACGGCCGACTATAGCCACCACCGAGCAATTCATCAGCGATCTCTTCTAAAAAGCTGTAATCCTCTTCATAACTTAGATAGATCAGCAAGGGAACGGCCGAAGCATATTCATCGGCCGAGAACAAGGCTTGATAAAGAACTTGTAGCAGCGTGTCTCCGTCTAAATCGTCGCTTGGCGGCTCCGTATTCATCCATTCAACTGTGTCGATGAGAACCTGCTCCAAGTCTGGATAGGCACCGCTACATTCTAAATCTTGTTCACACAAGTCGATAACGGCGAGAATTCGGTCATAGGTCAAAGCTGCTTCGTTCGTGGCGGGGTCTGCGTTGGGCGGGAATGGGGAGTCGAGTACGACACTGCGAACCCGTTGTGGGTGGTCGCGCATAACGGCCAAACCGAGGCGGGTGCCATACGAGATACCGACCAAATTATAGCTGTCTAGGCCAAGTGCTTCTGCTAGTGCGTTAACATCGGCCGCATTTTCGACTGAGTTATAAGCGGTGACATCGACCCCTTCATCAAGCAAACGATCCAAGCAATCAAGCTCATTGTCGATCCCTTCATAATCGTCATCCATTTCGGGACAGTTCAAGCTCGGGCTTGAGTAGCCGGTGCCTCGTTGATCGATAAAGATAATGTCGCGATTACGGGCGAAGCCGTATTCGGCCCAAGCATCCGGTTCCGCTTCTAGTGAAGAAAGCGCGCTACCGCCGGGACCCCCTTCCAAATAGATCACTGGGTCCGGTTCGGCCGAGTTTGATCCGGCCGGTAATATGGCGATGGCGATTTCGATGGTTTGCCCATTATTGGTGGTGCGATTCTCGGGGACGGTGAGAATGCCGCAGGAGACATTGTAGCGATTGGCCACATCGAATGGACAATCGATTTCGGCGAAATCTCCAGAACCGGCCGTAGCGACTCCTGTACCACTATCGGACTCCGGCTCATCCATCATGTCGTCATCTTCCATGTATTCGTCCATGTATTCGTCCATGTCATCGGCCGGATAAGCTTCGTCATCTTCATAGGCGAAATCATCTATCGGATACCCCTCATCATCAAATTCCCCGCCACAGGCGACGAGTAACAGTAAAACAAAAGAAAGAAATAGTAATTTTTTAGGCATTGGTTTGTTTTGATTATCGGTTGAATAAATATCGGTTTCGTTTGTTAGTTGCTGTCTCGGACGACACCGCCGAGTTCGGCCGCTAAATCTTCGACTTCATCACGAAACGTAGTCGCTTTTTGATTAGATGCAGGCGCACGATAGTCATCTTTGAGAATGCAACGAATCTGACAGGGTGCTCCCATGACGCTAGATAAGACGGCCGCGACCGTATCTCGATCCTGATCTAGCTTTTGGCGGAGGAAGTCAAGATCAAAGCCGAGGATCAATGTGCTTCCTTCAAACCCCATCGGTTGTGATGAGTTGAGCCAATTTTTATAATTTCGATTTTTCTGCGCCGCTTTGGCGACAAATTCACGCCACGGTTTCCCTTTGATTTGGCTTAGGTCGAATTGTAC
>WTJY01000422.1 GCA_011524645.1 Anaerolineales bacterium | reverse complement strand
AAGGGATTCCTCAAGCGGGTAAGTATCTCTTATCGGGTGGTGGTGGACGTCATTAATTTTTAGCCCATTTTTTCCAAAGCAGCACAAAAACACACAAAATGCAACCCAAATATACTCAAAATGCAGTGCAAAGCAGCCACTCAGTGCAGTGCAAAGTCACACATCACAAGTTGTATTTAAGGTAGAACGGTTGGTAGCAAATATTTAATATCTTCAGGCACCGGCGTCAAATAATAAACATCTGTATAGCCGGACCAGTGGACAAATGTATCCCAATCATCTTCATACCCGAGATCGATCCAACGCCCTTTGACACCGCCACCGGTATCGCCGACGAAGGCGACCCCATAGCCGGGCACATACACATTAGAACGGAATGGGACGACTGTAGGGTCGACGGCGACAACACCATAACCGGCGACAACACCGCTGGCGGTAATGCCATAGCCTGGGTGATCGGCCGGTTTGCCCGATGTTTGGGCCATATAAGCGGTCACACGAAAGGTTAGATGGCGATAATATTCGACCGGTCCTTCCGGTGTGTTAATGGTGCGAATGACAACCCGTGTGCCATAACCGATAATCTCTGGTGTGGGCTCTTTGGCGATCCATGTCCCATCGGCCGTTGCGCTGACCCGTACCCCGTTTTCATGGCGTACACGAATACGGGTTCGATTGATACCGGGAACACCTGCTTGTAGCAAACCGCGCTGATCAAGCTCGAATTCATCAGTTGGTTGTAATAGCGATTCGAAGGGGATCTGCTCGTCAATCGTTTCAAACGATTCAGTGACCCGAATCACTTGAATGACATCTCCTTCTTGCAACGGAGTGCCGTCATCTGGGATCGTGTAGTCATATCCGATTAAACCGACACCCATTTCAGCCAGAACGGCCGTCGCTTTGTTTTGGGCACTTCTTGTTTGAATCACCTTGCCATCCGCTTCAATCGTGTAAGATTTTGAGCGTTCGATACGAATGATGGTGTCCGGCTGGAGCCAACTACCCAAGGGAGGATCGGTAAAATCGGCCGCATAAATAGTTAAACCCGCATCGACAATCGCTTCCCCAACTGTGTTTTTGTCGGTACGGATAATACGCTGTATTTCACCGTCCATAATCGTAACGGTGAAAAATGTGCCGACTTCTAGGGTGCTGGGGATTGTTGCGCTGGGGATTTGGCGTACTGTAATTTGACGGCCGTCAGCAAAAATTTGATCGGTTGCGTCTGGGAAAAGGGCGATCTCCTGCAAAAAGCTACCTAAGTTTTGCTTATAGGTCCAGTAATCGCGGCGACCTTCTTCTGTTTGGACTGAGACTAGTTGGGCTCGTTGAATCGATATGGTGATTTCAGGATCGGCCGTAGCTTCTAAATGGGGGGAAATTTCATCCTGCTCGGCGATTCTGAGTCCGGCCGCAGAGACAACTTCCTGAACAGTGGTGTAGTTCCCTTGAACCGATACAGTCGTGCCATCCGCATAAACGGTGTAGGTGTTTTGGGCAAACACCAACCATAAAACAAGCCCCACAATAATGAAAGTGGCCGTAGCCATTAACCCTATTCCGATTTGTTGTATTTGTTTGGCAGACATGGTTGCTGTGCGTAATGTGGCTGTCTTTCAAAAAATAAAAAACATCCACCGGTTTGATGATGACCAGGAGGTCCTAGTCACCCGAAGGGGACGCCTTAGTGCTGCTTCGATCAAGACCTGACACGGTTCGACGATCTTCGCCGCTAGGGTCCCGATCATCACCAAACTTGTGGATGTTCTTATTAATGATTGCTATCAATCAAACTATAGAGTCATAATGATAGCAAGCGATGATTGTAAAATCAAATTTTTAAGTGACGTGTTAATTTTCCCACATCAAACGCATCGCGTTGGGATCGCGATCGAGTTCCCATGGGTAAATGATATACGCATCTGTAACGGCCGAATAGTAGGTGGGGGCGTGGTTGGGATAGAGAGAAGAAGCCGGTTTGTAGTGTAAAACACAGCTTTCTGGAATCCCACCGGCCGCATCGATTCGGTTACAAACTGTTACGACATTCCGGCCGCGTGTCCAGACATCATCAACAACCAAGATGCGACGGCCGTCTAACATCTCGTCATCGGGGAATTGGATAAATTCTGGAATAACATATTTGTCTTCCGGATTGTACATGCCGGGAAAGTCTGCTGGGAAACGGATAGAAGCGGTAAGCAAATAGGTAATATTTAAAGCTTCCGCCAGCAAGCCACCGGGGACAATTCCACCACGGGTAATAATCAACATTGAGTCGAAACGGCCGTGAATTTGTGGCACTAGATAATCGATTAATTTGTCAACATCAGACCAAGTTAAAATTTCGCGTCGCACTCTGCGCTCCTTAGCCAAACCGCCATAACGGTGCTACGAATAGTTTCTCTAAATTAATTAGAGTTATTCGTTTTCTCTAATGGATAATGTAAACCGTACAGATTTCAAAATTGTGAGTTCAATAATTTATACGGTTGGGATCAATAACTTAAATGTAAATAAGCGTGAGATGTCTATTCATCTCACGCTTGCTTTGCAGTGATTGATTGTTTCAGGTTAATGTACAGAATTTGTGTAAGGACTTCACAATCCTACCCTTCATCTAACTAACTGTCAATGTAATCA
>WTJY01000447.1 GCA_011524645.1 Anaerolineales bacterium | reverse complement strand
CTCTACTGGCGCAACAAATTCAATCTCTTGGCTTAGATCGAAACCGGCCGCCAACGGCCGATGAGTGGGCGAAACTGCAAAATGTCGTGAGCAAAACTTATGCCGAGGCGGAAGAAGCACGCTCACAATGGAAAGTCGCCTACGATGCGTTGCGCGTCGAAATGGAAGGCTCTTTTGAACTCTTGCGCCGGTCATCGGCCGATATTATTAGCAACGAACGGGATAAACTTCATTCGATTATACGCTCGTTGAGCGAGGGGTTATGTGCTCTAAATGAAAACGGCTGCTTGCTGTTTATGAATCCAGAAGCGGAAGAGCTGCTGGGCTGGAAAGAGCTAGATATTCGTGGGCAACTTTTGCTCGATTTGCTTATGCCATCGGCTGAAAATGAGGCGACGACTGATCGTGTTTTGGCTGCGTTGCGTCGCGGGGAATCGATACGGCAAGCTGAAGCGAATTTCTTGCACCAAGCCGGGCATTCGTTTTTGGTCGCGTATAACTTGGACCCGATTGTGCAAAAGGGGGAATTTATCGGTGCGGTGCTCGCCTTTCGTGATATTCGACAATACAAAGAGGTCGAACGGAAGCGAGAGCGACAGTTACAGGAGACATTGCTGTTAAACCGCGTGATCGCGGCGACGACTTCAACCCTTGAACTGACCGACGTGTTAGACACCGTTTGTGCTGAACTGGCCCGCTTTTTGGGACTACCACAGGCCGCGTTTGCCTTGCTCAATGATTCAAAACAATTTTTAACGATTGTGTCTGAGTATTTGGTCAATAAAGATCAGGTTTCTGCGTTGGGTGAAGTGATTCCGGTGGCCAATAATCCGGCAACCCAAGAGGCGTTGCGCACCAAACGGCCGCTCTATATCGCCGATGCCCAAAACGATCCACGTCAGTTGCCCTTACACGCGATGGCGCGCAAACGGGGGACCCGTTCGATTTTGATTGTCCCTTTGCTGGTTCGAGAGCAAGTGCTCGGCACGCTCGGTCTAAATAGCCACGAGATTCGCGAGTTTTCGGCGAGTGAAATTCAACTGGTGCAGAATGTGGCATCCGCTATGACACAGGCTCTGCGTAATGCGGAGCTATACACGGCGGTACAACAAGAATTAGCGGAACGGCGTGCGGCCGAGCAAGCGTTGGCACAAGCGCGTGACAAAGCATTGGATGCGAGTCGTGTGAAAACGGAGCTTGTCGCGAAAGTCAGTCATGAACTACGCACCCCATTGACAGCGATCTTGGGCTTTGCAGAGATGATTCAATTGGAAGTGTATGGAGAGATTAACCCGCAACAAAATGAAGTGTTATCTAATATACTGCAAAGTACCGATGGTCTTGTTACGTTGGTAAACGATTTGCTTGATGTCGCCCAAATTGAAGCAGGTCGTTTAAAAATCACAGAACAACCATTTGCGCCCAATCAAATTATTGAGCGGGTGCAAAGCACAATGAGTGTGCTCGCCGAAGCCCGAGGGTTGGCGCTACAAGCGACTTTGGACGATGATTTACCTGATCTACTTTTGGGTGATGGGGAACGTGTTTACCAAATTTTGGTTAATTTGGTTAGTAATGCGATCAAGTTTACACAAAAGGGGATGGTTCACATGTGTTTGATGCGTGAAACGCATGATTCATGGTCCCTCTCAGTGCAAGATACAGGGAAAGGAATCCCTGATAATATGCATGAGCGAATCTTCGATCAGTTCCAGCAGGTCCGTTTTTCTCCGACACGGGAAGAAGGAGGGATCGGTTTGGGGCTTTCCATTGTGAAACAGTTGGTGACTGCGATGGATGGCCAAATTGTGCTGGAAAGTGAGGTTGGGAAGGGGAGTTTGTTTCGTGTGGTGCTACCATTGAAGCGACCGGATGATGGTTGATTTGGTAGGACCAGTAACGTGTCTAATTAATTACGCAGAAGCGCGGCCCCAGTGGCCGTGAGGGAAAAATTATGTCAAAACCGTTTGCTTTGATTGTCGAAGATGAAGAGATGTTGGCAACGATCTTCGAAAAAGCGTTGACAATGGCTGGCTTTAGAACAGATGTGGTGCGCGATGGCGCGTTAGCTGTACAGAAACTGGGTGAAATCGTACCCGATTTAATTACCTTGGATTTGCATTTGCCAAAGGTGAGTGGGGAAGAGATTCTGGACCATATTCGGGCTGACCAGCGGTTGAGCGGAACGCGTGTGGTGATCGCCACGGCCGATACACGCCTTGGCGAGTATCTATCTGATCAAGTCGATATGATGCTGATCAAACCGATCCGATTTAGCCATTTGCGGGATTTAGCGACCGATTTCCGCAAACAAATTGAGAGTAGTGTTTCTTAGCCTTCGTCGGCTCCGTTTTGCACGACGGAGCCTTTCTGAGCAAGCTTTTTAAAGCTGACGTAAAACACGTCTGGCTTGGGGCAGATAGTCGGCGATTTCTCTGGCGAGCAAGCCGGAGTCGCCAAACTCTTTAGTCGCGAGCTGGCCTGCTAGCCCATGAAGATAAGCGCCAAGTACGGCCGCTTGATATGGTGCCACCCCTTGGCCGAGCAGTGCGGCGATCGATCCGGCGAGCACATCTCCACTACCGGCCGTGCCGAGAAGTGGGTTAGCAAAGGGAAGAACCTGACACGAGCCATCTGGGGCGGCGATAACTGTATGGGCCCCCTTGAGAATCAACACACATCCCCATCTCTTCGCCTGTGTTTGGGCGATCACAATTCGATTCATCTCTTTAAGCTCGCTGAGTGGAATGTCCATTAGGCGGGCCATTTCTCCCGGATGAGGAGTGAGAATCATGTTTTCGTTGACCAAGTGGGGCCAATCATCTCGGTTGGCGAGAACGTTTAGAGCATCGGCATCCAAAACGATGCCGTGGCTTTGATCCATGTCGATGAGGTGGGCTAAGAACGACAGGACAAACGATTCCGCTTGACCGATCCCCGGACCGAGTAAAATCGCTTTGTACTGATCGAGCGTGGGGACTAACTCTTGTTCCGCTGTGTGGTCTAACATGAGTTCGGCCGATATTTGGGGAAAAATCGCTTCTGGGAGCAAGCTTACCGCTGTCTGGCGGACCACTTGTGGTAGGGCCATAGCGACTAAACCTGCACCGGTACGAAAGGCACCGCGTCCTGAAAGAATGGGTGCTCCATGATATTCGGCTGATCCGGCGGCGATTAGAATTCGGCCGAATGTTCCTTTGTGCCCGTGTAGCGGCCGTTGGGGTAAGAGTTGACGAGCCGCTTCTGGTGTGACCAATTCCGCCATAATTTCGGTGGTGTATTGTGGATCGATACCGATGTCCGCGATTAGCAATTCGCCGCAGATGCTGGCTCCGGGATATAGGAGATGACCTTGTTTGGCTCCGGCGAAGGAAATAGTTAGGTCGGCTGGAATGGTTAGGGGATCAAAGCGACCGGTATCACAGTTTAACCCGCTGGGGCAATCGATCGCGACGACATACGGGTGCATTTCTGATGGTTGTGCAACCGATGTTGTCGGAAACGTGGGGACGAGTGGGGCTAAACCGAGATAATTACCGTTCTGCTCCAGTTTTTCTGTTGTGAGAATTTTAGTGCGCTCTGCGATGCCTGCACGGACTTGGCGAAGGAATTGGGCGATTGTGCCGCTCATCGGCCGTGAGAATCCTGTGCCGAATACCCCATCGACAATGATATCGACAGCGGTCAGGCGCATCCGTAGAACGCGAAACTGCATGTCGTGGGTCGCCCAAAGAACCGGTATTTTGAGCTGTTCGACTTGATATAAATTAGGATCGTCGGTCGGTCGGTTTTTGGTACAGTAAAAGACAACTTTGGCTCCGGCTTCGTGCAAATAGCGTCCCGCAACAAGCGCATCGCCACCATTATTGCCCGCTCCAACTAAGACTAAAATCGCTTTGTCTTGAATGGCGAAGCGGGACATAATCGCCTGTGCGACTCGTAAACCGGCGATTTCCATCATGGTGTCATAGGTGTGGCCCGCCATATCGGCGACCCGTTCCGTTTCTATCATTTCTGAGACACTAAAAATCTTCATAATCAGTTTGTATTTAAGGTTTAAACGTATGCTACGTGCTATGGTAAATGCATTGTTTCGGAATTATTCTGCAATTCTGATTTCCGTGCTTCGACAGCGTTCTTGGCTCCCCTTTCCGTTGAGGGAGAGGGGCTGGGGGAGAGGGGAAATTTATTTAAACCCACCTCCCCCAGCTCCTCCTGATAGGAGGGGAGCAAATCCAATTAGACGGTTGCTGAATAGTTACCTAAATTTTAGACAATAGGCATTGGTGAGGACCAATGAAAAAGCGTGAAAAGGGTGGTGCGTGCGTAAGATTTGCGGGAATAAATGCATCTTTACTCCTGTTGTGGCTACAAAATAGTGATAAATATGAAGATACGATCCTCACCCTCTCATATTATTGTGCGCATTTTATTGGTCGTGGCGGTGATTTTGCCGTTTATTCCGCTCGTGATTTGGTCTTTTAGCCTGCGCTGGTTTTTCCCCGCCGTGTTGCCGACAGAATGGAGTTTACGGCCGTGGCAATTTGTCTTCGACCCGTCGAACCGCGTGTGGTTGGCGATGTGGAACAGCTTTTTGATCGCTATATCGGTGACCCTGTTATCGATTTTGATCGGGATTCCGGCCGGCCGTGCGATGGGACTGCATAAATTTCGGGGGAAAGGGATTGTTGAATTTTTAATTTTAGCCCCGACGATTGTGCCCGCTCTGGCTTCTGCGATGGGGATTCATATCATGTTTATTCGGTATCAACTGGCCGACACGGTGTTGGGGGTTGTGTTGGTTCATTTGATTCCGGTGACCCCCTATATGGTTTTGATCATGAGTAGCGTGTTTGCCAATTACAATGTGGAATTTGAAGCACAGGCTCGTTCTTTAGGGGCACGGCCGTGGCAAGTTTTTCGTTTTATCATGCTTCCCACGATTTTTCCCGGTCTCGTCGTTGGTAGCTTGTTCTCTTTTATTATTTCATGGAGTCAATATATTTTGACCCTGCTCATCGGTGGGGGGCAAGTTCAGACTTTGCCGGTCATGCTTTTTTCTTTTGCCACGAGTGGGGACAACGGGATTACCGCCGCTCTGAGCTTGGTCTTTATCGCACCGGCTGTCCTATTCTTGTTTCTAACCTCCCGCTATCTAACTGGAGAAGACGCTGCGTTGGGTGGGTTTGGAAGTATGAAATAAAAAGTAGGAAGTAGGAAGTATGAAGTATGAAAGGAGCGCGTAAGCTTTCATACTTCATATTTCATATTTCATATTTCATATCTTATACTTTCTAATTCTAAGGGCTTATTTTGATGGGGAGTTGGTGGGGGGCGGAAAAATTGCCATCTTGTTTGACGATGACCAAGCGAATGACGTAATCTCCGGCGGGTAGAGAAGCGGCTTGGAGGGTTTCTAGAACGCCGCCGTTGACCGGTTGGCTGTGGGTGCTGCCGAATGTGGTCCAAGAGGTGGGGGCGGTGCCTGTGCCGATTTCTAGCTTGTAATAGGACATGTCGGTGGCGTTGGCGGTGCCGATGATTTGGACGGAGCCGCTGACTGAGGCTCCGGCACTGGGGGAACTGATATAGGCTCCGCCACTACTGTTGTTAGATGCTGGTGCTGCCGCGCTAGATGATCCGGCCGTGTTGCCGCTGTTGCTAAATCCGGTATTGGTGTTGACCTGAACCGATTTTAGCCCGTCGGTAACCGCAACGGGGCAGGCGACCGGTGGGGCGATCCGGCTGTGGTAGCCGTTTTGTTTGGCCCAAAGGCGGGCGATCACTTCATCGTCGTAGTGTGGGGGGACCGGTAAAAGTAGGCGAAGCTGAGAGCCTTCGAGCGGCCGACTGACGACGCAGGTTGAGGGCTTTGGTGGGGCGTAGCCGTTTTCGAGAGGGGGTAAATTGATATTTTGGGCGGCACTGGCTGATAACGGTAGGACACGAAGTTGCCATGTGCCGGGGACGGAACTCATGTCGGGGACATAGGGCAAACGAGCGATGCCATGTCCTGTCCCTTGGGCTAAGAAGAGTTCGGTGCGGGATACGGTGCATTGGGTGCCGCCACTGCCTTGGGGTAAGCAAACTTCTTGGTCGATGACATGGCTCGGCCGTGTAAATTCGGCCGGTGGTGGTGAGCCATCGGCTAATGCGAGGGTGGGGGCTAGCGTTTCGGTGCTGAGTATATTGTTGAGCACACTGGACCAAAGTGGCGCGGCTCCGAATAGACCGGAACTGTCTTGCATGACACGCCCGTCTGTGTTGCCGATCCAAACCCCCACAACGAGGCTTGGTGTATAGCCGATCGTTAAATTGTCGCGGAAGTCGTTGGTGGTGCCGGTTTTGGCGGCCGCTGGAAATGGTTGCTCAAGTGCCGAACCACGCCCCATCGCGGGAATACGGGCTTTATCGTCATCGAGAAAATCGGTGATGATATAGGCGATCCCTTCATCGATCACTTGGCGAGAGTGCTCGCCGTTTTGCGCGGCCGAGTAGACCTGTTCCCCTTGGCTGTTGGTAATCGAAAGGATCGAGGTGGCGGGGCGATATCGCCCTTGATTGGCGAGGGTGCTAAAGGCGTTGGTCATTTCCAAGAGCGGAACTTCCCCGCCGCCGAGCGTGAGTGACAGCCCGTAATAGTTGGGTTGCTCGCTGAGTGAGTGAATCCCCATGTCACGGGCGACCCCGATCAGTCTGGGGAGGCCGACATCGCGGGCGAGCTGAATCGGGGGGATGTTATAGCTGTTGGCTAGGGAGTCACGTAGGAGCATCGGGCCGTGATAGCGGCCGTCGTAGTTGACCGGTGTCATCGTTTCGCCGTTGCCGATTTTAAGGGCGATCGGTACATCCCAGAGGACATCACCGGCGTGCCAGCCGTGTTTCATGGCGGCCGCGACAGTCAGCGGCTTAAAGGTGCTGCCCGGCTGGCGCGGGGCGAGCGCCATATTGATTTGCCCGTCGATGTCATCGCGGAAATAGTCGAGACTGCCAACCATCGCCAACACTTCACTGGTTGACGGTTTCATGACGACCACGGCCGCATTACTCACATCGTGGGCGGGACCCCATTCTTCATCGATCCATTGGCGGGCTTCCGCTTCCGCCATGCGCTGGATATTCATATCGATGCTGGTTGTAATTTGCCAGCCTCCAGCAAACATCGCTTCACTGCCGAAGCGGCGTTCGATTTCTTGTTGGGCATAGAGGACGAAGTGGGGGGCGAGCAAAACGGGCGATGCGGATGTTTCGTTGGCTGAGATGCGCGGTTTGATACTGAGGGGGGCCGCTTTGGCCACGATCGCGTCTAATTCCGTAATCGCGCCATCCTCTAACAGCAGGTCGACGATAAACTCTTGGCGGGCTTTTGCGCCGTCGAAGTTGGTGTAGGGGTCCCATTGGATCGGGGCTTGGGGGAGACCTGCGAGGAAACTGGCTTCGGCTAAGTCGAGATCTGCGGCCGGTTTGCCAAAATAGGTTTGCGCGGCCGCTTCGATGCCGTAGGCTAAATTCCCATAGTAAATTTCATTGAGGTAGAGGGTGAGAATCTCTTCTTTGCTGCGCTTTTGGGTGAGGACGGCGGCGAGCATGATCTCTCGTATTTTCCGTTCATAGCTGGTGCCGACCCGCTCTTCGTAGGTGAAGGCGATATGGCGTACCAATTGCTGGGTGATGGTACTGGCACCGATCGGCCGACTGTCGCTGTTTTGCACGTTATAGATGACGGCTGCGCCGATAGCTGCCGGATCAAAGCCGAGGTTTGTCCAAAAGGTGTCATCTTCGACAGCGATGGTGGCGGAAATAACGGTTTGGGGGATGTCGGCAAATTCGAGGGCGACTTTTTGTTCGATGGGGGGAAGTTCGAAAAGGAGTTCGCCGTTGCGGTCGTAGAAGCGGGGGGTGCCGCCGAGTTCGTTGCGGTAGGTGGCGACGCGGTCAACGGCGCTGGTCAGCTCGTTGTTGTAGTAATAATAACCACCGGCCAAGAGTGCGGTGATGCCGATGAGTGTGAGGGCGATGCCTGCGAGAAAGAGATCGACGATGGCGCGCCAGCAGCCGCGCCCTCCGTTTTCTTCCTCTTCGATTTGGTGTCTTTGGCTATTCCGTCGTCTCATTTTTTACCCCTGCTATTCTGGTTGATGCAACAGGGGAATTAAACCAAGTTTGGGGGCTGGGGGCTAGGGGAAGAGTTTCCCACGCCTTGCTAGAAGATAGCTATTACAGGAGTGAGTAATTGTGTTAGCCACTATTACTGTAGGTTTTCCAAATCTGCTAGGTCTTGATGTCGGCCACTTGCTCTCTTGTTTTGTTTTAAGTTCTCTAAGTTAATGACGTTAATACACAGATCATCATCAATTTTTAACTCGACTTTTGATGGATAACAGTCATCAAATTCAATACCATCGGCGATTGTTAAAATATCGATGCGGTTAGGAGGATATCCAAGTTGAATTGTTTGCCCTTTGGTCGCGAAATCTTTGATTGTTAATCCGACGTGGCCAAATCCAAAATCGGCAAGTGCAGACAAAATAGCTTGTGCATTATCTGCAGACACTTCAATCCAGATATCTAGGTCTTTCGTATATCTGGGGTGCCCATGAAAGGCAACAGCGTATCCACCAATCAGTAGATAACGTACGTTATGTGTGTTTAATAATGTGACAAACTCTTTGAAGTCGGGGCCAAGTACCATATTTCCACAAAATATATTCGCGCCGAATTGACTCGAGGGCTTCTAAACGCTCTAAAGGGGGGCGCGATTGCCAATAGGCGAAATCAGTTGGTTCTTTACCAGATTGATGTTTGGCCATAGTGATGACCATTTTTTTTCTTTCCATAAGTTTATTTTACCATAGGTTAGTGGCAAATTATGGCGAATACTTAGTTTTTTGCTAAGCAATTACCTTTAGATTTTCCTAGGGCTGTGTGCTAGGGGAAGAGTTTGCCACGGCCGGTGATAGCG
>WTJY01000259.1 GCA_011524645.1 Anaerolineales bacterium | reverse complement strand
GACTCCTTTAACAACGGGAAAACACCATTCACCAATCCAGCCCCCTATTTCTCGACCGACACCGGCATTATTCAGCGCCATGTGTCCCAAGCGCAAGGGATCGGGATCGATGGCTTTGTTCAAGCATGGTATGGCCCTGATGCCAGTCAGCAAACAGAGCCCAATTTCGCCAATCTGCTCAATATCGCCAGCGGTAGCGGATTTAAAGCGGCCGTAAGCTTTGAGCCGATTAGCGCGTTTATGCCCAATAATGATGTGCGCGGGCAAGCTCTGGCGACCCTTCTCGCCACCCATGCCAATCATCCCGCTTATTTACGGGTCGATGGCAAACCGGTCATCTTTTTCTGGGCTAATTGGGCTTTAACACCGGCCGAATGGGAATATATTCGTGCTATTGCCGATCCCAACCGCACCAGTATCTGGATCGCGGAAGGGGGGAATATGCAATATATCGGGGTGTTTGACGGGATGTATATCTACAATCTGGCTTGGGCGGCCGATCCGGCCGGTATTAATCTCCGCTGGGGTGGCGAAACGCGGGCCGCCAGCAGCACCTATGGCACTTACAAATATTGGGTCGGGACCGCCATGCCCGGCTTTAATGACTCGCTACTCGGCCGTGGTGATCAAACGATTGTGCGGGACCGTGCTGGAGGTGCCTACCTCCAATCGAGCTTTAGCGGGGCCGCCCAAAGCGGGGCCGATATGATTGTCATCAACTCGTTTAATGAATGGCCGGAAGGCAGCCATATCGAACCGAGTAATGAGTTTGGGGATGCCTATCTCAATCTAACCCGAGATTTAATCAGCACCTATAAAGGGGGTGGCATTCCGTCCAATGTCAATCCGGCACCGGTTAGCCCTAGCCAGCCAACCGATTCCGGCACAGGGCAAACAACGGACACCGGCCCAGTGGCCACCCCCTTACCTACGTTCACCCCCGGACCGACCAATACGCCAGCGCCGACCCCCACGCCGACCATGACCCCGACACCGTTCCCAGACGGCCGTTTTGTCCACTTTGTCGAAGAAGGGGAAACGCTGATTATTATCGCGCTCCAACACGATCTCACCCTTGATGAGATTTACGGGCTCAACAACATGGGACCAGATTCGCTGCTGTCGATCGGTCAAGAAATAACGGTCGGGTATGACGAAGCGATTGTCAACGCGACCGCAACGGCCGTCTCGCTCCTTGATCCCACGATCACCCCTACTCCGTCCCTGTTAGACGGCTTCCCCAACGCCAATATCCGTGCCCAAGACAATGCTATCGTCTACAATGTCCAAGAAGGAAACACCTTAATCGAGATCGCATTGCTTTACGATTTACAGATGGCCGAAATTTACGAACTCAACGGGATGAATGAAAGTAGCGTTTTAAGTGTCGGCCAACCGATCATCGTTGGCTACATTCCCCAACCGGACGTTAACGCGGTTGGCGGTTCGGCCGATTTACCGCTCGATGCACCGACCAGTACACCACTCCCCACCGCTACCGCTACCGCCACGATCACCCCTCTCCCCCCTACGTTTACACCGGTCCCCACCATCGTGTCAGAACTCCCCACAATCGCTCCCACAGAAGTGGTCGCTATCGCCGACAGCCGTGCAGATGAGAATTTAACGCAAACGGCCGTAAACGACAGCAATGGGTTCAATCTTTCTACCACATTTATCGCCGTGCTACTTACAGTTGTCGGCATGTTAGGTTTAGCTGGTGCTTTGCTGATTTATCTCGGCCGTAAACTTTAAACAGGCTTGCTTTTACGGAATCGACAATCGGATCGGCCTTTTAGTCCCACGATGACAATTTGTCAGAGGCGAGGTCTTGCGAGAGGGGATGATTGGATGGTTGTCTGTTTTTGAGAGAGTGGGGGGATGGTGGCGGTCATTTTGACGCAATAACTCAAGGGCCGAGCGGGGTTTCGAGGACGAATAGGAGGCCGTTGAGGTTTTGGAGGAAGTCTGTGTCTGTGTAGTTGTTTAGTTCGACGGTGAAGGCGGGGATGCCGAGGGTGTTGAGGGAGTCGCTGGCTTCGCCGGTGATTTGGTAGTAGTTAAATCCGTCGGCGAGATAGTAGCCGGAACCGGCGCTGTAGGCTTGGGCGAAACGGATGGTGTCGGGGACTTGGCTACCGTTGCAGTTGCCGGGGAAGATGCCGGGAGCGGCACTGTGGAGAAAGATGACGAGTTTGGGAGCTTGGTCAACGATGTATTCTTTGAGATACCATGTTTCGATTTCAGAGAAGGGGCCGCCGCCGCCGCCGTTGGGGGTGTAGGTGGTGCCCCAGTAGGTGCCTGCTTGCCAGTTGCAGGACCAGTTGCGGTTGAGATCGACGCCGTTGCTGTTAAAGCGGCCGATGCGGGTGTTGGGACCGACTTGGGAGGTGCTGAACCGGCCGTTTTGGCCGATGACCGCGACTTGACCATCTGGATTGGCTGAAGGAATGATGGTGAGGGTGACATGATCGGGGATGAGGTCTTGGTAGAGGTTAAAGTAGTCTATTAGCTCGTAAGAAAGGAGGGTGGTATTCCATTCGAAGCCCCCGTGAATGCCGCCAACGACGATGATTTGCTGTGGCCCGTATCCCATATGAAACGCTTCGAGCGGGTAGCCGCCAGAGGATGAACCGATGACTTGCCCATACATAAAAT
>WTJY01000065.1 GCA_011524645.1 Anaerolineales bacterium | reverse complement strand
TTTATGTTAAGCCCAAAACACGAAAGAATCTAATGGGTTCGGGGATGTTTGTGAAAATGTGCAGGCGGTTGTGGCAGGCTTCTTGGGTCAGATGGGCTGGTTGGATGGTGATTCGGTAAAAAAGCGGGAATCAGTCCCAGCCTATCTGACCCTACGAGTGATTTGGGGAATATTATTCGTCACTCGTTATTCGTCATTTGATTAACTGTTCGTTTTGGCGACCCATGTTTTCTCGCGATCCATATCGACAAAGAAACATTCACACGCTTCATCGATCATGGCGGGACCCATGTTGGGTTCCTCACCTGTATATTTACAGATCGCTAAGATCGTTTTCAAAATGTCACGAGGTTGTGCCCCTTGCATTTGGCGGGAGCTTGAATTGCGGAACCAATTTTTGAGTAGGTGAATGAACCCTTCTTTGTCGAACTCGACTTTGTAGATTTTGCAGAAAATCTTGAAGAGCTCGTAAAACATCTTTTCATCAGGCCCCTTGACCTCGACTTTAATCTGAATACGGCGTAGGAACGCATCGTCGGCCAATTCGCTGGGGTCAAGGTTGGTAGAGAAAATGAGTAATTGCTTGAAGGGGAATTCGATCGCTTGACCGGAGCGTAAGCTTACAAAGTCGATACGGGTTTCCAACGGGACGATCCACCGGTTAAGTAGTTCGGTGGGGGAGATCTGTTGACGGCCGAAGTCGTCAATGAGGAACATCCCCCCGTTCGCTTTCATTTGAAGTGGTGCTTCATATATCTTGCCGACCGGCTCATAACGCAATTCAAGGTTGGCCATTTCTAACTCACCACCGACCATGATTGCCGGCCGTTTAATAATCGCCCAGCGCATATCGCGACGGCCGAATTGGGCCAACCACTCTTCATCCGGTTCTACTTCTTCATGTTTGAGCGCATCAAAGACACGAATCACATGGCCGCCGGTCGTAATCGCATACGGAATGAAAATCGGTTCGGTTCCTGCGAGTAAATCGGCACAGATTTCAGCGATGGTGGTTTTCCCATTGCCGGGTGGGCCATATAAAAAGAGTGAGCTCCCCGCATTTAGCGCGGCACCGACACGACGGTCGAAATTGGGCGGGAGAATTAAATGCTCCATCGCTTTTTTCACCCGATCCGGCGTGATTTTACCGACCGTTTGTGATTGAATGTTGACCGATTCTCCATATATATCTGTATTCACCGGTACGGGGCCGATGTATTGGGAGCGTTCGGCCGCATCTTTCGCTTTCGCCTCTCCCGCTTCTGTTAGGCGATAAATGTAACTTAAGCTGTTTAAACCTCCGGTACGCGCCACTTCAACCAAGTTGTCTAGCTTCATTTTCGCTAGCAACACATCTGCCAACCGCGCTGATACTTTCAGCACATCGGCAAAACGAGCGACGCTTACTTCACGCTCTTGCAACAATAAACGATAAAAAAGGTCTTGCACCAACGCGGGAGGAATCCCTAACTCTTCAATGTCATTGGTTTGGCCCAGTAAAGGCTTCATCGGGTGTGATGACATTGATGATTGTGAGCGCAAATCGAAACCTGATCGTGCTACCATAGCTTAAAATCCCATTTTGAATAAAGTAGTTTTTCGTCCTGTGTGACAGTCATATTAAAGCAAAAGCGGGAATCTTACAATGAAATTCCTGCTTATTTCCCATGTGGCTGGGTTGTTTTTGCTCTCGATTCGGCCGAACAAAGGGAAAATTAAGCCGTCTTGACCTTTTTTTACTGGCGTGAGATAGATATTACGATGTCTGGCTCATTTCGATATCGCTCGGGGCTAACTTTAAGCCGAAGAAGACGAGCTTCTGTTCCTTTGAATACTCAACATTGACGAAATAGTTGCGGAACTGGCAATCGACATATTGTGCCACACGGCCGGGCTCATAATATTTCGGGACTTGCCCTTCAATAAACTCGATCACATCTTCTCCCACTTCAAACACTTCTGCGTCGTACCCTTCGATGTTTAAGTTGGAGCCTGGTTGTAGGGCGTAGAAATCTGGAATTTCGCTGGTGAAAGATTCTCTTTTCATATAAAAGTAGTACTCTTCACCTTCGCTGACAATAATGCCAAAGGTATTGTCTTCAAATCGAATGTACCAGTTATCCCAATGGCCTGCTACTTCCATATCGAGGTAGCGATAACGGACTCGGCCGACAATTTCAAACCAACGGTCGCGCATACGCCCATTTAGGCCGATTGCGAATAAACCCTCGGCCGATTGGTCGAGAAGCTGGCTCTTTCTGCTGTGATCTTCTAGCTGTCCCTTACTGTATGCCAGCAGATGTCCGCAACTCGAGCAATGAACCCAGTATGAATCGGGATAGAGTTTGTGTGGCGTTTTACAAATGGGGCAAAATGGTTCAGTCATAAGATGTTTAGTTTGAAATCCTTTGCAAATGTAGAGGGTGGCTATTTTACTCAAGATTTCAAAATTCGCATTTTCGGAGTCGCGGATGGGTGCATGAACAACTTGTCACGCTTGGGGGATTTATCCCACCGGCTTAAAACCGAGAGATTGATCTAAGGGCTAAAATTTGAGTTTAGGTTATTTGTGGACTCTTTTGCTTCGGTACAAAAAAAGGCTGACTCTTTTACAAGAATCAGCCTTTTTGATCTCGGTTTATCTAAAAGCGTTATGATTTAAGTCTAGTTTTCGTTGGTTGTCACCACTTCTGCCGCCGCTTCCGCTTCTGCGGTGACCATTTCTTCCGGTGGAATTTCTTCATTGGCCCCACCGCGAATAATGGCGACTGACGCGATATAGTCTTTCTTACCTTTCATTTCCATGACCCGAACCCCTTGGCTATTGCGCCCTTGGCGGGAGATCGTATCAACGGCCGTACGCAAGATAATGCCATTGGATGTAATCATAGTCACTTCATCATCATCGGCGACTTTTCGGGCACTGACGATACGGCCGCGCTTTTGATCCAAGCGCATCGCTCGCATCCCCTGCCCATAGCGACCCTGACGACGGAAACGAGCCATCGGTGTCCGTTTGCCATACCCTTTTTCGGTCAGGATCAAGATATCGACCCCGCTAGCAACGACTTCACCGTCATCGTTTTCATCCTCATCTTCGGTCGAGACATCGCTTGAGTCGATGACAGAGCAACCGGCGAGCACATCACCGTTGATTAGCTTGATCCCGTTGACACCAGCGGCCGTGCGTCCCATCGGCCGGACATCGTTTTCACTAAAGCGGATCGCTTTCCCTTCACGACTGACCAAAATAATATCTTGATCCCCTGTTGTGGGTTTGACCCAAGCCAATTCATCCCCAGTTTCCAAACTAATCGCGCGTAACCCGCTATTCCGGACACTTTCAAAGGATTTCGTCTCAACCCGCTTGATTTTCCCATTACGAGTGGTCATGAGCAGATACTCAACTTCATCGAAACTGCGGATCGGAAGAACGGCCGTGACTCGTTCATCTTGTTCGAGCAGCAACACATTCATGAGCGATGTCCCTTTGGCGGTTCGGTCCGCTTCCGGCAACTCATACGCTTTCACTGAATACGCTTTCCCGCGATTAGTAAAGAACAGCAGGGTATCGAGATTTTTAGCCGCTAAGAGCTGATCTAACTCATCTTCGTCCCGCGTATTCATCCCGATCAACCCTTTGCCCCCACGCGCTTGGACCCGATAAGTCGAAGTTGGGGTTCGTTTAACATAGCCACGTTGGGTAATCGCGATCAAAATATCGATATCTTCAACAAGGTCTTCGTCCCGCAAATCGCCGCTACCGCCGATAATTTGGCTACGTCGTTCATTCCCATAGGTTTCTTCAACGTGAACCGTTTCTTCGCGAATGACCGCTAAGATTTTCCCTTTATCGGCCAACAAGCTTTCTAAATATTCGATATGGGCATTAATTTCCGCCAGTTCATCTTCTAGTTTCTGGCGTTCTAAGGCGGCCAAGCGACGCAATTGCATATCGAGAATGGCGCTTGCTTGAGGTTGGCTCAGGGCAAAGCGATCCATTAAACGGCTACGTGCTTGTTCTACATCGGGGGATTTACGGATCGTATCGATGACCGCATCTAGCTCGTCGATCGCTTTGAGCAACCCTTGCAAAATATGTTGTCGGCTTTTCGCTTTGGCTAAATCAAACTCGGTGCGGCGTGTAATGACATCGACACGATGGTTGATAAAGATTTGCAATGCCCGCTTGAGGGACAGCAACCGTGGGTAGCGATCAACCAAGGCCAACATCTGCACACTAAAGGTGCTTTGTAGGGCGGTATGCTTATAAAGCTGATTGAGAACTTTCTTAGGGTGTGCGTTCCGTTTCAGCTCAACGATAATTGACATCCCATTACGGTCCGATTCATCGCGGAGGTCAGAAATTTGATCGATGACCCCTTTGTTGACCAATTCGGCGATCCGTTCGATTAGGTTCGCTTTGTTAACTTGATAGGGGATTTCACTGATGCGAATCCGTTGACGGTCTGGTCGGCTAGGGTTTTCTTCGATTTCAGCTACAGCCCGCATGATGACGCGCCCTTTGCCGGTCGCATAGGCGTTTTTGATCCCCTCGGTGCCTACGATATAACCCCCGGTGGGGAAGTCTGGCCCTTTGACAAATTCCATCAAGTCATCAACTGTAATGTCGTCATACCGCTCTTGATTATCGATTAAATAGATAATCGCTTGGCACAATTCAGTTAAATTGTGTGGCGGGATATCGGTTGACATCCCCACTGCGATCCCAGAGGTGCCGTTCATGAGCAAATTCGGGACACGTGTTGGCAAGACATCCGGTTCTTCGATAGAGTCATCAAAGTTTAAAGAATGAGAAACGGTATTCTTTTCAATGTCTTGTAGTAATTCTGATGCGATACGTGTCATCCGAGCTTCGGTATAACGCATCGCGGCCGCGCTATCACCGTCAATACTACCGAAGTTCCCCTGACCATCGACTAATTCATACCGCATGGCGAAATCTTGGGCCATACGGACCATTGCGTTATAGACTGATGAGTCACCATGTGGATGGTATTTACCTAGAACCTCACCGACGATACGGGCACTTTTACGGTGAGATGTATTGTGCCGCAACCCCATATCATGCATCGCATATAAAATACGGCGGTGTACAGGTTTTAATCCGTCGCGGGCATCTGGCAGGGCCCGTGACACAATTACGCTCATGGCATAGTCTAAATAAGAACTACGCATTTCGCGGTTAATATCAATGGAATTCACTTGTCCGATTTCCAAGGAAACCTCCGGTCATTTTGTGAAATAGGGGGTATGCAAAATCAATAAATGGATACCTAAGATTCACAATTTGGTTAAGATGAAAACGGCCGTTTGGCACGGCTATATGTAACTGGTAATTATACCACATTATGAAAAGCTGAACGAAAAAAACGGCAGGCTCTCAAAACGGCCTAATTTTTGGACAGTGACACGTTTTTGTTTTTTTTGACACACATGACAAATCGGCCCCAAAATGGGGATTCACGGCCGTAATTTCGTGGTTAAAGTGGCAAATTACGGCCGATACGGCTTATTTTTCCTGTTTTTCGGATAAAAACAGGAAAAAAGGCTCTTCGTGTAGGGACCCGAAATGATTTACTTGACGGTGATTTCTGGCGCGAAATTTTGCATGATTTGACCACAGCAAACCGCAACCGCTTCTTGGTTGAGTGTGTAGAAGATTTTCTTTCCTTCACGGCGGGTCATTACCAGATCCACATCGCGCAAAATGCTTAAATGATGGGATACCGTCGGCTGGCTAACTTGTCCACCCAACTTATCAACCACCGTATTGACACAGAGCCAATCACAGCACAATGATTGCATAATTTTTTGTCGCGTTTCATCCGCGATCGCTTTGGCAAAAGAAATAGAGCTAATTTGTTTCATGACATATAGACCAATATCGATTTGTTTGCTTTCATTCTAAGAAAGCGTGTGGATTTGTCAATATGAACTAGATAACAACGCCTAGCCTAGGTTGATGAATATCTAGCCCTATCGGTTCGCATCGTGCTGTAGCTCACCCAGCGTATCTAAATAATCGCCCAGCGACAAAATCTCATCATTGATTTCGGCCGATAAGCGTTCATAGTTGCTGTTTTGGCTCATAAAGTTTCCGCTATGGAGCTGTGTATAGATAATGCCGATCTGTGCGAGAGTGTTTTCGACTCGGAGTTCGGTCATTTGGCGATTGCGATCACCTTGTTCGATTTGTTCGAGCTGGAGTCGGCGATTGCCTACTGTTTTTTCCAGTTTGGCGCGTAAGGCGGGATCTTTTTCTTTTTCAAGCTGTTTCTCGAGCCGTTTGATCGCGGCCGGTACGCGCTTCCGCTCTTCTGTCAACAAACGGTCATCGCTTTGTGCTTCAGCGCGGGTGACGATTTCTTCGATCATATGAACCCATTCTTCAACACGGCCGTGTACCTGCTCTAACCGCAACCGCTTCATCGAATCTGGTTCGGCCGCCTGCATCATCGCCGCAATGTTTTGCTGATAGGTCCGTGCTTGCTGTAACCCTTCATACAACGGCCCTTTTTTGACAACTATTTTTTCTCGACGTTGCTCTTGTCGTGGTTCATAATTTTTGGTGCGCTGTTGGGTATCGATTTGTGGGGTTGATCCCGACCGGCCGAGAAACAAGGCCAAACCGATTTTGATCAGTTCTTTGAGCAAAGAACCAAGAGATTTCTTTTTGAGTTTCTTTTTCGCTTTTTTACGCGCTGATTTCGGGATAAACGCTTTAATAATATCGTCGAGATCCATGTTGGGTATGACTATCCTAATTGATGATTTGATTGCTTAAAAATGAATATAACAGTTGACTTGAGAATCGTCTATGTCTGACATCATCTTAGCGCGAATGCGATAGACTTTTGTAAAAGAGCTTACTTCCTTTTAACTTCTTCTTTTTTCCTTTAAAATCTCTACATGTTTACCTGTACTACCTGCCCAACTAAATTTGATTTTGACGCCGAAGAGGCGGTTTGCCCTGAATGCGAACAAAGTTTTTGTCCCGAATGTCGCACGGCCGTTGTGGACGATGCCCTCAATTGTGATGATTGTGGCGCGGAATTTGTGCTTTTCTGCCCCCAGTGTGAAGAGACGATTTCGCTAGAAGACATGGCGTGCGCGGCCTGCGGTTTAGTTTTTAGCGATACGGCCGATTTAGAAGCCCCATCTGAATCACAGGAACCTACGATTATTTCACCGCGTGCGGTCAATGCCCAAGCGTCGCTGACCCAAGCCTCTCTTGATGGAGAGCTGGAAGATGATGGTCCCGAAACGGCCGATTGTCCCTCTTGTGGCGAAGTGGTCTATGTTGCTGAAGGATATTGTGAAGAGTGTGACGCGACGTTTTGCCCCTCTTGTATCAAAGAGATCGATGAAGATGATGCGGTTTGCCCCCATTGTGAAACACTCCTTTATTTCGATTGCCCCGCTTGTAGCTTTGAACTGACGGCCGGAACCGATATTTGTCCCAACTGTAACGTCCTCTTCCCGTCCCATTGCCCCAGCTGTGCTACGGCCGTTTCCCCCACAGATGACGATTGTCCCAATTGTGGTGAAGAAATCCCGCTCGAAGAACGCATTTCCGCCCGTGTGATCCACACCCTTGTTGTTAGCAATCAACTGGTCCGCGTTTTCGCCTGCGGCAACTGTGGTACTTCGTTTGATGATCGGTCGAGTGCCTGCCCCGAATGTGGGGAAAAAGTCTGTGCCAATTGTCAGTTGGTGTTGTGGGATGATGAAGCGGCCTGCCCCCGTTGTGGTTTACAACAAGAACAAATGACGAGTGACGAGTGACGAACGACGAATGCCCCCCACCACACGTAACGCGTAGGGGATAGGTAAATGGCGGTCCCAAATTGTTCTTGCTACTAGACAACCGCCATTTGTCTCTCCCCGGACCAATTCATACAAACCATTCATTTCGGCGACAACAAACGATAGTTGATTTGATTACATATTAACGGCCGTACATCGCTTACGATCCCCCTTATTTATCTGTGGGTTGGATTCCCCTTAATAAACAAACGATGGTTTTCTCGATGAATGGGGTGCAACCGTCCATCGCGTGTTGACGCCCGGCTATATGTTGATTAATTGTGATGCTGTATGTTGACTGCGGCCGCTCGGGGAGAGATAAACGATGGTTGTCTAGATAAAAGGGGACAGGCCGTTCCTCGCTTGCCTATCCCCTACGTGGGCAATGTTCAGGCTTTTTTTGACCGCTACTTTATTGATTATTCAACACCGTATCCCGATACCAATTCCACACCCGCTCAACCCCTTCTTCAATCGATACAGTCGGGTTATAGCCCAGCATCTGCCGCGCCTTTGTGGTATCTGAATAGGTTTGATCTACATCGGCCGCGATTTTCGGCTTGATCACGAAATTTCCTTTCGCCCCCGCCAATTTCTCCATCATATCGACAAAATCTTTTAGCTTGGTCGGTTTGCCAAAGCCCAAATTAAAGATTTCATAGCCGACCGGCTTATCAAGTGCCAAGATAATTCCATCGGTGATGTCATCGACAAAGGTCCAGTCCCGCCACATCTCACCCCCATTATACAGAGGGATTTCTCGTCCTTTGGTGATGCTTTCCAAGACGAGATACGCCATCATATCTGGCCGATTGTTGGGACCATACACGGTAAAAAAGCGTGTCGCCGTAAAATTTAAATCGTAAAGATGGTTGTACGTGAACCCAAGCATCTCGATCCCCCGCTTGGCGGCCGAGTAGGGTTGCAACGGCCGGTCACAAGGATCGGTTTCAAGAAACGGTATATTCTTTGTATTCCCATATACCGATGAGGTTGAAGCGAAAACGAAATTTTGTACCCCATTAAAACGAGAGGCGTCCATCAAATGTTGACTGCCGTTATAATCGACTTCGATATAGAGGGCTGGGAATTTCACCGCATTGCGTACCCCTGCCATCGCGGCTAAATGGGCCACGCAATCAAATTTCTCTTCC
>WTJY01000217.1 GCA_011524645.1 Anaerolineales bacterium | reverse complement strand
TCGTCGTCCTCTTCTTAATGCTTCTATCCGCCTCCGTTTTAGCCATCGGCTTGCGTCGAAGATCAGCTATCTGAATTGCAAATATGTAAGGTGTCGTGGGGTGCTTTGCGCCCCGTAGCACCTCAATTTAACGGTATATTTCGGCGGCTCCATCGCCGAAATATACCGTTGAGAATACTGTTTTTGCTTGTAAATTTGTAAAGTTGAGCCGAAACATCCCTATGAGGCAGCGGCCGTCTACGGCGACAATAAAAAGCGTTTCCTTTAGTTCAGATTGAGAATTGCAGGCAAAAACAAATCAGTTGACAGCTCACACCCCATTTGCTTATAATCCCACAAAATTAAAACTCAACGACTGCGAAGAAGCACAGTAAGGGTTTACAGAGAGTTGGTGGTAGGTGCAAACCAACAATATCCCCGAATTCCACTTCTGAGTCGCTAACCGAGAAAGCATTAGCACAAGGTTAGCCGGGTTAGCCCGTTACAGCATCACGAGGCTTGATTTCTAGTAAAACTACGGTTCAAGTAAATCCAAGTGGCACCACGAGTCCGCTCGTCTTGGCAAAGACGAACGGGCTCTTTTTGTTTTCTGTGCATAAGGAAGATTAAAAATGGTCTTTTTAGGACTCATCACCCTTTGTTTATTTCTGGTCATTATCGGCCTTGCTATCGGAATCTATTTCTTCTGGGTCAATCAAGAAGAAAGCAACAAAAATTAAACCTCACAACCAATACCTTCGCCATTTTTAGATCGCTGTGACAAATAATTTCCCTTTAAGGTAAATTTGTTCCTTGAATTAAAAATATCTCGGGCTGATCGCTCAATTATTTTTAATTCGCGTCAAATCAAAAGCTCCCCTCTCCCGTTGGGAGAGGGGCTGGGGGAGAGGGGTAATCCACCTCCCCCAACCCCTCCTCATAGGAGGGGAGCAAATCCAAACAGTTGATTAATTTGGCGAAGGTATTGACAACAGATAAAGTTTGAAAGGAAAGGAAGAAAACCATGATTGATATACAACTCATTCGTAACAAAACAGATTGGGTCAAAGAGCAACTCGTTAAGCTCAATGACACCAAGGCTCCGGTCGATACCGCACTTGAAATGGATGCGCGTCGGCGGGAGATTTTGCAAGAAGTCGAAGCGCTACGTAAAGAACGCAATGTAGCCTCTAAAGCGATCGGCCAGCAAATGGGCGCGTTGAAAAAGCTCGAAGGGCAACTCAAGAAAGACGCAGGCAATGCCGATTTGCAAGCCCAAGTCGAAGCGCAACGGGTCGCGGCCGAAGAGGCCAAAGAACGGCCGCGCGCCATCGGTGAGCAGATCAGTCAGCTAGACGAAGAACTACGCGAAGTAGATGCGAAACTCAATGAAGCGATGTTGTGGATTCCCAACATGCCACACGAAAGTGCCCCGATCGGTGCCAGTGATGAAGACAATATCGCCAGCGAACCACTGGGTGCCCCCGTGCCAAGCTTCGACTTTGCCCCACAACCCCACTGGGATTTGGGTCCAGCGTTAGGCATCATCGACTTTGAGCGGGGTGTGAAATTAAGCGGTAGCCGCTTCTATGTCTTGCAAGGTGCTGGGGCCCGTTTGCAGCGGGCTTTGATCCAATTTATGCTCAACTTGCATATCGACCAACATGGCTATACCGAAATCTACCCCCCGTTTATGGTCCGTTCTGCCATGTTTGAAGGAGCGGGTCAGTTGCCCAAATTCGCAGACAATATCTATCGAGATGCGGAAGAAGATTATATGTTTTTGGGCACGGCCGAAATCGCCCTGACCAATTTGCACCGTGACGAAATCTTAGACGAAGCGGACTTGCCCAAGCTCTATGTCGCTTATACCCCCTGTTTCCGCCGTGAGAAAATGAGCGCCGGCCGTGACGTACGCGGCATTAAACGGGGCCACCAGTTTGACAAAGTTGAGATGTATCAATTTGTTAAGCCGGAAGACAGCTATGCCGCCCTCGAAAAACTGACCACACATGCAACCGATGTGTGTGATGCGCTCGGTTTACCCTATCGTCTGATCGACATTTCTACGGGTGACTTGGGCTTTGCGGCCAGCAAAAAATATGATGTCGAAGTTTGGGCCGGTGGCTGTGAAGAATGGCTCGAAGTCAGCTCTGCAAGTAACTGTGAAGCGTTCCAAGCACGCCGCGCCAACGTTCGCTATCGTCCAGCGGAAGGTGGACGCCCACGCCATGTCCATACACTCAATGCCAGCGGTTTAGCCTTGCCACGGATCATGATCGCCATCATGGAAAACAACCAGCAAGCGGACGGCTCAATCGTTATCCCAGAAGTACTACGGCCGTTCATGGGCGGCATCGAAGTCATTAAATAAACATCCGTGTGGGCTTTATTCCAACGTTGCTCTACGATTAGGACCACCTTACCCCCCTCCCCAATGAGGGACTTTGAGATATGTCGCGATTTTTGATCACACAACGACCAAAAATCGCGACTCAGTAAAAAGCCCCCTCCCCAAGGGAAGGGGGTTGGGAGATGGGCGGGGCACAATATGAAATGATTTTTACATAATCAAAAATCGAACAAGGAGTAACCTATTGAAAGTATTATTTATCGGTGGCACAGGAGTAATGAGCTCCGCATGTGCCGAGCTTGCAGTCGCACGGGGTATCGACTTATATATTCTC
>WTJY01000332.1 GCA_011524645.1 Anaerolineales bacterium | reverse complement strand
GGCAGTATCAGGATTTTTGTACTTGCCCATGTCTGGGTAATGTTGTAAGTTGTGTGACAAGACACACATCCCATATAATGTGACATATGTTTTATCGAGAATATGCTTGGTATTATTGATCTGATCGGGTGTGTATATCATCATAGATCAAATAGCTTTGCTTAAACTCAGGACCAAGGAGAAACCTTATGTTTGATGATGATGACGACTTCGCGAGTAGCTTACGTGAAAAAACAAGCCGTACTTCGGATGTTTATGATGATCTTGAAGAAATGGATGATGATGTGAGTAGGAGTGGCGGTGGCGTTTTGTCCCGTTTTAGTCCGGTACAACGCTTAATTTTGGCGGTATTGGCCTTGATTGATGTAGTTGTTATTGCGGTTGTGATTTTAATTGTTGCAGGAATCATTCAACTTTAAGATGGGCTTGCGGTTAGGCACAGCTGGTTTAATCGTGCTTGGCTTGAGTCTGTTTGTTGCTTAGTTAGGGTGGGTGTTGCCTATGTTGGGGGAGTCTGCGGTCGATGTAACGGCCGTTGGCCTGATCAAATGGAGCCGATTACGCTGGACTATGATATCGCGCTGTACTTGACGAAGAAATTGCGTTAGGTGTCTTATTCTTCTTCGCTGACCGCTTCTGCGAGCATGCCCCACGCGGTGATGCGCGGCCGTTGGGTGATTTTCTGTGCCGCATCGGTCAAGACATCGGTGACGTAAGCGGGGGTACGCATTCCGACTAACACACAATTGACCCCTTGGGTGGTGCGCAAGGCACGCACGGCCGCTTGGCTAATCGTTTTGGCCCCACGCCATTCCCCATCGACCGCGCCGATATTGGCGCGAATGCCATCGATCATGCCGATTTCTTGGGCGCGATAGTAGGCGGTGACGTTGTCCACGGCCGTTTTGAAGGCGGCTTCGTATTCGGCGACCCAAGCGGCCGCTTCTGGTGGGAGTTCTGGTCGCGTTTTGAGGAAGCGGGTGGCAAATGTGGAGCGGGGTTCGAGATAGCCGGTACGGACATCGCGCCAATTGCTAAAGGTGCCAAAGCCGCTCCAACGGTTGTTGAGTAGTCGGGCCGCTTCCATGGTGGCTCCGAATTCATGTTTGGTGCGATGAGGGATGTCGATGCCGAAAACGGCGCGGGTCAAACGGGCTTCTTGCTCACCCAACAAACGGATTGAATGGGCGACATGACCGGGATCTGGGTTCCCTTGCACTTGTGGTGGGGTGGCGAGGCGAATGAGGTTGTTGCCGACGACAGCGTTGAGCGGCCGGTTGACGAGCGTGCCGATGCCGCTTGAGTGGGCCAATTGGAGCAGGGTTTGTCCGGCCGTTTGATTGGGCTGCACGGCCGCTTCCGGTTCGAGGACGTTCATGGGGAACTGAATCACTTGGAAATGGTGATCGGCCGAAATCGATTCGGCGATGTCGAGCATTTTTTCAAGCGAGGTGAAGTCATAGCTATCGGGTGCTTTGGGGAAGCTGTTGGAGCTAATGCCATAAGCGCGAATCCGGCCGTTGGCGACTTCACTTTCAAGATGGCGCAGGGCCAGCTCAAGCCGACGTTCATATTCAACACGGGCCTGTTCGATATCGACATCTAATTTTTTGACCCAGCCTAGATAATATTCCGGATTGTGTAGCAAGTAGACATCGATGGTATCCATTTGTAGACGCTCTAGGCTGCGGGTGATTTGATCCGCTAGAAAGTCGGGATGGATGCAGTGTTCGAGTTGGTTGCTGTAGGGGACGAGGTCTGCCCACGACCGGTTTTCTCCTTTGCGCTGTTGGCTAATGGCGAAGTTTTCCCCTTGCAAGTACCCCCCTTTGCTGATGATGACGACTTGTTTGCGGCTGAGTTTGCCTTGCTTGATCAGGTCGAGCATGACTTCGCCGATGAGTCGTTCTGAGCCGCCATTGCCGTAGTTTGAGCTGGTGTCGATGAGATTGACCCCGTTGAGTAGCGCTTGGGTGAGCGCTTCACGCTGGGTGTTATTGTCATCGCTGATGCGATAGCCGCCGAAGCCGACTTGGCTAATCGAAAGGCCGGTCCGGCCGAGTGGGCTGTAGGTCATTTGGGGGAACTGAGAAGCATATGCTTCGATGTTTTCTGGAATGGCGTAACCGAGGATCATAATAGGTGCTTGGGTTGGGTTTTACGCGCTTGGACGTTGGTTCTGCGAGCTAAGAAGTTCAACTTCTGTCTAACGATTGGCTGGATTTGCCAAGAGGGAGAAGTTGAACTTCACTCTGACGGTTGGCGGGATTTGTCGAGAATGGGTGTCGTTGAAATTTCGACTCCTGATAGACAAATCAACTATTCGCTCGGAGTTCAACTGGCCGTTAGAACGAAGTTGAACTTCTTGCATGTGACAAATCTAAACGATTGTTCGCACGAAGTTCAACTTCTTCGATGCGCGAAAGTATAATAATTCCCATTTATTTTACTGTAATTAAGAGGGCGGGTGTAATGAATCTAATGTCGGTTGAGTGATAAACGGTGCTGGTCTAAATTGTGCCATCATCGTACCAGACGCGAATGATTTGAATATAAATGGCTGTGCCATGTGCTGTCTTAGTCGCTGGCAAAGATTGATAATTCTCTAGATTGGGATTAGGGACTACGAGGGTTTCTACGTTGATGACTTTGACCTTTGCTTTTTTGATCCAGCGATTTGCTTCCTGAACTAGTTTATGAGGGTCTGTCGCCTTTTTGATGCGTTGCCAGACATTTACCTGAATGTCTGGCACAAAATCTACAAATTGAATGGCCATGTGTTGTTCTCCTTATTTTTGGCGATTAAACCAGCGGACGATCAACTCATTGATACGGGTGCTGGGCTGACGAATAGTGGTGCAGTCGGGGAGTGATTCGACAAATGCGGAGCCGTACCGCTTAGAGATGACCCGCTTGTCGAGGATAAAGACGATCCCTTCATCGCTTTGGCGGCGGATAAGACGGCCGAAGCCCTGTCGCCAGCGCAAAATCGCTTCCGGAATCGAGTATTCAAAAAACGAGTTTTCAAACGTTTCTGAGCGGGCTGAGAAAATCGGATCAGAGGGGACATCGAAGGGGATTTTGACGAGCAGAACCGCTTGGAGCGATTCGCCGGGGACATCGACCCCTTCCCAGAACGATTTTGTACCGAGCAGGACGGCGCGAGCATTGGGGGCTTTGAACTGCTGGGTGAGCTGCTGGCGGGATGAGCCTTGAAGCTGTGCGAGGACTTGAATTCCCTCTTGGGCGAGCGGGGCGCGAATCGCTTCGGCCGTTTCTTTGAGCTGGCGGTAAGAGGTAAACAAGACCATCGTCCGGCCGCCGAGCGTGGCCGCTACATCGATAATCGCTTGGGCCACTTTGCGGTCATAACCTGGTTGATTTGGCTCCGGCATATCGGTTACGAGGTAGAGCAGGGCGTTCTTTTTGTAATCGAAGGGGGAACCGACCGACAGTTCGGTGGTGTGTTGGGCGAATAGGCGATCACGAATATAGCTAAAGTCCGGTTCCCGATTGCCAAATGCGGGCGCAGTTTGCATCGTTGCCGAGGTGAGGACGACCGTTTCTTTGTTGTGGAAGATATACTGTTCAACTAGTGGGCCGACATGGAGTGGGGCGGCATGGAGAGAGAGGCGATCTTTAATCACTTCGGCCCAGTAGATATGATCTTCGTCCGGTTTGGCGATAATTTTGTCGATGTTTTCCCGATTTTCCTCGATGCTACGCAGGGCGGTGGCGAGACTTTGTACGACCACTTCGATATCGTCAATCGTAAATTGCTCGTTGAGTTCGATGATCCCTTCGGCGAGCTCTTTGATATTTTTACCGATTTGGTGGAGCGGTTTGTTGAGATTGTCCCAACTGATGACCACTTCATCCCACATGGCATCGGCACGCACGGCCGAGACCAAGCGGATTTGCTGGGCGAAATCACCCCGGCCGCGTGTTTTATCGCTGAGAAAATAAGAGAGGGTGGTAAAGAAATCATCGACCCGATCGGCCGCGATACCGGCCGCGTTCCGAATACGGCCGATCACTTTATCGAGATCGGCACGGATGTCGGGGGGGATAATGTTGGTCCGGCCGGTGACCTCTTCGAGCAAGCCGCCACGGGCGCGTAAAATATCGTTGACCGCCCGTTCGAGCACCCGCTTGTCCGCTTCAAAGCTCAGGCCACCGGTGACGGCCGGTTCTAAGTGGTGGGCCTCATCGACGACGAGGTCTTGGAACTCGGGGAGGATATGGTTTTCATTGGCGAGATCGGAGAGGAGGAGCGAGTGGTTGACGATCACGATATGGGCGTTTTCGGCGCGGCGTTGGGCGATATAGCGGGGGCAGCGGTTTTGTGTGCAGAGGTCTTGGGAGCAGACATCATTGCTGGCGCTGATTTTGTCCCACATGAGCCGTTCTTCAAAGGTACGTAGACTCAGTTCGCCACGATCACCGGTGTCGGTTTCGGGGAGCCACACAAGGAGGCGGGCATAGAGCGTCATTTCGGCCGGATCGGACACCCCTTTTTGGCGCCACTGTTGGAAAATGCGGGAGCAGACATAGTTGCGACGTCCTTTGCGAATGGCGGCCCGTAATTCAAATGGCAGCGCTTTTTGTAGGGTGGGAATATCTTTTTCGACCAGCTGATCCTGTAAGTTGATCGTATTGGTCGAGACAACGACACGACGGCCGTTTTGGTGTGCCCAAAAAGCGGATGGCAACAAGTAGCCCACACTCTTGCCGGTCCCCGTTCCCGCTTCGATTAGGGAGTGAAGCCCTTTGTTAAAGGCGTTGACGACCGCATCGACCATTTCAACCTGTTGCTCCCGATATTCGAAGTTGGGGAATACGGTTTGGAAGTTTCCTCCTTCAGCGAACATGCCGAGGATGTCATCAGGGTCAATTTGTTTCGGCTCCTCTTCCGGTATCAACTGCTTGCCTCTGATTTTGCTCGGTTTGAATAGCTCTTTAAGCCGCTGGTTACGGCGTACCGATTGACGGCCGGAGCCGCTAAACGCTTGTTTGGCAGCGATCTTTAGCGCATCTTCAAAGAACATCGCTTCTGTCCAGCCGACGCGACCGCCGGTTTCAATGATTTCGCTGAGAATGCTAATGTCTAGCTTGGTCGCTTTTTCCAGCAGGGCCATGAAAAGTTCGGCCGTGAGCTCTGTATCGGCTAAGGCGCGATGGGATTGTCCCCCTTCGGGCAAATGAAGATTGAGTGCTTCGGCAAGAAATTCAAGCCGATACCGGCCGAGGGACGGATATAAAATCGAAGCCAAGGTAACCGTATCGATCGTATCATTATCGAGTGCGATATTTTCTTCGTTTAGAAATCCGATATCAAAGCTTACGTTATGCCCGACAACCGGTAAATCCCCAATGATCTTTTTCATTTTGCTACGCACACTGCTTAAGCGTGGCGCACTATCAACCATTTTCTGCGTGATACCGGTTAGCTCTGTAATTTGCGGTGAAATTTCATCGTACGTGTGAACGAGTGTGCTGTATTCATCGATAATCTCGCCGTTGTCTAAGACGATGGCGGCAAATTCGATCATGCTGTTTTTGCTAGGGCTAAAGCCGGTTGTTTCGAGGTCAACAATAACGTAAGCGGACATAGATTTCTTTGATTTTGGGTTTTGGATTTTTGATTGGGTAGATGGTAATTATAGCACAAATGTTTGGGGCGGGGTGAGGAAAGATGAGTGACGAGTGAAGACAGTATTGCTATCAAATTTTCGACATGGGACGATCCGACACAATCCAAAATCTAAAATTTGAAATGTTGATCGGTAAGGGTGAGGGCGAGAGCTGTGAGACTGTCTTTGATTTCGCCGTTTTGGATCATCTTCAATACGTCGGGCCACGGCCGGATGTGGCGGGTCATGATTTCAAGCGGTTCGTGGTGCATGTCGCCGAGGGTGATGTTGGTGGCGAGGTAGTAGTAGCAGAGTTCGTTGCTGATGCCGTTCATGGTGTAGAACTGGCCGAGCAAGATGAGGTTATCGGCCGTGCCACCAATTTCTTCGTGTAGTTCTTCGATGGCGGCTAGTTCTGGGGTTTGGGTCGGTTTAACTGAACCGGCCGGAACCTCCCAGCTCCAACGATCTGTGGTGTGGCGGTAGATGTTGATCATGACCACTTCATCCATCTCGGTCATGGGGACGACAACCACGGCAGGTTCTTTTTCGACGACATTGTATTCACCGGTCCGGCCGTCGGGGAGCTCGATTTGGTCCCGCCGAACTTTGTACCACGGGGAGGACCAAGCCGTTTCACTTTTGGTGACGGTGTATGGGCGTTCCTGCCGGTTTTTCATGTGGCTGTCGCTTCTTTGGCATGGATGATAAAGGCGCGCACGGCCGTATGGTCTTTTTTGCCTGGAGAGGCTTCTACCCCACTGGCGACATCGACCCCATATGGTTGAACCTCGCGTATCGCTTGGGCGACATTGTCGGGGGTTAAGCCACCGGCAAGTAGCAGGCCGTTGGTCATGGTGACGATATGTTTGCCGATCGCCCAATCGGACAGATCGCCGGTACCGCCGGGAAGCTCAGGGTGATAGGCATCCATGAGCAAGGTGGGCATTTGATTGGGGGCTTCTGCGATATACCATTCCGCTTCCGCTTCCGCTTCCATCATCGATTGGGGGCGTAGGGCACGAAACGAACGGCCGTGTAGCGGAGAATTGGGGTCATTGATCAGGGAGGGAACTTCGCTGCCGTGCAGTTGGGCGAAATCGAGTTGACAATCGGCCAAGACTTTGAGCATCACATCGATCTCTTCATTGACAAAGACGCCGACGAGCTTGGGGCAGTTCGGCCGTTGGCGCAGGACGGCCGTGATTTCTTGCACTGTTTCGGCCGTGACCGCACGCTTGCTGGGGGGATATAAAATAAAGCCGAGATAGTCCGCCCCGCCATCAGCCGCGACCGTTGCGTCTTCCAAATTGGTCAGTCCACAGATTTTTACTTGTATGGTTTTGTTCATAGTCCCATAATTATGCGGTGAGACCACACGTGATTCAAGTGACGAGTGACGAATGGTGAATAAAGACCGCATTGTTAGCAACATGGTTTGTTCATAAATGCGTAAGAACGAAAGAGGACAATTATGATTGTGGCATCGATTATAGCGGCGATAATTCCGGCCGCTTTGTATACAGGGATTATTTACTGGGTGGATCGGTACGAAAAAGAACCGCTCTGGCTGTTGGCAACCGCTTTCTTGTGGGGAGCGATCCCGTCTATTATTTTCGCTTTGATTTTTAATGAGGTGTTCGGATTTCCTTTTTATGTGATTTTTGGAGCGGAAACGGGGGATGCGTTGGTCGCGACTTTGGTTGCGCCGTTTGTTGAGGAGCTGATTAAAGCGGCCGTGTTGTTTATTATTTTGTTTTGGTGGCGACATCAGATCGATAGCTTGCTCGATGGAATCATTTATGGTGCGGTCGCCGGTATGGGGTTTGCTATGGTCGAGAATGTTTTCTATTTCGAGGCCGTTTTTGCTCAAGAAGGGATCGAGGGATGGCAGGCCAATATCTTTTTGCGCGCGATTATTTTCGGCTTTAATCATTCTCTCTATACTGCGATGAGCGGCTTGGGGATCGCGATTGCCCGCTTGACTAAGCATCGTTTTTGGCGCATTGTGGCCCCGATTGTGGGGATTTCACTGGCGATGTTTTTGCACTTTATGCATAACGGGCTGGCGTCATTTGGCTATGAGTTCTTTGGTGATGCGCTGTTGGTTCCTTTGTTGTTCAACGCTTGGGGTGGGGTCAGCTTAACTGTGTTGATTATTATCGGGACGTTGTGGCAGGAGCGGCGCTGGATTCGCTCGTATCTAAAAGAAGAAGTGTCGGCCGGTGTGTTAACGGAATCTCAGTTTAGTGTAGTGTCGTCGAATCTCGGCCGATTTGGGAAGAATTGGCAGATGTTGTTTTCGCGTGGCATGGGGGATTATTTTAAGCACAAGCGCTTTTTAAGCCGGTGCAGTAAGTTGGCTTATTTAAAACATCATCAAGATTGGTATCATGATGCTGAAAGTAAGGCGCGTATTTTAGAGTTAAGGAAGGAGATTTATATGTTGAGTCAATCTTTGATTTAGCAGGCCCCAACAGGTGCGGATTACCTGTAAAAATAAGTAAGTAACAAAGTTATGGGTTCTGTGGCTCGGTGGTTCGGTGTTTTCATCGGCCACAGCCACTTGAGACAACGCCTTATCACACCTAAAATTAGCCGACCCTATTTGGCGTACAACAGCCCACGAATCGTGACCAAATGAGCGACAAAAACGATCGGGACAATAATCGCGGCTAGCCATACATAGGGAAATTGCGTAATTGCTACATTGGGTTGATCGAAAGCGATACGTTGTAATGGACCTGGAATCGCTAAGATTGCGGTACCCACAATGTTGAGCAATAATCCCAGACACAATAGATTCCAAACCAATAATAATGTACGACTCATTTTCTGCTTGTAATAGCCCAACCAGACGACAACTGGAGCGGTAAGTCCTGCCAAAATATCGAAGTTTTGCCCTTCAAAGGTCATGATTTCGGGGATGCCTTTGTAAAGAAATAGCCAATAGAGGACGAGTTCAATCGGAATACGAACCACATGAATGAGGGTCAGCCATTTGGGGTTCCAGCGATCAATCATGTCACGACCCTGTTTCGATACAAGCAGCCACACGATGAGCAGATTGGGTGGCAAGACCGCGAACACAGGGCGGGGTGGGAAACCTTCGGTTACTTCGTAGAAGCCGCTAAGGGCGAGGCCACCTTGTAACGCTATCCAAGCGATTAAAATGACGATTCCACGGCCGTTTAGCTTCGTTGCTCGCAGAAAAAGGGTAATCGTGGATGCTAAGGCCAATAGAAAAACAAGAGGGATATAAAGGGGGCTATCTAACATATTGGGGTCCTTTTTGTATGTATATGCATGTATGTGGATAAAAAAACTAGTCCTGTCGGATTTGGTGGGAGTTGATCAATTAACGATTGTCATTCCC
>WTJY01000257.1 GCA_011524645.1 Anaerolineales bacterium | reverse complement strand
AAATTTCTCCTATTCTTTGCATCAGCAAACTGCACACACCATTACCAAGCAGTGTGGTAGCGTCCCCCTTTTTTGCTGGTAGCTTGTACCAATCTGGGAGAGACATAAACCGCGCTAATCCCCGCGCCGTTATTGTCGCAACTCGCCCGTAATAAACTCGAATTGGTTTCTTGTCTTGACTGCCCGCAATAGTGAAAATTGGCTTTTCCCCATTGCGGGCAGTCATTGACTGTCCGAAGTTGTTAAGTGTTCCATTCACCGCAAAGAAGCCTCTAACTACATTGCCACCGCTCGCGGTGGTGAGCGTCATTGCAGGCCGATCTCCTTGCAAGCACTGAATAGGGCGATCCCCTCCAAGGCGGGGTTCTACGATGTAGCTTTTGATACCTGCTATGTTGAGGTTTGCGTAATCAGTATCGGCCGGCACATCGAGAAATTTGCAACGCTTGCCATCGCCTGCACAAAAACTTTGATTGCTCTGTGCAGGAAAAAACGCTTGGGCTGGAGCCTTGCCACTAGCTACGGTATAAATTGGTTCGCCGCCAGACCGTCCGACTGTGCGGCTGGTTGCGTGCGAATGAGGAACAAAGATTTCATTAAAAGAGAATCCAGCCTCTTTCAGCTTTTTCTGTTGCCACGGCGCAAACGTTGTATTCGGAAACGTGTGAGCAATATCCGATACCGCTTCGTACCATCCGATCCATTTCGGCTTAGGCCGAAAGAACAAATTCGGCCGTTGATTAGGCTCTTTTTCATGCGTTGGTGTCATCGGTTTTGGCTGATTGTTCAAAACCGCTCGACAAAACATTCTTAATCTAGTTTGCGGTACACCATAATCGGCTGCCATGAGGCGATCTACCGTGAAGCCGTAACCATTGTCTAGCAAGCATCTGGCAATCATAGAAAACGCGACCGATGCTTCGTAAGCTATGACATTCTCGACCGTGACGAATTTGGGCCGATGATGATTGACGTAATCGACCACAGCCTGAGCCGTCACAATGTCAATGTCGGTTTCTTCGGCATTCGCTTTCGCGTTGCTGAAATTTTTACACACTGGTGAAGAGTGGAACCAAGCCACCTTCGGCAGTGTGGTCACATAGACCTCTTGCACCGGCTTACGAATTACATGTTCACCAATGTTGAGTTCATAGCAGTCTGCGATTCTCATCGACTGTTTTTCGTTGGCTGGATCGTATTCAACTGCGAATATCGGTTTAAAACCGGCCGACATTGCACCGATGTCGGCCAAGCCTCCCCCAGAGAAGAAAGAGCCAAATGTTTTCATCGAAGCCCTCCCACCAACCCGTTAATCGCGTCGTTGAGATGGCTCTCAACGAGGGCTTTTGCTTCTGGCAGGCTTCCTCTATCCCCGAGCTGCGTCGCGTACACGCCCTCAACGTAAACATGAGTAGAGTAATAGCTACTCTCTACCAAGTCATGCTTTAAGATTTCATAAAACATTGCACCCCCGCCACAATGCCACACCTTACCCTCTTTTCCAACCGGCTCCCATTTGTCTGGCTCGACCTTATATTTTGCCTCATTACTCATCTATAACCCCGCTTGTTTAATTCTATAGTCCGGCAAATCCGGCATGTTGATAAAATTCCCCACCCCGACTAGAGCGATAAGACGGCTAACCGTTTTCCCGCTAAAATGTTGCTCAAAAAGCTGCCTTTTAGTCAAGTTCGTGGTGATGACAATGCGTTTACCCTCACTCGCCGCCCAGTCGATTAACGCGTAGTAGCGCGATTGCATTTCCTTGGTTTGGTTATCTTTTGCCACGTAAACCAAATTACCTTCGTCGCCGACCTCATCTATGACGATCAAACGCATTCGGCGCAATAATTTGAACGGGTCTTTATTCGCATCCTGAAAGAGCGCCATGAGATCACGGCTCTTTATCATAGTCGCGTGGTCCCATAATTCGAAATCCGGCTCGCCGTCCACGAATTGTGGCTCCCCCCCCCCCGATATAGGCAGCTTGAAGGCATCGACGATGATTTGTGCAATTGCCGTTTTACCAATGCCGAACTGGGGAGATGAAAGAACCAAGCTTTTGTCGGTCTTGATCCATTTCCGAACATGGTCAAGCACTGCGTCAAATTCACAAGCCTGCTTTGGTGTCATGCCTGACTTGTCTAGATTATCTAAAGTTTTTAGGCCGAAAGAGATATTAATCATCTCTCTTGTCGCCGGCTCAATGCATGGCGGGGGTTTCACGGGCGATAGCCCTTTCGCGAGCCGATTACGCACAGTCATGAGTCGGTGAAAGGTAATAGCCGAGGTTTTGTCGGCATCGGGCGGAAGATGCTGCCCATATTCCGCCCAGTAATGCTCTATTTGCGCTCTTTGATCGTCTGTTGCTTTGAAATAATTCATCTTCTCTCCTAAATCGCGTCCAAGTACTGTTTGTTTCGTTCGTAATTTTCTTTAGCCTGTGTTTGCTTTTTTGCTTCAGGTTCGGCCGTGTCGTTCCAGAATTTGATAATTTGGCCCAAATGGGGCTGTTTGCCGCTGTCATTGGCCCAATGTGTGGACCATACCGCTTGATACCATCGCTCGACGGTCGCCAAGTCGTTATTTGCCAGATTGCATATTTCCTGAATCTGATTTGATTTCTTTTGACTCAAATTGCCGATTTGGGCGTTTTTGCGTAGATACTTCGCAATGTCCGGCGATGCATCAACAACGGGTCTTGCGAGTGGCACGCTTCCAGCTTGCCAGCCATAGCGGTTGCTGGTGTCTAATTCTGAAATATCGGCCGATGGGGGCATATCATCATTATTATATGTTGTATTCTTTGTATGTATTCTTTGTATAGTAGATTCAGTTACTTCTGCATGAATCGTTTTGCCGATTTTGCGGGTATCGATTTGTTGATTTTGCGGGTATCGATTTGTTGATTTCGACAAATCGAGAGAATGGAGCAAATCATAATCAATTGAGTACCACAATGTGTGATTCCATGCGGCCTTATTCCGCTTTTCAGCAATGACAACACCCTTGCCTCTAAGCTTCTTTAGCCTTCTCGTCAATTGGCCCTCAGAGAGCCAGCACAAATCCTCTATCCATTGGTCCACTGTGTTGTAGACCCACCACCGCCCTTCATGAAAATGAGTTGACTCGCGCCCCATTTTCCTATTGGTCTCGCACCAATAGTGAATTTGCTGGACGATAGCCGCATCGTCGGCCGATCCTAATATCACGCACAACGGCCGTTGAAGCGCGATAGGTGACTCATCAAAGAGAAATTTGCTATTCACGTTCGCCCCCTACAGATTCACGCTTTCTACGCGAGAAATTATCTCTTCGTGATCGGCTATCACCCTGCGTAAATACTCTAGGTATTTACGTCTAGCTTTCTCTGCTTGCTCTTTTGTAAAGACATAATTTCTACCAACCGGCTCGGTGTCACCAAACCAGCCACGGTCTATCCATCTTCGGACTGTGGCTGGACTTAGGCCGAATTTGTTCGACAGGCGAACCACGCCATACAGCGCACTATCTGACATAAAATCTTTGTTATTTTCTTGTAAATTCATAAGTGCTATTATACCGCACCCTGCAACATAAGTCAACGCATATTCAGGACAAATCTGGGGTTGACTTATGTTACAGGGTGCGGTATACTGTGTCTAGTTAAGGCAAAACAAGCACAGGAGGCATGAAATGTTAGTAATCAACGACAAATCATCAAAGATTGAATTAATTTACGGCGACAACGATTGTTTGTCCGCCACACAAAAACCCGTAATAATCAATACAACAAGCCCGATCTTTGAACGCACGCTGTGTCACGGTGTGCAAATCACCCCCCGAAACAATGCTTTTGCTATTGTTTCCCTCCGGGGGCAACTAACCAATATCAAGATTAGCTGGGAAAAAGCTGACGAGATCATTAAATCGAAACCGCTCGGCTCATTTACCGGGTGTGTGGTTGGCGGAGTTCGCCGCGCAATGACGGGCGACCCTGTCAATGTGCTTCTTTGCGGGGTGCGCCAATGAGAAAATCCCGCGTACGTGTAGGCGATTTTGTGACCACTCTGGAAAACGAGTGGGCACAAGTCGTTATGATTGATGGCGACGATCTAACTCTCCACTCTTCAGGCGGAGAGGTGTTCACAGTCAAGCGCGATACCGTAATGAATCAGTGCGAGTATAACGCATATCTCAAAAGACTGGCGGAGGTGCTAGATGAAACAGGGTAGCATTATCGATCACCCGACTTTCGGCCGGTGTGTCGTGGTTCAGGTCCACAATATTTTTTGTGACATTAAGTTGGCGAATGGGTTGTTTCGCACTGTAAGCAAATTCCAGTGCCGAGTGGTGAAAGTATGAACGAAATGATTGATGATTATCTCGGCGGAATTGATGATGAGCTTAATTTCGAAGCTTTTCTCGACTGGTCTGCGACATCAACCGGACCAGATGTGACCGGTGAAGAACTTTGGAAAATGTACACCAGTGCGCCATTTGATCCGTTCCTTGTGATGGATCAGGCAGGCGGTGATTTAGAATTTGAAGAAACGGCCGTGAATGGATTGATTATAATTGAGGAGAAATGGTAATGAGTAATGTTGCATTAACAACAGCGCAACCGTCCTCGCTTATGTTTTATCCGAATGAGGACGATCCAAATGTGACCAATACTATGGCTCAGGTGATGCGCTTGCATCCAGCTGCTACTCAGTATGATAAGCGCACAATGCTCGAATTTACAATGCTTGCTGTTGCGGCTGGGGCTAACCCGTTCCCCGGACCGCAATGCGAGCTCGACATCTGGGAAAGTCCGAGTAAATATGTTAGAGGAAAGTGGATACCGCAGCCACCAGTGATGTATTTAAATGTGAAATACTGGCGGCGCAAAGTCGCTGAAATTGATCGTGTGATATGGCTGGAAGAACCTCGCCTCATGACGAGTGAAGAACGGCTACATTATAGCGTATCAGATAGCGACATCGGCACTATTTGTCGCGGCGCTCGGGTCTCGCAAGTGCGAGAACTGGTGCAAATGGGTGTGCCATATAAAGAGGCGAAAGAGGATATGGCACGGACGGCCGTTGCTTACGTCAAGTACGATGACATGAATACCAAGCCTCGCAATAACAAGCCGAGCAAGCCGATTCCACCACCGCGAGGGCAGTCGTGGAACGAGGTAGCATGTAAACGAGTAGAAGTTGCTTGCTATCGTGAGTTATCACTAGCACAAGCAACGTACACACCGAATCAAGATCTAGGATTCACTTTGCCTCGCGATATGAGTCAAGTGATGATTGCTGAAGGTGAGGATTTAAATACCTCTTTATTTGGCGGAGATTCATCCAATGCCACACCGATTGTTATTGAGCATGAACCTATCAAACACGAACCAAGTGACAATGATTTTATCAGTGATGATGAACTGTTTTCTAATGATTGGAAAACAGAACCTGACCAAGGATTTACGGGAGTGGATAGTGCCGAGTTCGATGACAAGCCATCTGGCAAAGTGAACGAAGTCGCGAAATCACTCAATCCTCAAGAGACCGCGCAAGCGATGATAAAGGCAGGATCGATAGGTGGATGGGCAATGCACGCGTATTCTCTGTATAGCCAATGGTTCAGTGCGGCAAGCGGGGTGCGGAAATTTGCTGAGTATTGCGGTGCGACTCACGACGATTTTGACGCACATGCACTAACACAAGCAGTTTCTTTGTATGTGAATCAAATGGCTGATGGTGTTGACACCAAAATAGCACGAGTGAATGCCAAATCAAAATATACTGAATTGGCGAATAAATCTGATGAAGCGGCGTGATTGAGCGGAGTCTGCACACAGGAGTAGGAAATGTCCTTAGAAAAAATGCTCGAAGAGTACGCAATCAAATCGGCCGAAATTGGGCCGAAGTTAAAAGAGCTAAAAGAGCTAGAAAAGAAAATCAAAGAACATGTTCGGGGAACTGGCGAGGTCATATCTACTGACCGCGTATCGGTGAATGTTCGCCCCGGCTCGACTCGCGTGAGTTGGGACAGCAAGGGGTTGGCTGGGTACGCTGTAGCCAATCCTGACATTTTAGCATTTCGTTCAGAATCGGTATCTAAGTCGGTTGTGACGATTAAGGTGGCGCAATGACAGCAATGAAACCAAATAGTACAGACAACCGATGGTTGGCGGTGGTTCTGATGCTGGCATTAATGACGCTCTTGTTGTGGTCGTTCTGGCTATATGGCCCTTGTTTACTGAGCGGGTCACCGCTCGCTGAGTGTGTGTGGAATGGCTAGATCTACCGACTTTGATGACACTGGAGACGTTGCAAGCGATGACGCTTACAGCGGGTAGTAGGTGGGAGCCTGCGCGATTTATCAAACTAAATCAAGAAATAAAGGATTCAGAAATGAAATTACAAGAATTATCAAATCTGCTAAATGCATTAAGCTCGATTACCACTACCACGGACGAGAAAGGAACTATTTTCGATGAGGTTGTTGGCAAATACGTTATTGTACGTAGCCGAAACGAAGGAATAAATTGTGGCTACGTTGAGTTTGCGGATGGTTTTGCGCGAAGCTCGACGCATTCACTACCATGCACCAAAAGATAAAAGCCTATCCTGGTATGAAGGTGTGGCGGTCTCTGGGTTGCGCGATGATTCGCGCATTAGCGGGAAAGTGGAACAAAAGGTCATTGTAGAAAGCTATTCTCTGACAAGCGTTTCAGAAATTGCGAAGGAGTCATTAGAAAGTCATGTTGCGCACACCAGTTAGTCACCTTTTATTTGCTCTCGGCCCTGGCTATGGCTCTGGCTCTGGCGATGGCTAGAGCCATAAACACGGTGACGCTCTCCCGCAACGGCCGTGTAACGTGCGGTGTGAGGCTGGATACCTCGCAAGCGATGGACAGAGACTCGGTTGAGCTGATTTGCTCCCGTTTCAAAACCGCCTAATGTGTTTTCGATAAGATATAGGTGGCGGCCGGTGGTACGGCCGTCGCCACACTTTTTAGATTTTTAGAGCAGTTGATTAAAAGTCATCTGTCGTAAGGCGGTAAATAGAGATATGCAAACACAATTATTTTTTAGTCAAAAAACGGACAAGCATAATACACCTGATTGGTTAATCAGAGAACTGGCTTTGTTTTTTGATTGGAATCTTGATGTGTGTGCAAGCTCACCAAACGTATGCGGTAATTACTTTGATGAATCCAGCGATGGATTAAATCAAGAATGGCGCGGTCTGTGCTGGATGAATCCACCATACAGCGAGATGATGGAATGGATGACAAAGGCAATGAGTAGCGGCGCTAATGTCGTGTGCCTTGTTCCATGCAGAACAGAAACAAGGTGGTGGCACAAAACAGTGCCACATGCCAGCCAAGTTGTTTTTATTCGCGGGCGATTGAAGTTCGGAGGGGCTCCACACAATGCGCCATTTCCTAGCGCGTTCGTAGTGTTTGGTGAGTTGGACGAGAGGCAACGAGACGCGCTAAATGTTTACGGCTGGAATCCGGCCGTGAATGATATTGTAGTGGATCTTTAGTCAATGGATGCAAGATGAGAAAGAAAATCCGGCCACAGACGGCCGTAAGATTGAAAAAGCATATCCGATTTGATCGAGTATTTTCAGCGATGGAAGTGGCTGAATCTATGTATCCAAATTCCGTTCGGATCGATACAGAAGGTCGGTATTCGAACAAAGCAATATCGACAGTGCGGCGATTGCTTCGTTTGGCGCGAGGCGTGGTAGAGCTTAACAGTGGTTGCTACTATGCGGATCGTGATGCTTATGAATTGAATATGACTAATCGTGCAAGTGACGATTAGTCAATGGATGGTGGATGATGGATGGATTTGAATTGGTATGCGAGTACTGCCATTCGTGTGCAATGGCAACCGTGTCTACTGTTGTAGAAATCTCTTGCGAGTGTGGCGCGATTAATTACACAGTAGACATCATTTCAGATGATAGAGAAATCATGACTAATCGATCAGATTCCGGCTAGTCAATGGAAGGACTTTTATGAATGCAGAAGAGCTTTTTAAGTCGTGGAAATCGGCGTGGAAAATTTACTATCGATACTACCGAAAACATCACGATCTGGACATACGCTACACGGTTTTCAATACACGGCGCTCAACGAGCGGTATCAAACAGGAATTAAAAATTAAGTCAGGTTATTACAGCAGGCGGGAAATGGCGGCTGGGAAATAGTCTGTTAGTCGCGTTACGACAGATGACAATGATTCAATGGATGGAACTATGAATTTATTTAATGAACAGAAAGAGATAAGTGCTGAAGATTTGGCACGTCGGGCCGGTGATGGATTGAGAGAAATTATCGAAAAATACAAATTGGCTCCTGTACCATGCCACAAGTCGGAGCCATCCGAACAGCAAGAAAATCAAGCAGCACTTGAGGAAGCTGTAAAAAAAGCGGCCGACATTGCCACCGGCCAAGCTAATTACGACCGTGATTTTGAGCGATTGACAGAAGCCCTGGAAGAAATGATCTGCGAGCTGAAGCGACGAAAGAATGCTTTAGAGCGTGGCGAACTGGTGCGATACGCATCGATTGCTATCACACAGCTTGAATTAGCTCACGCGATACTAAAAACCATGGTAGAGACATTATGAAATTAAAATTTTTTTCCACACTGACAGACGCGATAGCGGGAGATGACGGCATATCTATCGAATCGCATTCTGTCACAGAAATTATTAGTGACGCTTGCGGTTATATTGATCGCTGTTATGCCTATTCTGAAGAAATAGAAGAAATGAGGTTAGAGGTATGGAACGGTCAGCATATCGTCTGGTCGTGCAATTATGACCGTGACGAATATCCAGATGACGGATTTAATAAAATGATAATCAAGTTGATCAAATCAAGCTATGTTGGGCTATTTAATCCGAATAAATTGCAACAGCTTGTAGCCAAGCACGAAGAAGATGAGTGTGAGACGAAAACCATTAACCGAATGATCCAAGTAGCAAACAACCATGGATATAACTTGGATCGGCCGGATGCAA
>WTJY01000030.1 GCA_011524645.1 Anaerolineales bacterium | reverse complement strand
TGTGTGCGAGGTCTGTTGGTTTCTATGGAAACCCTTCGGGTCTTGAGAAGGTGAGCCTTGGTTATGTTTTTTATGGGAGTGCTGAACTTTTAATCGTTATTAATCCCCGCCGCAACTAAAGTTGTAGGCTTCATCGGAGTCTAGATTTAAGGGGATTTGATGTTGACTTTGCTCTTCGAAATTGACAAAGGTTAAGAAGACATCGTCGTCGATCCATTCTGGAATGACGCCACGGCCGTTAGGCAAAATGCAGATGACTGTGTCATGATAGAAGAGTTCTGGGGCGTAAGACATTTCATCATCGGTGCTTTCTGTTTCCTCTATTTGCCATGTTTTTGATGAGGCACTTGTGGTGTAGTAACGAATACCATCTAGATCATAGAAGGGATCATAAAGAACGACCGCGTCTTCACCTGTTGCTTGGTTGTGTTGATCTAAAGTCATAATCACGCGAAACTGTTCGGTGTTGCCATCGTACTCACAAAGGGCGCCCCCTTCGATGTCATAGAGAGTGGTGCTACACACCATCATAAATTTATCTTCTTGCGCTGAGTGGGTTACAAAATCATACCAAACGAATTGGTCTCCGAAATCGTATGAGTCGGTTACTTCCCAATTGTTGGTATCTAGGCTGTCACGAGCGAGTAGATAAAATGCGAATGCTTCGTCCTCAATAATGGCGTAAAGGATTTCGAGACCATCATTAGAGATGATCGCTTCTTCTGCGTACACAGGGGAGCCCTGAACACGAACAAGATCGAGCTGATCAAGCGACCCGCTCGTGACCGCTAGGCACGAGCTGTATAAATCGCACTCAGCGAAGCGTTCTGTTATACCAACGGCCCAACCCGCATTGGGTGAGAAGCTAAACTCATGATCTGTACCCGAGAATCCGGTACTGTTGGTAAATCTGTTTGAAACATTCCTTACCTCGGCGTCTTCTGTGCTTCCTACGCTGAATATTTGAGAGTTACTTGTCAGGAGAACCTGAGACGGCCGGCCGCTTGACTCTTCTTGGAGTAGTGAAATGACAAAAATGGCGATAATTGCGATAACAGGAATGGGAATGAGCCAAGACCACCAGCGCCGTTTTCTTTTTTGAGGAGGTGATTCGACGATGTTTGGAGGGGGTGATGCCGTGACTGTCGCTTTTTCACGAATAACGGTGCTTTCGCCGGTGGTCGGGATGACTTCGGTGTCTGCATGTGGCGTACTCGCTGGTGGTGGGTTGGTTTGGCGTATCGCCTCAACGAGTGTGGGATCGATCGCTTCACGCCTGTTTGTGCGCTGGCTTGATGTTCTATTCGGCCGTGTTTCCGTATTGAGTCCTGCTGTGGCGCTCGATAATTCATCAACCATTTGACCAGCCGATTTATAGCGATCAATCGGATCTTTGCTTAACGCTTTATAGATGACTCGTTGAATTTCTGGTGACACGGCCGGATTGCTGTTTTCGGGAAACGGGACCGGTTCGCTGACATGTTTCATCATGACGGCGAAGGGGGTGTCGGCCACAAACGGAACACGGCCGATCAGCATTTCGTACAAGATGACCCCGAGTGAATAAATGTCACTGTGACGGCCGATTTTGTTCCGAATCCCCTGAATCTGTTCCGGCGACATATAAGTAGGTGTGCCCATTGTTGCGCCGGTCATTGTTAAATTACTGGTATCGTTCATCATTCGGGCGATGCCGAAATCTGTCAGTACGGCGCTACCATCACCTCGTAAGAGAATGTTGTCCGGTTTGACATCACGATGCACGACATCTTGATCATGCGCATAGTCAAGCGCTGAGGCGACCTGAGCCATTAAATTGAGGATTTGATTGGCGGGTAGGCGCTCCCCCTGTTTTTGGCGGTCAAGTAGAAGTTGTTTGAGCGTAACCCCTTCAATGTATTCCATGACAAGGTAAAAAAGGTTTTCTTGACGGCCGGAATCATGGATTAAGACGATGTGATTGTGTTGTAGCTTGGCGGCCGTGCGTGCTTCTCGCTCAAAGCGGGCTTGAAAATCTTCGTTTTCGGCAAGTTCTGTTCGGATAAATTTGATAGCGACATAGCGATCTAGATTGGTATGGTGGGCGCGATAGACCTCTGCCATGCCACCACTTCCTAATTTTTCCATGATGCGATAATGCCCGATGATGTTACCCGTTAAACTTGTCATGAAATCATTTCCTGAATCAGATTGTTGCTAATTGACCATATGCAAGTATGGTCGGAAGGTTTTTTTGGTCAAGGTTTATAAACTTGGCTCTTTATGCGTTTCAAGGAGCTACAGATTCAAGCTGTTTTGCTCTCTTCTCCCTTGAGGGAGAGGTGCTGGGGGAGAGGGGAAATTCTTTAAAATTCCACCTCCCCTAACCCCTCCTAATAGGAGGGGAGAAAGACAACTATGTTTTTATGTCAGTCTCCTTGGTTTCCATTAAGAACCATAAACTTTTATTTTAGCCGGATTTGTTGATGATAGGTGTAAATTACGGCACCAATTGAATGGGAGCCAACGGATCTTCATCGCTGGCACGGCCGAGAACGGGACTACGCTGTAGATCGGGCCAAGTGTACATGCCGACATCAAAGCGAATCAGCTCATTTTCGGCCGACAATGGTGGAAATTCCGCCCACGTAAAGAGATGGTCCCCTGCACGCCATGCGCTTGACGAGGTAGAAGCATCGCTGACATGGGTCGGTTGATCTGGCATGGCGGTGGTGTAGAGGTGGTTAAATTGCTGGATTTGTCCCGAGCCGAGTTGGTCGCCGAGTCGCCAGTAAGTTTCTAGACGGATACGGCCGTTTTCTAACTCCAGCATGCGCCAGTTTTGTAAAGTTGCCCCGTTTTCTAGCGTGACATCGGCTGTTTCCCAGGTGGATAGATCGAGGATGCTGCCGGTTGTGGCGAAAGATTGATAGGGTGGTTCATTGCTACGACGTGGAAGCGGGGTGGCATTTTCTTGATCCGAGAAGCTGTCGCCAGTTAATTGTTGCCACGCCGGAACGGTGTCAAACGTGGCGAGCAGGCTGGCCGGTTGGTCCGGAATCAGGAGGGCGTAACGGCCGTCTACCAAGCGATGGGGATAGTCCCAGAGAAGGATGCGAAAGACGGCCGCATCTCCATCAAATTCCGGCGTGTTGCCGACACTGTGAATCACAATCGGATTTTCAGCCTTTTTTAGGGTTTCGATCGCTTGCTGTGGATAAAAGAGTGGTGTTCCCATGCCACCATCAACTAACTCGTATTGGATTGTGTCGAGTGTGTGGTATATGGCGGTGAGTTGTACGGCCGCAATAACGACCGCGATGCCGATAAGAGGCCGTTTGATGGATGATGATAGTCGCTTGGCCCAGCCGAACGCACCGCCCATAAAGAGAAATAGGGCGGGTACAGAAACGAGCTGATATTGGATAAAAACCGGCGTACGTGAGCGATAAAAGAAAAGCGGGGCGCAAATCGCCCAAAACGGGAGCATGAGAATCAGGATTTGTTCGGCCGTGGGGCGTTCGTTTTTGTTTAAGGCTCGCCAGGTGTTTTGGGCCGCTTCTTTAAATTTGTATAAACAGATGATTGCGCCGATTGTCGCCATCGCGAGTAAGGTCCAATTGATCATATGGAGTGATGTTTCAAGCGCTTGAGGCCATAACCAATCGTTGCTGAGCCAGAGCCATTCCCAATTACGGCCGATTCCCATATCGATTAAGGTGCGGAAATTTTCGCTATTGGTTTGGCTTGGTGTGTCTAAGATGGTGGCTAAATCGGCTTGGGCACCGGTACCATAGCGGCCGATGGTGTAGATGGTCGGCATCGCAGCAAGAACACCCAAGATGATACCGGCCGAAACCGGCTTCCAGTGACGCCAGAGCCGGAAGAATAGACCGAGCCAGAGCGAGACAAGGGCCAACGCGATTCCGGCGAGGTGAACTTGGCCGATAAAACCGGATAAGAAGGCGTGGAGCGCGAGTGAACGGCCGTTGCCACGTGAAATACCGTGAACTGCGGTCAGCGCCCATAAAATCGCCAAGGGGGGCAATAGGTTTTGTGACCAGATGCTACGGGAGTAGAACACCATAAAGGGGGCGGCGGCGAACAAGATGGCGATGAAGAGCGCGGTTTCACGATCCCAAACGGCGCGAGTTAGCCACCAGATGCCGAGAACGGCCGTTGTGCTAATCACACCGGTAAACAGAGAGGCGTAGAGCGGATCGGTACTAAATAGGTAGGGAATGGCATAAATCCAGACCGCGCCGGGGAAATTGGGCACACCGGTCGAGGACTGCATCCCTAATTCCGCGAAGTCACCGAGTTGGGCCATGCGTAGCGCGAGATCGCTGACCCGCGCTTCGTCGAAACTGAAGGAGTTGATTCCGGGCCAGCCGAGTCGGAAAAAGGCGGCCGTTAGCAGGGTAATGGTGAGTCCGATGTATTCCCAGATGAGAAGCGGATCGCTATTTGAATGTGGTTGTGATCGGTTGGAGGCCATATAGATCGGTTGTTGAATAAGCGTTGTTGGAAATATGGAGATAGAGACTGAAGATAGGGATAGAGAGGTGCTTTGGCCGAGATGGCTTCTCTATTTCTTTCTTGGCCCGCTATTTCAAAATTGGCATAAAACTATTTCTGATAAAGGGTGATTGTTGGGTGAGTTGTCGATTGATTAGGGACTCACCGTTTATGCTTTATGTTTGTTCGGCGGGATCTCGGGGGATGATATCGATCGGGCCGAACAGGAAATCTTGTTCGGTGCGTATTTCGTGCCGTTTGATGCTTTCGAGGACCGCGAGTAAGGTGACTGAAAGTTCGGCGCGATTGGCCTGATCTGAGAGGAGTTGGTTAAAGTTAAATCGCTGACGGCGTTGAGCCAAGCGGCGCACGCGACGAATTTGATCTTCGATGGTGATTTGGGGCTTTTGGGCAACTTTAACACTGTCTTGAAGCTGGGCGGCGCGACGTAGCACATTGATCATCGCTTGGTGTAAGGTGTCGGTGTCGGTGTCGCTCAGATCGAGTTTGGCGGCCGGTCTTAGTGGTTTGATTGGGCGTGACGCGACGCGCAAATAGGTGCGATACCCTTCTAGTTCCCGCTTTTTGAGCCAAGCGGCCGCATCTTTATACCGCTTATAGGCTTGTAAACGGCGGGCCAATGCTTCGGCAGGGTCTTCGAGATGGGCTTCGTCTTCGGCCGTGATCGGATTTTGTGGCAATAGTGCCCGACTCTTGATCAGTGAGAGCTGGGCGCCGATCACCAAAAATTCGATGAGTTGCTCGATTCGTTCGTCCCGGTTGCGTAATGCTTCGACGGCCGCCAGATATTGGGCGGCCACTTTGGCCAGAGAAACGGCCGTGATGTCTAGCTCGTTGCGTTCAATCAGATTGAGCAAGAGATCGAGTGGCCCGCTAAAAGATGGCAGAGAAATATCGTCGAGGTCGCTCATTCGCTTTGGTCCACCGCTTGATTTTGAGGATCGTTGATGTAATCAGCGACAATTTGGCCGACTAAATCATTGCCATATTGATTCCAATGGGGATCGACATAGTGATAGGTTTCCCCGTTGCTGATCGTTTCTTGCCAGAAGAGAGGGGTTAGGTTGATATAGTCAAATTGATGTTCCGCCATAAATTCGCCAAATACCGTTTCGAGGGCGATATGGTTGGCGTTGAACTGGTCATAGGTCAAGATTTGGGTCGGGTCCCATTCCATACGGCCGTGATCCCCTTCGCTGAGGCGGACGGTGACGGTACGTTCAAGAATGTTGTTGATATCTTCAGGGTCCCAGATGCGTGACCAGTAGGTGTGGGCTTTGCTGGGGATATAAACGATTAAAAGGCGGGCCTCTTGCGCTTCGAGCGTTGTTTTGAGGTCGAGTAAATAGTCTTGTGTCGCTTTGAACTCGTCTGAATTGCGAATGGTGTCTGCGTCGGCGCTAATCGGGTAGAGGTGAATGTCTTTGAGCACCGCATCGAATTTGCCCGCTTCGCTGTTGACTTCGACCGGATAGCGGTAATCTGGCTCGGCCGTTTCCGCTTCTCCTGTGTTGTTGAACCCAAGCCAGTGGCGTGTCATGTGATAGAGAACTTGACGTTGTAGCCATGTCGTGTTTTGCATATCATATTCGCGCCAATCGAGTCCGGTCGCTTGTTTGTCCAGATATTGCTGGACGTTGATCATGTCATTCCCTTCAAAATAAGTGAGAACGACCCAGTTTGGGTTTTTATCTAAGCCGAACTGTTTGACCGCTTCGACTTCGTTCATGGTGGTCCAGCTGGGAGCCCCGAGTGTGAGCACATCCCCTTCTGTTTGGGCATCGAGTGTTTCGATCCATGTGGTGGGGGCGGTACGGATGCTAAAGGAATCGCCGGTCACGATAATATCGTATTGATCCTGCCATGTGTCTGCACTATTGGGGAACCCCATTTCATCTGTTTCGAGGACATACCAAAAGGGGTCTGAGCGGTCAGACGGCCGTGTTTCTTGCCCAGCGTCCCCCAAAAATGGATTGGCAGGGTCCCAATATCCTTCTAGTTGAAGATCGGGCTGATAGCGATAGGCGATTTTGATCGGTTTGTCGTATTGAAAATAGGGCTGGCAATAGTAGTTGCCGATAATAAAGTCACTGGCGCAGACCTCAAGCGGGATGACTTGGTAAAAGGTACGAAAGCCGAACTCGAGAACGGCCACACTACCAAAAAGGGTGAGCACCAGAGGTACAGTGATATTGAGAATCGTTTGCTGTAATTTGGTCATAGGCTCCCAATTATAGCTCGGTTTTAGATTTTGGATTTTCAGTTTTAGATTTTGGTCGTGTGTAGGTGGATGTTGATTTCGTGTTGTTGGTTGCGGTTTAGGCCATGACAAACCATTTGGCGGCCGTATCTTGCCACTGGGTGGGGCGAGATATTTCAGCACAAACCTCTTGTGCTTCTTCGTATACATTGACCAGATAATCGACCACGACTGACCAATCGTAGTTTTGGGCCAAGTCATAGGCCTGTTTGCCGAACTGTTGGCGTAGCGGTTCGTCATGGAGCAAGATGCAAATTTGCTCGGCCAATGCGCCTGAGTTGCGGGGGGGCACATGGAAACCGGTGATGCCGTTTTGCACCAAATGGGCCAAGCCGCCGACTTCAGAGGCGATAACCGGTGTCCCCATCGCCATCGCTTCAAGAGCGACGAGGCCGAAGCTTTCATAATGAGAGGGCATGACAACTACATCGGTGGCCGCATAATAATAGGGGAGTTTGCTTTGATCTTTGGCCCCGACAAACCCGACAATGTCTTCCACTTTAAGTTCGTGGTGTAAGGTTTGTAGGCGAACCATTTCGGTTTCTAGGTTTTCGGCCCACGGATTCCCCCCGATAATTGAAAAGGTGGTTGTTTCCATAAGGTCCGGATGATGATCGCGTAAGATGCTGGCCGCTTCGATAAATGTGTCGATCCCTTTGAGCGGTTCGATCCGGCCGACGAACATGATGTTGCGCTGTTCTGGCCTGATGCCGATACGCTCTTTCGCATATGGTTGTGGGATCGCTTGGAAACGGCCGAGATCAACGCCGGGGGGGATGACCCTGATTTTGCGGGTGTCAGCATGGTATAGCTCTTCGAGCTGTTGCACTTCGGCCGGTGTGGGTGAGGTGATCATGTCGGCGATGTCATGAATGATACGCATTTCCCCATCGATACGGGCTTGGGGGGCACGCTCGGCCGCGTTGGGGTTGATTTGGTTTTTCATATGGCCCAAGGTGTGGAACATTTGCACAATCGGGGTATATCGACCTGATTCCGCTTGCCATGCTTCGCGCAGTTTGCCCGCGACCAAGCCGGATAGCCAATAGTGGCTATGGATGACATCATATTGGGCGTTTTCTTGGGCGGCGAATTTGAGGACACCGGCCGTAAATTGATCGAGATAAGGGGTGATCTCGGCCGGTCGCATCGGCACTTCTGGTCCGGCCGGAACATGGATGACACGGCCGCCATAGCCAAGGTTATGTTTAACACTGGGCTGGCATTTGTCCTCTGATCGGGTAAAAACATCAACTTGAATTCCGATACGGCCGAGTTCGGCGGCAAGCCCACGAACATAGACATTCATGCCTCCCGTTTTTTTGCCACCCATGAGCGCGAGCGGGCAAGTGTGAACACTTAATAAGGCGATTCGTTTGATGTTTTTTCCCGATTTGCTAAACATATTTACGCTGTCCTTTCGATTTGTATCCGATAAATTTCCGTGTCAGATGCCCCAAATCGATATTTGTAGGTTTCGTTACCACGTAGGAAGTCAAAGATATGGCAATTTTGCTCTGCGCCATGGCGAATGGCGTGAGATGTTAAGACAACGCCTAAACTTAGGTTACCATACTTATTAATGTCGATGCCTGAATTATAGACCCAGATACGGCCGTCGTATAAGAAATTAAATAAAGCGGAAACCCGTTCGCCATCGATAACCATAAACATGAGCAACAGTGTGCCATTGGCGAGAGCTGCTTCGGCGATCTCGTGAAAAACGGCGGTGCGCCCTTCATTGAGCCATTGATTTTTCTCATCGGTGCTTTTTTGTAGGAGGTCTAGGAATTGGTCAACCGCTTCGTGTAGCAATTCTGGTGAGTCGATAATTTCTAATTCTGCTCCGACTCCGGCCGCTTTGCGCATTTTTCGCCGAATTTCGTGGCGCTGTTTTTTGTTGATTCCGGCTAAATATTGATCGAAATCTCCGCTGAGCGGGATGACTGGGCAAACTTCCGCCAATTCTTCATTTAAAACAAAACCTCGACTTTCAGCAAGTCGAGGTAAAATGGAGCGAGATGGTGATTCGGACGGAATGTTGTAAAAGTCTAGGACATTCCATGTGGGACATGAATCGCTACAAAGACAGGTTATAATTTCTGTCCATACATCCTGTGCGTCTGTGGCAGAAACCAAAATATCAAGATAATCTGTTTCTTCTTTGCTGGCATTGAATGCTAAACGGCCGTTGTGTAGATAAAAACAGCCGATGCCACAAAGATCGCCATCATTG
>WTJY01000020.1 GCA_011524645.1 Anaerolineales bacterium | reverse complement strand
ATGACAATCGTTAATTGATCAACTCCCACCAAATCCGACAGGACTAGCAATTTTCTAGATCGTAATAAAAGCGAAAAGTAACTCTTCTCTATCTTTCGTCCCTATCGCTTTATTCCCAACCAAGCTTATTGCTTATCGAGGGTTAATGTCCCCCATGTTGTTGGGTTGCGATAAGAGCGAGTCGCTACATTCGAATACATCACTTCTTGGCGCGAACTACCGATCGTATCGTTGTCATTGACGTTGAAATTAGCACCAAAAACGAGGTCCGGCCGTGGACGAACCCCGATATCAACCCAAGGAATGCGCGCTTCAATAATGTAACCATCTGACTGTCGTGATGAAACAATCGAAATATTGTCTCCCGGCAGTTCCGGCAAAGCGTTATTGGCATTCCCTTGAAAGCGCACCGCTTCTGCGCTCAATTCCGCAAAGTTACCGGGGGAGAACTCAATCTGGTAATCATCAGGACTAACACCCGCTTCATAATCTTTATCCCGATCTGTGTCGATCTGTAGCTCAAGACTATCCCCCAAGTAAACGGCCGCACCGCTTTCCACTTGAACATGCTGGTCATCGATTACCCGAACACCGAGATAGAGATAGTCGTCATCCCAGAGAACACGCCACAGGGCATTATTGTCTTCTGTTCTATCCCAATCATCTAAATTATAAACCCGATGGGGTGATCGGAATACGGCAACTTCCTCCCAGTCTCCCAAAGAGCCATCTAAAACGGGTGGGGTATCGGTAAATGAAGCGACCACATTGTTTTGGTCGTCAATCGGTGTCCCTTCGATAGTGGCGGTCGGTGCGATTTGAATCGTCGGTGTCGGGGCTTCTTGCTCTTCTTCGCTTAAATTGCTTCCCTGCTCTTCATCAACAGCTTCGGCCGCCGCTTGTGCCCCCAACGTCGCCGCGATCGTTTCAGGATCAACAACGTTGGTCCGCGCCCCAAAGAAAAGCCACCCACCAACGAGCGCAGCCACAGTCAGACCAAGAACAAACAAAAGCAAACCACCGGCCGTGATCCACATCACCCGTGCCCCTTGGCTCTGCTTGCTATCGCGCCGCTTTCGGTTAACCCACGCGACCAAATCATGCCCGTCGATCAGCTCAATCGGCTTTCCGGCCGCCCAATTTTCCGCCTGACGCGAAATCTTACCGGTCGTCACCAAATGGGCCTCTTTCGAGCCGGTATGAAACATCGCCCCGTAAAGGTCACGTACAGTCGGTTGACCAACCGTGCCGCTATATCGCTTGCACTGCACAATCACTTTCCGGCCGCGCTTGCGCAACTCCAGATCGACCCCTTCATCACCGGTTACCACCGTATCACCGACTTTATAGCCATCTTTTTGATACAACCAACCACAAAAATGCTCAAAGTCAACAGGGTCCATTTTTTGCATTTGTTCTAGCCGCTTAATTCGTTTGTATCGTTTAATTTGTTGCGATGTAAATTTCATGGTGGGTTGTGATGAATCGTTCGTAGAAAGTGAATAAAAAAATCAAAACATCTATTTGTCACGCAAATGCGGGAACAACAGAACTTCGCGGATCGTCGTATTATTGGTCAGCAACATCGTCAAACGATCAATGCCGGTACCAAATCCACCATTGGGTGGCATACCATAACGCATCGCCCGCAAGTAATCTTCGTCGATCGGGGTCGCTTCATCATCTTCGTCACCGTAAAGCTCTTGCATATCGGCAAAACGTTGTGCTTGATCCAATGGGTCATTAAGCTCGGTAAACGCATTTCCCATTTCCATCCCAGCAATAAAGTATTCAAAGCGCTCAACATGCATCGGATCTTCCGGAATCATTTTGGCAAATGGTGAAATATCACGTGGGTAATCGGTGATAAAGGTCGGCTGAATCAAATTCGGCTCGACAAATTCACTGAAGAGATCGTCGATCAATTTACCCCATGTCGCTTTTTCGTTGGCACGGCCGATTTTCTCTTTCATCGCCCCAGCCAAGCTCGTTGCATCGGGATAATCGACATAGTCGATACCGGAGTATTGTTTGATCGCTTCACGCATGGTGATTCGGGTCCACGGTGGGGTCAAGTCGATTTCATGTTCACCAAAGGTGATCACCTGTTGCCCCACCACCTTCTCGGCCGCGTGGGCCACCATCCGCTCAGTGAAATCCATCACATCCCGATAATCCCAATAGGCCGCATAGAATTCAAGCTGGGTAAACTCAGGATTGTGCTTAAAGCTAACCCCTTCATTACGGAAGTCACGGCCGATTTCATAGACCCGTTCAAGCCCACCAACCAGCAGTCGCTTGAGATAAAGCTCGAATGAAATGCGCAAAAACAGCTCTTGTTTTAATTGATTGTGCTGGGTCACAAACGGCCGTGCCGCCGCCCCACCGTAAATCGGTTGCAAAATCGGTGTTTCAACTTCCAAAAAGTCATGATCATCAAAAAACTCGCGCAAGGCGACCAGTAATCGAGAGCGAGCTTTAAACACATCACGCACTTCACGATTCACCGCCAAGTCTGCATACCGTTGGCGATACCGCTCTTCTACGTCCGCAAAGGCGCTATAGCGAACCATTTCCCCATCAACTTCCTGCTCTTTAACCACAGGCAAGGGACTTACCGCTTTGCTTAAAATTTTCCAATCGCTGACATTAACGCTCACTTCACCTGTTT
>WTJY01000029.1 GCA_011524645.1 Anaerolineales bacterium | reverse complement strand
ATGGTAACGAGACCAGCTGTGGGGGGAAATGTGATCGCATTGCAAACTGGATTGATCAATAGTTGTTCAAGGCTCCCTTGGTTTGCAAACAATCTATCTGTAGCATCCCAGCTATTATCGACCTCGATTGTCACCCCTTTGTTGGTCGCTAGAGAGGATATCATGTCTTGAATTGCTACCCAGACCGTTTGGGGCAAGATGGGGTTTTTGTTGAGCTTGAGTCTCCCTTGTTGAATGCGAGAAATCGTCAGTAATTCTTCGATCAGTTTGAGTAAGCGCTCGGAGCTTTTATAGCTGTTGCGCAAGAATCGAGTTTGGATCGGGGTAAGGGGGCCCGGCCGGCCGTCAAGCACCGTTTCCAAAAAGCCCATAATCGAAGCGAGCGGCGTACGGAGTTCGTGGGAAACGGTGGAGACAAAGTTCTCTCTCATTTTTTCTAGTTCATGCCGTTCGGTGATGTCACGCACGGCGGCTGTAAAGAAGATTTCTTGGTCTAGGCTTGTTTCTGTGATGTGTATTTCAAGCGGGAAATAAGAGCCATCTCTCCGCTGCCCTTCAAGCTCTAAACGCTTGCCAAGAACAGAGGCGACGCCGGTTTTTAGATAGCGAGCTATACCCTCTTTATGGGCGGCGCGGAATTTTTCAGGCATGAGAAATTCTAGATTTCGCCCTAGCAGTTCATCTTCATTGTATCCCCAAATGTTTTGTACCTCTTGATTGACCATCACGATGCGGCTGGTGGCATCGATCGTTAGAATCCCTTCGCCGACCGTGCTGAGGACCGTTTGGAGCATTTGTCGAGAACGCTCGAACGCTTGGCCACGAATGCCACTGGCGCAGGTGCTGGCGAATTTGTTGACCAGTGGGAGGAGGGATTTAACAAGATAGGGGTCTAACGGCGTTCCATTTTTGACCAAAACGAGAAAACCGACCCCTTTTAGTTCGTATAAGTAGAGGTATTCATTGTTTTTGGTCCCATCTTGTCGCGGCATTTGTTGGCAATAGGCTTGGTATTGCTCGTGGGTCTGCAATGTAGCGATTTCTTGATGAACGATTTGGCACGCTGTGTTGCGCTTGGTGTGGCGTGGGATTGAGAAGGCGCGTTCGATTTTCGGGGTTGGTCCCGCTTCTTGGTCTAAAAAATAGACTTCACCGGCCGCGCAGTTGAGCTTTTTGAGGAAGGTGGACAAACTCTTACGCAACATATCATTGAGGTCAAGCTTGGCGCCGATTGACATGGCGATTTCGTATAGTATTTGTATATGTTCTTCTTGTGTGCCCATAGCGCTTTTTTGCTACATGTCTAAAATGGCGACCACGGCCGTTTTGTTATAGAACTCTAGATAATCACGGCCGTTGTTGGCGATTTCACCGAGTGTTAGGGCGCCGATTAAATCGACTTGTTCATCGTAAACCGCTTTGAGCTCTTGGTCAAAATCTTCATTAAGAAATAGAACGCGTGAGATACAGTCGATAAAGAGGGTGGTCTGGACCGGAGATACATGGTTAAAGTCGTCTTTGCTACGGTCAAGGGCGGTGGCAGCCGCTTGCACCAATGAAGGGACGCTACCACGCAAGATACTGAGATAAGATTCTTCTGGCACTTCACCGACACAAACCATCGCGCCGTTTTCCCCGAGCACAATCGGATCGCGTACGATCTTTTCAGAGTCGAATTTGTTAATCCCGAAAGGGTATCCTTTGGCGATATCGAAGAAGTTATCGTCTGTAAACGTTTGACCGGACACCGCTTCAACTACTTCGCGATAGACATCAAAGGCGGGGCGCCAATCGAGGGTTTTGATCACATTGCGCTCCACTTCTGTCACTTTGAATGGGCCGCGAATCGTTTGCCAACCATGACTTACCCCGATTCCGCTACGGGTGTCGATTAAACCGAGTACGGCGCAATCTTGGCGCAGACCGCTATTGGTGAAGAGACATGGCCGTTGTTCAAAGCTAAGGGAGCCGGCCCCCCCCCCGATATAGTTGATATCTAACCCAAAGATATGAAACAGGCTGTCGATTAGATCACTGATGCGTGTCGATAGACCATCGACAAAAACCAGCATCGTTTGGGCTTGGTTGATGTCGCTGAGCGCGTTGTCCATCGCTTCTTCGTAATCGGCGGTCATGTCACTCAAGCCATCGATGATGCAAATGTCGGGCCGTATCGGTAAACCGGCGATGATGGTTCCTTGGGTTAATTTTTCACGGCCGTGCATAATTTCCGGAAAGATGCCCCCGATCACAGGGACTGAAATTTGTGCCAGAATCGGGTCGATTTCAGCGGCCGTGAATCGGTTTTGATCGCAAGAGAGGATAAGGATACCGGCGATGTTATCTTGGCTAGAAACTTGATTTAGGGTGGTTTCGAAGTTGGGTACTGTGCCGGTTCTGTCGATTTGAATAATCATGAGAGGGGGGCCTTTGTGGATGGTGTGGTAGTGGGTAAAAATGGAATAAACGAGTTTCTGTGAACGAGTTTATGTGGTGTACAAATTGATTTCTCCTGTCCATCCGATTGGTGTAGCGATTTTGCATGGAATCGGTTGTCCTCGCTTATTTTAAGCGCGGAAAAGCAAATGGGAATAAAGAGGAAATAAAAATGAAATAAAAATTTTCTGATACTGCCGAATTTGGTGGGATAAGCGTAAATCGTTCAAAAATAG
>WTJY01000083.1 GCA_011524645.1 Anaerolineales bacterium | reverse complement strand
TGGTTGTAGTATGACTGATTGAGTCCAAGTGGAGCAAGTATAACATCTCGATAGGTGGAAATTGTGTGAAGGGTTTAGCTGAGTTTGGGATGTGGTGCTAGTGAAGGGGATGGGCTGGGGGAGGCGAATCCTACCCTTACCCCCTAGCTAGCTACCTAATCGAGTTGTTTGAGCACGTAGCGACGCGCGGTTTCGGCCAGAACGGCCGCCCCAATGGGGAAGACGCTTTCATCGACCTTGAATTGTGGGGTGTGATGATTGCCACTTTCTGGGAGTTTTGCACCGAGCAGGAACATGGCACCAGGGGCTTGTTGTCCCATGTAGGCGAAGTCTTCCGCACCCATACCGAAAGGTTGGTCATAGACGCTGTCTTGCCCCACGGTGTCACGGGCAACAGCGCGAAGCCAGTCGTTGACTTTTTCATTGTTATAGTTGGCGGGATACCCTTTGTGAATGGTCAAATCGTATGAGCCACCGAGTGCTTCACTGAGCTTGAGCGCTTTTTCAAGTTCGGCCCAAAGCTTTTGGCGGGTTTCATCGGCGAAAGAGCGAATGGTCCCTTGGAGATAGATCGATTTGGGGATGACATTGGAGGCTGCTCCACCACGCACTTCACCGAGGCTGATAACGCTGGGTTCGAGTGGGTTGATATAGCGGGATTGAATGGCGTAGATGTTGGGCAAGATGGTGCTAAGCATAAAGATCGGATCGACCCCTTCATGGGGAAATGCCCCGTGCCCACCATCGCCGTGGATGGTCGCTTCAAAGCTGTCAACGGCCGCCATGCTATATCCATCTTGGAAGACACAAGCTCCAGATTCTAAGTTAGAAATGATGTGTAGCGCGATGACTGCGTCTAGCTCTTCGAGGGCGCCATCATCGATCATGGCGGTGGCCCCGCTGATGCCATCTTTGTCGAATGATTCCTCTGATGGTTGGAATAGGAAACGGATATTCCCTTGCCATTGCTCCCCTTCTTCGGCGAAGCTTTGGCGGAGCAGGTGTGCCGCCCCAAGGAGCATGGCGGTGTGGGTGTCGTGACCACAGGCGTGCATGACCCCATCGTTTTTGGACTTAAACGGGATATCGACTTGCTCCTGAATGGGGAGCGCGTCCATGTCGGCGCGGATGCCGATGGTGGGGCCGTTGCCGTTGCCGATTTGGGCGGTGACTCCGGTCCGGCCGACTTCGGTTTGGACATCGCTATAGCCGATCTCGCGTAGGGTGTCGGCGACGATACCGGCCGTGCGAAACTCTTGGAAGCTAAGTTCAGGATGTTGGTGGAAGTCACGGCGCAGGCGGACCATTTCTGGCTGTAGTTTTTTCGCTTTGTCTAACATGGGGAACTCCTGTTTTCGGTTTTGTTTACAGATTTAGATGCCCGTGAGATTTTGTGATGAGTGGGGATGGGGTGGGACGTATGCTCTAATTTAGCTGACGGCCGATTTTGTGCAAATTAAAAGCGGCCGATTTTGTGATGTTTTTATGTCGTGACTGTGTGTGAAGCGTCGTCGTGCTGACGACAACCCAGTTTATTCCCACTGTTGTGCCTGAAATTCCGCTACAACAGCCGGTAAGCATGCACTCGATGGAGATGTGATTTTAGCGGCTCACGCACGATTATTCGTGAGCAACGAGGTTATAGTGGCTACGACCAATGTTGGACATTTGTCCCGCTTTGTTGAGGCGCGGTCGTGGACAGATATTTAGTCCTATATTTTATTGATCGCTACCAGCAAATTTGAAAATAGCTTATAATTTAGGGGCTTTTAAGCGACATTAACAAGGGAAACTGTCTGCCAATTGTAGATTGTTCGTTTACTTTGAAATCGACCGGCTGTTTTGGAGCCAAGAAAATTTGCAAACGGCCGTTTTATAAGAAAAGGAGACCAGAAATGGCCAAGCCGCTTCCACCCCTGACACTTGGTATTGAAGAAGAATACCAAATTGTCGATCCTCACACGCGTAACCTACACTCTTCCATAAATGAGCTTATCGCCCATGATGAAAAACTTGAAACTGAAAAAAAGATCCATCTAAAACCTGAATTTATGCAATCTCAGGTTGAAGTCGGTAGTCATGTATGCCGTAACATTCAGGAAATTCGGCAAGAAGTGCTCCGTTTGCGTCGCTCTGTCTGTAATATGGCGGAAGAAAATGGATTACGTATCGTGGCGGCATCGACCCATCCTTTTGCCAAATGGGAAGAGCAAAAAATTACGGAAGGGATGCGATACAAAGAGTTGCTTACCGACATGCAAGGGGTCGCCCGTAGCTTGCTGATTTTCGGGATGCATGTACATGTCGGGTTTGGTCATAAAGAAAATCCTGAATTGCGTGGTTTGATGATCGATATTATGAATCAGGCCCGTTATTTTATTCCCCATTTGCTTGCGCTATCGACCAGTTCCCCGTTTTGGCAAGGCGAATATACCGGTTTACGTTCTTACCGTAGCGTGGTTTTCGAGCAACTCCCGCGTACCGGTATACCCCCATCATTCGCATCTTGGGCTGAATATGAAAACTATGAAAAGATGATGTTGCGGGTTGGGTCATTTGGGAAAGGGGTGACGGCTGCTAAAATTTGGTGGGATATCCGGCCGCATCCGATTTTTGATACGCTCGAGTTTCGGATTTCAGATATTTGTACCACCGTTGACGAAGCGGTCTGTTTAGCGGCTCTATTCCAAGCGATTTGTGCCAAGCTGGTTAAATTGCGTATGAACAATATGGAGTGGCGTCAATATCGGGGGATTCATATTGCTGAGAATAAATGGCGCGCGGTGCGTTATGGCATTAATGGCAAATTGATCGACTTCGGCAAAGAAGAAGAAGTTCCTTTCCATTTCTTGATTCCAGAACTGCTTGCATTCTTAGACGATGTGGTGGATGAATTGAATATTCGGAACGAGATCGAGTATGTCCACACGATTTTGCGGGATGGAACCAGCGCAGATCGCCAGCTCGATGTGTACCGTAAAAACGGTGGTGATGCCAATCAAGAAGAGGCATTGAAGTCGGTCGTTGATCACTTAGTCGAAGAAACGAAGCGGGGTTTGTAAATTACATGATTTATTTGATCGTTGTGTTAACTGGGTTATTGGTTGGGGGAGTGGTGAATATATTAGCGGATGATTTGCCTCGTCGCCGTCGGCCGAGGTTTCCGACTAATCCGCTCGATTGGTTGGTGTCGGTGCGGGTGCTACTCGGCCGTGAAACGGATGAAGAAACCCGCTTGCGTGGCATTTTAACCGAAGCCAGCATGGTGGCGATTTATGCGTTTCTACCGACTATTTCAAACCATCCTTCTTTCCTTGCGGTTCTTTGCTTCTATTTCACGATTTTGGTCTTGATTATCGTGATCGATATGGAACATCGCTTGATTCTGCATGTCGTCACCTTTCCGACGACATTGGCAGGGCTGATTATCGGCTTTTTCGAGATTAGCAGTACAGATTTGCGCAGTGCTGCGTTGGGGGCTGTGGCCGGTTTCGTTATCTTTTATTTGCTTTACTTGCTCGGTTATTTGATGTTCGGCCGTGGCGCTTTGGGGTTTGGCGATGTCACATTATCGATGACCCTTGGGGCGATGCTCGGTATTCAACTGATTTTACCCACCCTGATTATTGGGATTTTGATTGGTGGTGTCGCCAGCTTACTATTAATCCTTTTCCGCATTCGTGGTTTGCGTAGCCATATTCCTTACGGTGAATTTCTTGCTGTGTCTGGCATGATTATGCTGTTGTGGGGGTACGAAATTGTCGGGTGGTATTTTGGGTAGGTTTAATGGGTAGAGAGACAGAGTAGAGAGACAGAGGTGTTCTGCGGTTCTAAATGTGTTGACAAGGGCTCTTTTTCATCTCTCGCGAAGCGGTTCTCTCTTCTCTCTTCTTGAATCTTTTTGTTGAGGTTTTTCATGTTTATAGATCAAAAAATCGCCTTTGTGGGCAGTGGAAATATGGCCGAAGCGATGATTGCGGGCTTAATAGAACAGGGGTTGGTAACGGCCGAGCAGATTATGGCGGCCGATATCCGGCCGGAGCGTGGTCGAGAGCTGTATGACAAATATGGGGTCATGACCACAACCGATAATGGGGAAGCGGTTACAGGAGCGGCCGTGGTTGTGATGGCGGTGAAACCCCAATATTTCGCCCAAGCGGCCGTGGGTATTCGTGATGTTATCCCTTCTGCAAGCCTCGTTATTTCGATTATGGCTGGTACAACGATTGAAACAGTGACCGGTAATCTGCTCCATGGTGCGGTGGTCCGTTCTATGCCCAACACCCCCGCCCAAGTCGGGCAGGGTATGACGATGTGGACCGCCACGGATGCGGTTACAGACGTGCAAAAAGCACAGGCGACGGCCGTGTTAACTTCGTTTGGCAAAGCACTTTATGCCGATAGTGAACATTATCTCGATATGGCGACTGCGATTAATGGGTCCGGTCCGGGCTATGTCTTTTTGATGCTTGAATCGATGGTTGACGCAGGGGTTAAGCTAGGCTTCCCTCGGCAAGTGGCGGCTGAACTGGTGATGCAGACGGTTTTGGGTTCAGTGACATATGCTCAAGAATCAGGTGAGCACTTAGCCGTTTTGCGTAATCAGGTCACTTCTCCCGGTGGTACGACGGCCGCAGGGCTATATGCTCTAGAAAAAGGGGGGCTTCGGACCGTGCTGGCGGATGGGATTTTTGCTGCTTACGAGCGTTCCGTGGAACTAGGCAAGAAATAAATTTACCTGATACTGTCGAATTTGGTGGGATAAGCGTAAATCGTTCAAAAATAGTCGATTTGCAGGGTTGTCATCCCCGCGTAGGCGGGGATCCACCGCTCAAGCAGAGTTGGATTCCCACCTTCGTGGGAATGACAATCGTTAATTGATCAACTCCCACCAAATCCGACAGGACTAGAAATTTACTATGCAATCGTTCGATTTTTGTTTTGCCCCATTTGGGGCAATACGCTCGCAGCCTGCGGCGAGCGCGCTTTTCTAAAGGGGTTTTGTGGGTTGCGCCACAACCCATAAAACCCCTTTTCTTAAAGCCCCCCAACGGCCAAAGGCTGTTGGGGGAAAAATTGCAGAACCGATCAACAAAAAATCCACACACCCATAAATCGGCTAAACATTGCCAACTTACCGTCATCTTTCTAAAATAAGATGACTAACCGCCTGCACAAACATCATCTGTCAGTTGATTACGAGACCTTCGGGAGAAAATATGGCCCAAGATTTTATCGTCGGCATGGATTTCGGCACGACCAATTCCGGTATGGCTGTTTGGTCAAAAGAACAGGATACGGTTGAGATATTGCCCCTTGACCCGACCAACAAAAACGCATCAGTTGTGCGGACCGCCGTTTATATTACCAATGATCAGCAGGTCCATATCGGCCGGAACGCGGTTGATACCTATATGGAGCAGAACACCGGCCGCCCGGTCCGCATGGAGAAAGTTTGGGTCGGCGAGATCGATGTCTATGCCGAAGACATGCACTATGTGACAGATGTTTATGTTTTTGCCGATGTGTTGTCTCCCGGCCGTTTATTTCTATCGATTAAGAGCGGGTTACGGGAAGCCGATTATTTGGGCACTGTCGTGGGGCAGTTTTATTATGCGCTCGAAGATTTAATTGCGCTTTATTTGACAGTCGGCAAAATACGGGCTGAGCAACACCTTGACCAAGAGCTAAAGCATATTGTGCTCGGTCGGCCGGTTCGCTTCGCATTTGAGCCGGAAAAAGACCGCTTGGCGCAAAATCGCTTGCTCGATGCCGCTTTTCGGGCCGGTTATGAAACGGTTCGGTTCCAATATGAGCCGATTGCGGCAGCCTATGCGTACGCCCAAACAATCGAGGAACCGGAAAATATTCTGATTTTTGACTTTGGGGGGGGGACGCTCGATATCACCATTATGCGACTCCATGCCAACGGCCGTGGTCAGCATGAGATATTGGCCACCGGCGGTATCCCTGTGGCGGGGGATGTGTTTGACCAGAAACTGACCCGCGCTAAATTGCCGAAACATTTCGGCGAAGGGAGCAAATATACCAACGGCCGTCACACGATGCCGATTCCTAGCTGGATTTATGACATTTTTGCTGATTGGCAAAAAATTCTTGAGCTTCAATCTCCGGAAAATAAAGAATTGCTAGAGGATATTTTACAGACCTCCCACCGGCCGCGTGAAATCGAAGCCCTAATTAGTTTGGTCAGTAATAACTATGGGTTACAGATGTTTGACCAAGTTGAACAGGCCAAACGGCAACTTTCGGAAGACATGGGGACCCTTATCCGCTTTTCCGGCCCCCAGTTTCACATTCGGCAAATGGTAACACGGACCGATTTCGAGACGATTATTCGTGAAGATGTCCAAGCGGTTTCAGCCCACCTAGACAAAATGATCACAGATGCAGGAATCTGTGCGGATCAGATCGATAATGTGGTACGGACCGGTGGGTCGGCCGAAATACCGGTCTTTAAGCGATTGCTGGCCGATAAATTTGGTCACGCCAAAATTCGTAGTGTCGACGCGTTTAGTAGTGTGGCGGCCGGTTTAGGGATTATCGCTCACGAAATTAGCCAAGGGACGCTCGATTTACCGGTTTTTACCAAAGATGATTTGCGTTCTCACAACGTCGAGAAAGAATCCAAAGTGCAATCGGCTAACTTGATGTTGCTACAGAAACGAATCGCTTTACGTGAAGGGGCTGGCGAAATGGCGCCTCCGCCCGAAAAGATGCATGTGATCGTGGCCAATAACAACCAGTTCGTCACCCTTGCCCCAGATGAATCCACCTATAATTTAGAGGATGCGCAGTGGGCACAGACCTACACCCTCGGGTTTGATGACCCGCTGTTGATGATCACTAACTTTTATCGCTTCCTATTGGTAAGCCCGCGTCAACTGGATGAGCTAAAAGATATGAAGATGGCACTCGGGGATCTACATCATTTCCGTAGCTTTGAAGAGGTGACCACGGCCGTGCCTTGGCAAGGGATGAGCGAGCACGCCTACATGACCCTCGTCACATCGCGTGGATACGCTCGGTCTTACAAAATGGATCAGCTTCAAGAGCGGATTGAGAACCCTGCCCCCTATCAATTTGATCATCAATTGGAAGGGGTGCCGATTGCGGCTCTGGGCACCAATAAAGGAGGAGAAGAGATTGTGATCGCTAATAACCACGGCCGTTGTTTATGTCTCCCCACGAGCGAGCGTCGTCTTTATCTGCGCGGTTTGCAAGCGATTAATTGGCGTGACGGAGAGCGGGTCATGTCGGCCATTGTGCGGCCGATGGCGGCCACGGTACCGGTTGAGTTTTTGTTGATTACGGATGAAGGATACGGAAAACGTCTATCTTTCCCGAACCTTTATCGGGCGACCGATGCGAATAAACGTCCCCCCATTTTGGCGAGCCGTAAACTGACTCAAAAAGTGGTTCCCTATTCAGATCGCTTGACCCTTGTGACGAGTCAGCGTCTCATCCCATTTGATTGCAAGTTGTCTCCACCCGATAGCTCGACGAAAACACATCGTCTGTATCGGCGCAAGACAAAAGAAGAAAAGCTTCTTTCTGTGATGCCGACATTGAAATAGGCTGCTAAAAAGCAATACCTTCGCCATTTTTAGATCGCTGTAACAAATAATTTGCCTTTAAGGTAAATTTGTTCCTTGAATTAAAAATATCTCGGGCCGATCGCGCAATTATTTTTAATTCGCGTCGGATCAAAAGCTCCCCTCTCCCAACGGGAGAGGGGCTGGGGGAGAGGGTTAATCGACCTCCCCTAGCCCCTCCTCATAGGAGGGGAGCAAATCCAATCAGACGATCCACATTGGCGAAGGTATTGAAAAAGTGGGCCGATTTGCTTTCATTTGAGCCAAATGGATGTGAAAAAATCGGTCCATGTTAGTCGAGGAATTTCGGGTGGTCTTCCATATATAAGCGTACAACGTACAAGGTCTAACTAACTGACCATGTTACCTACGGGGCCGGGACCTTGGCCTAAATGCCAATCTTTTGCGCGGCGTATGCTTTGCTCGATAAACCGGTCCGCATGATTGAGCGCTTCATTAATCAACATCCCTTGTGCCAGACCACAAACGAGCGCGGCCGAAAATGTGTCTCCGCTTCCGCTGATGTTATTGGTTGCGATCCACGGCCGTTTGCGCCCGATCGTCTGCTCCCCATTGCACCACCAATCAACGACTTGATCCCCTTGGCGGCATCCGGTCACGATCACATCGGCTGTATCAAACATCGCTTGTAGCTCACGGGCCACAGTTTGCGCGTCCCCCGTTTCATTTTCGACTAAAACGCGCGCTTCATCTAAATTTGGGGTGATGATATCCGCAAATGGGAGCAGTTCATCTTGATATGCTCTCACAACTTCTGTGCCAAACATTAAACGGCCGGCATGATTCACCAACACAGGATCGATCACAACATGGGGCGGGTCGTAATAGGCTAGCTTGGCTCCGATCATCTTGATGAGATCGACCCGCCCCAAAAAGCCGGTTTTTACCCCATCTGTGCCATAATCAGACAGCACCGCTTCTAATTGGGATTCTACAAAATCGACCGGTAGAAATTCTGCGCCGATCCATTTTGTGCTGTTTTGGGCGGTGGCGACCGTTAAGACCCCCATTCCATGCAGGCCGTGGGCTGAAAATGTTTTAATATCGGCCGGTACGCCAAAAGCACCACACGGGTCCCATCCACCGATGGACAATAGTTTTTTCGGCTCATTCATTTTAATTCTCCAGTAGGGTATTTTGAATCGTTTTTTCAGGGGGGTATTTTAACTAAAGCTCTGCGATTTGTGATTCATTTCTGTCGCCTATCCCTTTCCCCTTCGCTATACTATCGCTTATGCAACACACCAAACTGTTTTTCGCCATCACCTTTGTTTTGTTTTTCGCTCTCGCATGCACATCCGATTTAGAGTCGCCTATCGCCTCCAATGATTTGGTGACGATTACCCCTATTCCTATACCTGTGTTGCTTGAAGTGGCCGTGGT